>NZ_LIPQ01000023.1 GCF_001418135.1 Streptomyces aureus
GTGCCGGAGCAGGTACGCCGGGCCTCTGGTACGACCCTGTTGCCGCCCCCCATCCATGCCCGACGCCTCGGCCGCCTGCCCTGCTTCGGACGGCCCTACGGAGACTTCATGCCTGAGAACGACGCACCCGGGGTTCCCGACCCGGTGACACGCCACCCGCGACCCCCGCTCCCCGACCAGGAGCAGGACCACCCCGGCTCGACGGAGGAGATGCGCCCCCGGCCGGATCACGGTGAGGACTCGTACCGGGGCCACGAGGTGCTTTCGAACCGTACGGCGGTGGTGACGGGAGGGGACTCCGGAATCGGCAGGGCCGTATGCCTGGCATTCGCCAGGGAGGGGGCGGACGTCGTCCTCACCCACCTCGCCGAAGAGACCGACGAAGCCGTCGAGACCGCGCGTCTCGTCCGTGAGGCCGGCCGGACGGCGGTGCCCGTCCTGTGCGACATCCGCGACGAGAACCAATGCTCGGCCCTGATCGACCGTGCCGTGGACGAGCTGGGGCGGGTGGACATCCTTGTCAACAACGCCGCGTACCAGATGTCCCAGCCCGACGGGATCGAGGCGATCACCACGGAACAGTTCGACCGGGTGATGAAGACCAACCTGTACGGAATGTTCTGGCTGACACGCAAGGTCCTGCCCCACATGCCGCGAGGCGGGTCGATCATCAACACCACCTCGGTGCAGGGGTACAAGCCCAGTCCCCATCTCCTCGACTACGCGATGACGAAGTCGGCGATCATCTCCTTCACCCACGGCCTGGCCCAGATGCTCGCCGAACGCGGCATCCGCGTCAACGCCGTCGCCCCCGGACCCGTGTGGACGCCACTCATCCCCGCGACGATGCCTGACACGACGAAGTTCGGCACGCAGTCCCCGCTGGGCCGCCCCGCCCAGCCGGCGGAGATGGCACCGGCCTACGTCTTCCTTGCCTCACCCCAGGCGAGCTACATCACCGGCGAGATCGTCAACGCCACCGGCGGCACCCCACTGCCCTGACGAACGGCCGGCGGGAATCGCCCCGTCCTCCTACCCTTCGACTCCCGTGGAGGTGTGCGAGGCGCCCACGGGCTTGGATTCCGGGGAGCCTCGCTGACGCAGATACACGGAGAGGATGGCCATGGCGGCCACAGCCAGCAGTTCCGACTGCCAGTTCTGCAAGGAGCGGTCCCAGAAGTCGGCTGAGGCCAGGTAGCTGCTCCACGACACCGGTGGCAGGAGCTCCCGCAGTCGCTGCTCGTTGTAGGCGGCCGTTCCGGCGATCGACTGGGCGAGCCAGGACAGGACGAACAGCAGGGCCATCGCGGTCCCGAGAGAGCGTGAGTACAGGCGCTGTCGCCAGTCCTTGGTGCCGGCCCAGCGGGGCGAGTCGGCCCGGGCGTGGTCTCCGACGCGCTGCTCCTGGTCGCTTTCGGGACCCGCCTTGTGGAGTTCCTTGGACTCGGGTGAGCCGCGCTGGAGGAGCCAGACGGTGCCGAAGATGTAGAGGAAGAACTGGAGGAACTCCGACTGCCAGTTCTCGGTCACGTCGACGGCGAAGTCCGACGACATCAGGTACTCGCCGATCGTCAGCTGCTGCATCCCGTCGACGGCGAGGTCCTCGTTGAAGCCGGCGTGCCCGGCCAGTGCCTGGCCGGCCAGGACCACGAGGAACGCGCCGCCGAAGGCGAGCGTGAGGCTGTTGTCCTTCCAGAACCGTCCCTCACGGGGTTCACGTCGCCCGCTCACCGGTGCATCGCCCCGATCACGGTGAAGTAGCCCAGCCCGCCGAGGATCGTCACCAGACAGATGGCGAACAGAAGACGCACGTCAGCCGCCCTTCACAGAGCACCGGTAGGGCTCGCCGGCCTGCGGAGCGCACCCCGCGGCGGTGACTTTCCAGCCGTCGGCGAACTGCGAAAGGAACAGGATGTCGGTCGGCAGTCGCAGCAGCGCCTGCCTTCCGTACACCTGCGTGTCAGGCACTCCGTCGGCGGCGGAGAGAGCCTGGCCTTCCAGAGCCGGGCCGCACGGCTTGTTCTCGTTCTCTTCGAGTTCCTCGCGGGTCTGGGGCGCGATCAGCGTGCACGCCCGCGCGTAGTCCGCGTCGGCGAGTGCCTGTTCGAAGGCCAGGCCGGCCTGCCGGGCCCCGTCCACGCGGGCCGCGGGCGCTCCGCAACCGCACAACAGCGTGGCCACGACGGCGGACGCTGTGAGAGTCGCGAAGGTCCGCTTCCGCCCATCCATGTCGTCTCCTCCGCCTGGGCATGCGGGCGCCGGATCCGGAACGGGCACCCCCACCACCATCGCTCCCGGATCCGCCCCACCGTGCTCGCGACGCCCGTGACACTCCCCGGACCGCCCGCCCGGACCAACCCCGGCATCGAAGGACCGTCGGTCGCTGCGAGCCCGCCGACGAACGGGGCGAAGACCCGCCCGCACACCCGGGATTCGGCTGTTCGGCGGAGACCGCCACCGCCCACTCCGGCCGTCTACGACTCGGCCTGATGGTTCAGAACGTGTCCTGCGGTGCTACGACGGTGAATCGCGCTCCCTCCGGGTCGGTGAGGTCGACCCAACGGCTCGTCGTGGACGTACCCACAGGGGAGACGGCTCCGCCTCCCCGCGCGTACGTGGCCTCGATCGCCTCTTCCAGGTCCGGTACGGGGAAGTGGACGTGCCAGCGCGGGCGGATCGAGGGGTCCGGAACCGCGTCGACCGCTCCTCCGCTGATGCGCGCGACGGTGTCGTGGCCGTGGCGCAGGACGACGTGGTCGTGTTCGTAGGACGCCACGCAGCAGCCGGCGTCTCCCCCGGCCCAGTCGAAGACCTCCCCGTAGAAGATCGAGGCTTCGAACACGTCGCGTGTGTGCAGCTCCAGCCAGGCCGACGCTCTGCCCCGGCCCACCGACCAATCCGGGACGACAGTGCCCTGCCAGAACCCGAAGACTGCTCCGGCGGGGTCGGCGGCCAGTCCGGCGCGGCCGGTGCCGAAGGCCAGGGGGCCTACGGCCATGGTCGCCCCGCGTTCACGGATACGTGCGGCGGTGACGTCGGCGTCCGCGACGGCGAAGTACGGCGTCCACGCCACCGGCAGGTCGAGGCGCTCGGCGAGAGCGCCGATCCCCGCGACGGGCATGCCCTCCCGGAGGGCGACCGAGAAACTGTCCCCGAGGCTGCTGGCGCGGAACCTCCAGCCCAGGACCCCGGCGTAGAAGTGCTGCGCGGCTGCCAGGTCCCGGGCCATCAGACTGACCCAGCACGGGGCGCCCGCGATCTCATCACTCGACGTCGACACGGCCGTCACCCTCGGATCACTCGTGCAGGACAGGGAATATTCCACTGTAAATCTGCCCATAGCACCGAGCTGAGGGCCTGCACCGCGCCGGACGTGGCCGACCGATTCCACCACTCGGGTCCTCACAGGGCTGCGCAGGGTGCGCACACTCGGCGTGGCGCACCCGGCAGAAGTCGGGACTGCGCACCTGGCGCCTATCGAGCGGCGACACCCGGGCGCGGCATCAGTCGACGGCCGGTCCCTGGGTGTCGCCCGGCTTGGAGAGGAGTGCCAGCAGGTCGGTGACCTGATAGCCGGCCTCGGCCGGATGCCGGAAGAGGGCACCCTGCACGATGCTGTAGCGATTGCGGCGACCGTCGTTCCCGCGGCTGCGCGTGAGGTACCCGGCTTCTTCGAGGTCGGTGACGATGGCCTGCACCGTCCGCTCGGTGATGCCGCAGATCGATGCGACGTCGCGCAGGCGTATGGCGGGATCACGGAAGATCGTCAGCAGGACCCGGGCATGACTGGTGAGAAAGGTCCAGTCCGAGTGGTTGGCGCTCGTTTCGCCCATGCTTGCACCCTGCCCGGAATGGGGGACGCCAGTCATCGTACGAGGCGAATTTCGGGCATTTATTGACGCAATTCACCCCAAAAGGGAGACTCGCAGGGGAAGGCTCGTTTCGGTCTGGAGGCTCTCATGACTCTCTTCTCCGAAGCCACGCGGCTGGAATCCCCACCGGTCAGCGGGCAGGAGGCCCGCGTCAGCATCTCCGTACACAACGCTCCGGGCGGCCCCGTCGTGAGCGTCGCCGGAGAGCTCGACCTCAGCACCGCCGCACATCTGCGGGTCGTCCTGCTGAAGGCGACGGAGGCATGCCCCGCCGGCTGTGGGATCACTCTGGACCTGTCCGGGGTCACGTTCTGCGACTGCACGGGGTTGCAGGTCCTGCTGCGTGCGCGCCAATGGGCCCTCCACGACCACCACCCCCTGGCCGTCACCACCTCCAGTCCCCGAGTAGACCGCCTGCTGGAGATCACCAGGACAGCACCGCTCTTCACCCCAGCGGGATAGAGCGGCGGCCGTCGCCCCAGGCGGACGTCTCCCGAAAGGCGGCGGCGCGACGCCGACGAGAGGCGCGACACCAGGCGCGACACCCACCGGGAGGACGGCGGGCGCGCCGGGCGCCCGCGCGTCGGTGACGCGTGGACGTCCCCGCCGGCGACGCGTGGACGTCGAAGCGGCCGAGCCGCATCCCGGGCGAATCCTGCCGGCCGGAATGCGGACCGCGCGGAGAATCCGGACCGCCTCGTCGCGCGTGACGTGCGCCTGCGGCAGTGGGCGGCAGCAGCCTGAGGGGTGGGCCCTCAGTGGGCGCCCGCGTACACGCGGCTCGCGAATTCGGCGATCTGCTGGTCCGTGAGGTTCTGGGCGAGGTTGGCTTCCGAGATCATCCCGCAGAGACGGTGTCCGTTCTGCACGTCGATCACCGGCAGTCGCTTCACCTGGTTCTCCTCCATGACGTGCAGGGCGTCGGTCGCCGACGCCTCGGCGTCGATCCAGTGCAGCTCGCCGCCGAGGGAACCGCACTCGACCTGGGCCGGGTCCTGCCCGGCGGCCACACACTCGACGACGATGTCGCGGTCAGTGACCATCCCCATCAGCTTGTCGTCATCGCCACAGATGGGCATCGCACCCACCTGCATGTCCCGCATCATCCGCGCCGCGTCGTGCAGGGACTCGTGCTCACCCACGCACTGCGTCCCCGCCGTCATGATGTCGCGGGCCTTGAGCGGCTTGTTCGCAGCCATGATCGCTCCTCCCATCGTGGCACCGAACGGTGCCTACAGGTCGGCTTCCCTGCTTCCATCGCAACACGCATCTGGGACGCCTGCCACGCTGCGCGACACCCGTCGCCGCGACCCGCACGGGGGCTGCCTCCCGCCGGCCACGGGGCTCCTTCCAGCCGGCACCCCAGCCACGGAGAAACCCCCTCGCGATCAGCACGGTGGCGTCGCCTGTGGGGACTTCACGGGAGCGATTCACGGTGAGTCACGCATACGTTCGGACGCCCGGGGCACGCGAACGTCAGCCACAGGCGGCTGCTGGAGCCCGGCTCCAGGGCGGTCATCCAGGCCTCACAGGCGGGGAACATGAGCGCGACTGACGACGAAGAGAACAAGACGTCCGCACAGCTCGACATCGCCACGGCCATGCGCCGTGCCTCCGGGCAGCTCTCGGAGCTGCTGCGGTGCGAACCCGGATCCGTGTCCGCGGTCAAGGCCACGGAGGACGGGTGGACGGCCGAAGTCGAGGTCGTCGAGCTGGAGAAGGTTCCGGACACGATGAGCGTCATGGCCTCGTACCGCGTCGCCCTCGACAGCGAGGGGCGGCTCGTGGCGTACGAGCGCACACGGCGCTACGCCCGGGGCCAGATCGACCGTCGCTGACGACGGCGGCGGGCGCGGCCTCCCCCTGCCGGGGGTGGCGTGCCCGTGGACGTCGACAGGCGCTGAATCGAAAGGAGTTCACTGTGACACTCGTCCAACAGAGCAATGCCACGAGCGGCGGAAGCGGCTCGGGAAATCTCTACGATGTGCTGGAGCTCATCCTCGACCGAGGGCTGGTGATCGACGCGTTCGTCCGCGTCTCTCTGGTCGGGATCGAAATCCTCAAGATCGATGTCCGCGTGGTGGTCGCGAGCGTGGACACGTACCTGCGCTTCGCCGAGGCCTGCAACCGGCTCGACCTGGAGTCCGGGCGAAAGGCCCCCACACAGCTCACCGACATCGTCGGCGAGATGACCGAGAACGGCGCCAAGGGCAAGTCCAAGGGTGCGCTGACCGGCGCCGTCGAGGCGATCACGGATTCCCTGCAGAGCAAGCGCGAGGAGTCCGAGGAGGAGCCCCGCAAGCGGCCGGCGCGCAAGTCCTCCTCCAGCCGCACGTCCGCCGCCCGACGGGAGGAGTAGCAGATGCCGACCTACATCTACGCCATCACCGGCGCCGACCATCCCCTGCACCTGAAGAACCTCCAGGGCGTGGGCGACCCGCCGTCTCCGCTGCGGACGGTCGCCGCGGGCGACCTGGCCGCGGTCGTCAGCGACGCCCCCGAAGGGCTGCGGGCCAAGCGCCGCGACGTCCTGGCGCACGAGGCGGTCCTGGAGTCCCTGATGGCGGACGGGGCGACGCTGCCGATGCGCTTCGGCCTGCTCGGCCCGGACGACGACCAGGTCGGCGACGCGCTGCGACAGGACAGCGACAACTACCGCGCCCGCCTGGCCGAACTCGACGGTCACGTGGAGTTCAACCTCAAGGCGGCCCGTGACGAGCAGGACCTGCTGCTCGAGATCGTGGCGGAATCCGATCAGATCAGGGAGCTCAACGAACGCACGAGGTCGGGCGCCGCGGGGCAGGACGAACGGATCGCTCTCGGGGAACTCGTCGCCGGCCAGGTGGCCGAGCGCAACAACGACCGGGCGGAGATGACGATGGAGCGGCTGCTGCCGTCCGCGGCCCGTGCCCAGCGTGCCGAGCCCGCCGCCGGCCTCTTCCTCAACGTCTCCTTCCTGATTCCGGCCTCCACCGCGGACACGTTCGTCCGCGCCGTACGGGACGAGGCCGACCGGCAGGGCGAGGCCTGCACCTTCACGCTGACCGGGCCGCTGCCGCCGTACAGCTTCGTGTGACGCGGCGGCCGACGGAGACGCGAACGCCGGTAAGGAGGCGGGGACATGGGTCTCATCACCGGAATTCTGACCCTGCCGTTCGCACCGCTGCGCGGTACGGCGTGGGTGGTCGACCAGGTCCTGCTCGCCGCGGAACGCGAGTACTACGACCCCGGCCCCGTACGCGCGCAGCTGGCGGCCCTCGTGGACGACCTGGCGAACGGGCGGGTGGAAGCGGAGGAGTTCGACCGGCGCGAGGACGCGCTGCTGGACCGGCTCGACGAGATCGAAGCGTACCGAAGGCAGACGGAGAACGGTTCATGATCCAACAGAGTGACCGACCGAGGCAGAACGAGGTGCACCGGTGACAGCGAAGAGCGCCACGACGGCGGCCGCGCTCGTCGGAGGGTATCTGCTGGGACGGACGAAGAAGGCCAGGTTGGCCATCGGGGTGGGGATGTTCCTCGCCGGCCGCAGGCTGGACCTCGACCCCCGGCGGATCGGGAAGCTGCTGGCTGCCTCACCGGTGACGGGAGCGCTGAGCGAGCAGGTTCGCAGAGAGCTGTTCGAGGCCACGAAGTCGGCCGCGGCGCAGGCTCTCACCAAGCGCGCCTCGGGCCTTGCCGACTCGCTGCAGCAGCGCACGAGGGCGCTGGGCAGCGACGAGGCCGAGGAACCCGAGGAGCGGGAGGAGCCCGGGGACGGTGCCGGCGGGGGTGGGCGGCAGAGGGCGCGGCCCGCGGCCTCGGCCAAGAGCAGCGCGGCGAAGAGCACCGCGAGGAAGGCGACGAGGAGCACGGCGAGGAAGAGCACCGGCCGCTCGTCCTCCCGAGACGACTCCTCCGCCGACAGCCCCCGTCGTGCGCCGGCCGCCGGCAAGCGTGCGAGCGCCCCCAGGAAGACGTCGGCGTCCCGCGCACGCAGGAGCAGGAGTGACAACGATGAGTGACTCGGCGCTCGGCAGGATCAGGACCGGCGTGGCGGACAACCCCGCCACCGAGCGGCTGAAGGAGGAGCTGCGGCTCTATCTGACGGCGCGCGCCGAGGACGCGGTCAGCCGGCTCGGACGGCGCCTCGGCGAAAGCGTGGCCAGGCTGGCCGAGCCGGCAGCCGGCCACGGCCGCCTGGCCAACAGCCTCGCCAAGGGAGGACAGGCCCTCGGCGAGGGCAAGTCCCCCGCACGGGCCGCGCTCGCCGCCGGGACCTCCGCGTTCAAGGACACCGTGAAGGGCAAGGCCAAGAACCTCTTCGGCGGCGGCCGTCCGCCCGGCGCGGGCGGCGACAAGAGCGTGACCATCGTCGAGGACATCGATGTCGGTGTGCCCGTGCGCGAGGCGTACGACCAGTGGACGCAGTTCCAGGAGTTCAGCACGTTCGCCAAGGGAGTCGTCAGCGTCGAGACGGCGGACGACACGACCACCCACTGGAAGGTGAAGGTGGCCAAGTCGACCCGCAGTTGGCAGGCGAACGTCACCGAGCAGATACCCGACAGGCGCATCTCCTGGACCACGGAAGGCGCCAAGGGCACGGTCCGCGGCGTGGTGACGTTCCATCGCGTCACGGACGATCTCACCCGCGTGTTGCTGGTACTGGAGTACTTCCCCAAGGGGCTCTTCGAGAAGACCGGGAACATCTGGCGCGCGCAGGGCAGGCGTGCCCGGCTGGATCTCAAGCTCTACCGCAAGTTCCTGATGCTGCGCGGAGAGGCCACCGACGGCTGGCGCGGCGAGGTCCGGGACGGCGAGGTCGTGGTCGGCCACGAAGAAGCGGTCGAGCAGGAGGACCGCGCCGACGGTGACGCGGAGGACCTCGGGCCCGAGGAGTACGACGGGTCCGTCGACGCGGAGGACCTCGACGACGAGGAAGCCGACGACGAGGCCGAGGCTGAGGCCGACCTGGACTACGAGGCGGACGCGGACGTCGAGGCCGAGGACGAGGACGACGACGAGGAGGACGAGGAGGACGTCGAGGACGAGCCGGCCGACGAAGCCGAGGAGGCCGACGAAGCCGAGGAGGCCGAGGACGACGACCGCCCGCGCAGGTCGGGGCGTCGTACCCGTCGCCGCGCCCGCGTCGGCAGCTGACCGACTGCAGAGCACACCCAGAGACAGGGGCCGCCAACATGTCCGAAACCTTCGCGGGACGCCTACCGGCATCACCGCATGCCGGATCGCCGAGCAGCAGGCAGGGCTCGTCCGCGAACCTCGCGGACATCCTGGAACGCGTACTCGACAAGGGCATCGTGATCGCCGGCGACATCCAGATCAATCTCCTGGACATCGAGCTGCTGACCATCAAGCTCCGGCTGCTGGTCGCCTCGGTCGACAAGGCGAAGGAGATGGGCATCGACTGGTGGGAGCACGACCCTTCGCTCTCCTCCCGGGCGCGCCCGCCCCGCCCCGTCGACAGCGGAGGCGGCGGCGGAAGCGCCAGGGGCGGTGGCGGCCGGGAAGAGCTCCTGGCCGACGAGAACGAGCGCCTGCGCGCCGAACTCGTACGACTGCGCGCCGCGGGCCTGCCGGAGGACGGACAGGAGCGGGAGCCGGAAGCGGTCACCCGCCCGGGGACGGAGGAGGCACGGTGAACGCACTCGGCCCGATCAACGAGGCCGCCGGCCCGCCCTCCCCCGGGGCCGGGAGTCGGTCCCGGCCGGAGGGGAAGCCGGCCGCTCCCCCGATGGCCTACGTGTACGGCGTCGGCCGGGACGACGGGAGCTTCGCCGACGCGGTCGGTACGGCGGGCGGAGTCGACGCCCAGGGCGTGCGGCTCGTCGCGGCGGACGGACTCGTCGCCCTGATGTCGGCCGTACCGCAGGACGCCTACGGCGAGGCGGCGCTGCGGCGCCGGCTGGAGGATCTCGGCAGCCTGGAGGAGATCGCCCGGGCCCATCACGCGGTGGTCGACGCCGCGTTCGCGCGAGCGGTGGTCCTTCCCTTCAGACTGGCCACGGTCTATCTCGACGAGGATCGGGTGGCCCGCATGCTGGCTGCCCACCGCGACCGGTTCACCGAAATGCTGGCGTGGCTCGACGGTCATGTCGAGCTGGGCGCGAAGGTCCACGCCGACCCGGAGTCGACGATTCCCGCACGCACCGCTCCCCAGGAGCCCGGCGCGGCGGCGGGCTCCTGGGGAGCGGTGC
>NZ_LIPQ01000230.1 GCF_001418135.1 Streptomyces aureus
CGCCGGGGTCGAGGAGTTGTGGCCGCGGTTGCTGGTGAGGGTCGGGCGGTCGCTGTCCACCGGGGGCGGGGCGCGGTACGCGCGGGTCGTGGGGGCCGTTCCCCGGGGGAGTGGCGGAGGGCGGCCGCTGGGTGTGGGGTCGGAGTTTCCCGGGTTCCGGGTCGCCCGGCTCGTGCCGGGGCGCGAGCTGGCGCTCGAAGGGCGGCACCGGTTCTCCTCGTACAGCCTTGTCTTCCGGGTCGAGGAGCTGTCGGACGGGCGCTGTCGGCTGCGCGCCGAGACCCGTGCCGTCTTTCCCGGGGTGGCGGGGCGGGTCTACCGGGCGCTCGTCATCGGGAGCGGTGGGCACGCCTTCGCCATGCGGCGGATGCTGGCCGGATACCAGCACCCGTGACGCGGACTCCGGCTCAGCGGAGTTCCTCCGGGCACGGTGTGCCCCGGGACAGCTTGTACGGGGCCGCCAGGCGGTAGACGCCGGCCTTCGGGGCGACCAGTTGCGTCCACTCGTCGCCCTCGGCGTCCGCCTCCGTCTTGAAGAGGCAGCCCTCCTCGTTGGCGAAGACCTTCGGGATCTCGGTGTCCGACTCCTCGCGGGCCAGCTTCGACGCCTCCGTCTCCTGCGGGGATTCGATCTTGCCGCCGTTCTCGTCCACCAGGGCCAGCCACGGCGAGTACGGGACGCGGATGAGGACCCGGCCGGGGGTCTCGACGCGGATCACGACCTCGTTCTCCTCCGCGCTCTGCACCACCGCCGGGGGGTTCGCGAGGGGCGTCGGGTTCGCGACCTCGTACAGGCGCCAGTTCTCGTCCGACCACACCTGCTTCAGGTACGGCAGGCCCTCGTCGACCAGCTCCGCCTCCTGCGCCGCGCCCGAGTCGGGCGCGCCCGTCGGCAGCACCACGAAGTGGACGGCCCAGCGGTGGAGCCACTCCTCGTAGTTCACGGAGTTCAGCGTGTCGTCGTAGAAGAGCGGGTTGCGCTCCATGTCCGCCTGACGGTTCCAGCCCCGCGCCAGGTTGATGTACGGGCTCAGCGCCGAGGACTCGCGGTGACTCGACGCCGGTACGACCTCCACCCGTGCCTTGTGCGCGTCCCGCACCTGGAGCTGGTTGATCAGCGGCGCGAGCTCGCGCGCCCAGGAGGCGTCCGGGGCCGTACGGATCACGTCGTCGACGCCCTTGAAGCCGATCCAGAAGTTCAGGCCGGCGAAGGCCAGCACCAGCGCGTACCAGCGGCGTGAGCGCGGCGCCGTGTACGGCAGGGCCGCCAGCAGCACGACGCCCGCGAAGAGCATCGGGAGCCGCGAGATGTTCGAGCCGATCTGCGAGTCGATCAGCCAGGTGAGCAGCGTGCCGATCGTGTACACCGCCGCCGCGGTGCGGACCGTCCGCCAGTCCTTGGGGACGAGGAGGAAGGTCAGCACGCCGAACAGCAGCGGCAGCGCCGTCGAACCGAAGGCCATCGGCTGCGTGCCCGAGAAGGGGAAGAGCCAGGAGGACAGGGCCACGACCGCCACCGGGGCCAGACCCAGCGCGTACGCGCCCGGCCGCCGGCGGTTCAGGAACAGCGCCGCCGCCGCGACCCCCAGGAACAGACCCGCCACCGGACTGCACGCCGTCGCCAGACCGGCGAGCGGCGCCGCGACCGCGGCCTTCGCCCAGCGTTTGTGGCGCCAGCGGTGCGGCCAGCAGAACACCGCCGCGACCGCGCCGACCGCGAACATCATGCCGAGACCGAACGTCACCCGCCCCGACAGGGCGTTGCAGAGGAAGGCGAAGACGCCCGCGACCGAGCACGCGAGGGGATTGCGGACCGCCCGCACCCGCACCAGGATCAGCGCGGTCAGCCCCGCCGACAGCGTCCCCGCGATCATCATCGTGCTGCGCACGCCGAGCATCGACATCAGGTACGGCGACACGACGCTGTACGAGACCGGGTGCATCCCGCCGTACCAGGCCAGGTTGTACGCCGAGTCGGGGTGACGGCCGACGAACTCGGCCCAGGCGTCCTGCGCCGCCAGGTCGCCGCCGCTGTTCGCGAAGAAGAAGAACCACAGGATGTGGGTGACGGCCGCGAGGCCGGTGGCCGCCAGGACCGTGTAGCGGCGCTTCCGCCGCGGGGCCGGGGCCGGGGCGGTGGACGCCGGGGCTGGCCGCTGTGCCGGGAGCACTATTCGCGGGAGCGAATCACGAGACGGGTCGGATTCCGCGTCGGCTCCGCCGGAGGGGGGGTCGGCGCGGGAATCCGTACGGCCGTCGGGATGGTCGGAGTCAGGGGCTGAGTCCGCGCGATCGGCGCGTGTCGGCTCGGCGGTGGTCACTGCGGCCCTTTCCCGTGCTGCCCGTCTCGCTTCTCTCGCGAGTGTCACGCGTCGTACTCGTCCCCGGGAAAACGCTAACAGCTGGGCTCCCCGGAGAACCCGGGGAGCCCGGCCGAGCGGGTGGCCGCCCGGCCCCGAGCGGCCACCCGCTCGGGCCGATGGCCACCGGCTCGGGGCCACCCCGCTCGGGTCCGGGCTGCTCGGCCCACGCGGTCGGCCCCGCGGTCGGCCCACGCGCGTCAGCCCGAACGCGTCGGCCCGAACGCGTCAGCCCACGCGCGTCAGCTTCTTGTCGAAGCCGGGCTCCGCCAGGTCCGCCTGGAGGGCGACCGGGGAGCTGACCTTGCCCGCGCCCGTGCCGATCGACACCTGGCCGACGATGTCACCCGTCCTGCCGGTGTGCGGGAGGGCCTTGCCTCCGTCCGTCAGCGCCAGCTTCACCTGGAGGCCCGGCCAGCCGATCGCCTTGAGCTCCTTCGTCGCCACGACCGGCGTCCGGCCGCCGAGGCCGTCGTCGATGTAGCCGAGGACCTGGCCCTTGCGGACCACGGTCGCCGAGGTGACGTCCTTCTGGGCCTGCTGGATCAGCTTGTAGCTGTTGTCGATGGCGAGCTGGAGCTTCTCGCCGAGCTGCTCCGCGTCCTTGGCACCCATCACGATGCCGAGGATGCGACGGTTCTGGCCGTCGACGACGGTGTTCGCCGCCCAGAGCAGATTGCCGCCCGCCGGGGTCGACGAGCCGGTCTTGATGCCGCTCACACCCGGCTTGAGCAGGATGTTGTTGTTGTTCTCGATCCGGCCGGGGATGCCGTCCACCGTCACGTTCGGCATGTTCACGATCTCGCGGAACACGTCGTACTGCATGACCGCCTTCGCCAGCTTCAGCTGGTCCTGCGGGGTCGACACGGTGCTGTCGAGCAGACCCGACGGGTCGGTGTACGTGGACTGGGTCATGCCCAGGTCCTTCGCGGCGGCGTTCATCTTCGCGACGAACGCGGCCTCCGAACCGGCGTCCCAGCGGGCGAGCAGCCGGGCCACGTTGTTCGCGGAGGGGATCATGAGGAGCTCCAGGAGCTCCTTCTCCGAGTACGTCTGGCCCTTCTGGACCGCCGCCGTCGACTCGTGCTCCGCCTTGCCCTGATCGGCGGCCTTCTGGTCGATCTCGATCTCGGGGCCCTTCTGGCTCCCCTTGAGCGGGTGGTCACGGAGGATCACGTACGCCGTCATCGTCTTCGTGACGCTCGCGATCGGGGCCGGCTTCTGCGCCCCGTACGTCCCCATGGATCCGACGCCCTCGACCTCGACGGCGCCCTGTCCCTCCGTGGGGAACGGCAGCTTCAGCTCGCCGCCGTCGAAGGTGAAGGTCGGCGCGGCCGACAGCGTCAGCACGGGTGCGGGCAGCGGGCGGACCATCTGCACGATCGCAAAGACGATCAGGACGAGGAGGACCAGCGGGGTCCAGATCCGCACCCGGCGCACGGTCGTCCGCAGCGGGGTCGGCGGCGGGGGCGGCGTGTTCGTCAGCTCGGCGAGCAGATCGAGCGGGGGCAGCGGCGGGAGCGGCTGCTGCCGCGTCCGCTCCGCCTCGGCGAGCGCGGGGGCCGCCGGCGACGGCGCCTTCGGCTGTACGGGGGCGGAGGCGGCGGGCTTGGGAGCCTCGGGCGCCTTGGGGGCCGCCGCGGCCGCCTGGGCCTTCTGCTCGGCCGGGATGTCCGCCCGCAGCGGCAGGAAGGTGCTGGTGCGCTCGCTGTCGGCGCCCCCGGCACCACCGGCACCCCGGTTACCGGTCAGGGAGGACGGGAGCTTCAGCGCGGTCGTGGGCTGGTCCACGGGCAGCCGGACGGCCTTGAACATGGTCGTCGGCTGGTCGACCGGCTCGTCCTCGACGTCGTCGCCGACAGGGTCGGGATCGGAGCCGTCGGCGTCGGCGTCGGCGTCGGCAACGTCTGCGGGAGCGTCAGCCGACTCCTCGGCCGCGGACTTCCGCGCCGCGAACCAGGAGTCCGCGGAGGGCTTCTCCGTGGACTCCGTGGACTCCGTGCTCGCCTTCGCCTCGACGGGCTCCTCGTCCGTCTCGACGTCCGACTCGTCCTCGGGCTCGTCGTCCTCCGGCTCGCGCTCGGTGTCGGCCTCGGCGGACTCGTCCGACTCCGCCTCGTCCTCGTCGGACGCCTCGGACGCCGAAACGGACGCCGCGGGAGCGTCCTCCGACTCCGACTCAGCCTCCGCCTCCGGCTCCTCCGCCGTCGCCACCCATGCCGCCACCGCGGCCTTCAGGCGGTCGCTCTCGGGCTCCGCAGCCTCCTCCGGCTCCGACTCCGACCGCGCCGCCTTCTCCGCCTTCTCCGGCTGCTCCGGCTGCTCCGACTGCTCCGACTCCGGCGCGGCCGCCGGTGCGTCGTCCTCCGGGGTCCGCGGCGCCAGCGTCTTGAAGACGGCCGTCGGCTGGTCCACCTGGACCGCCGAGGCCGAGGACGACGCAACCGGAGCCGCCGACGAGGCGTCCGACTCATGGAGCACGGAAAGCCGAGGATCCCTGCCGCCGCCGCCCGAGGCCGTCGTCTCCTGAGACGACCCCTGCTGCTCCGCCTTGTCGGGGGACTCGCCCGCCACCGTGCCTCCTCCATGCGTCGTGCGTACGTACGGACCATGTACCGGTCCGTGTACCAGTGTCCTGTGTGAACCCCTTGGCCCCCGTGCTAGACGAGAACGACATACCTACTGGTTCCCGGATGAACCACCCAGGCACTCTCGACAGATGAATGTGAGAGGGGTCACCCTGTCATTCATCCACGCGGGGAGGCATGGATGGGCAGGAGCCGCAGAACCATTCCGGAGGAGCTTCTGCTGCTCGCTCTGGACCCGACCACGGGTACCACAGCGCAGCCGCAGTCGCTCGACCTCGGCCTGGCCGGTGCACAGCTAGTGGAGCTGGCGCTGGCAGGCCGGATAGCCCCTGACGGGGATCGTATCGCCGTGGTGATGCCACGGCCGACCGGAGATCCGACCTTGGACTCCGCACTGGAGCTGCTGCGCAGGCGTGGCAGTCCGGTTCGGGCCGTCCACTGGATCGGCGGACCCCGACTGGGGCTCCGCCAGACGTATCTCTCGCATCTGGAGCGATGCGGCATGGTGCATGCCGTGGAGGGCCAGATGTGCGGGGTGTTGCCGACGACTCGCTACCAAGCGACGGACACGGCGATCAGTCGGGAGATCCGTTCCCGGCTGGACAGTGCGATCCGCACCGGCGTACCGCCGGACCCGCGGACCGCGGCGCTTGCCGCGCTGGCCCACGCGGTCGGTCTCGGGAAGCACCTCTACCCCGGTAACGAAGGACGTTCGTCGCGGTCCCGGCTGCGCGATCTGATCCGGCACGACCCGATGGGCGGACTCGTGGCGCACGCCGTGATGGACGTCCAGAACGGCGCGGCGGCACAGCCGCGTCGGAGCGCCGCGGGTGTCCCGGCGCAGCCTCGCGGCAGCATGGCCCGCGCGGCGGCGCACTAGGCACCACGCACAGCACAGAACCAACCCGGGAGCCGCACAGGTGTGCGGGGCGGTCTGGACGGCCGCCCCGCACACGCGCGTTCCAGGGCGTGACCGGCGTTCAGCCGTGCATACGTTGTGGTCATTTTCCAGCGCACACCTGGCTTTTGGTGGCAGTCTGCCAAGCGGTAGATACCCACAGCTACGCAGCAGACAGCCGGAGGTGCAGTTTCCGTGGCGTCCAACGTCAATCCCACCGTCAGGCGACGCCGATTGGGCCAGGAGCTGCGCAAGCTCCGGGAAGCGAAGAACATGACGGCGGAGCAGGTCGCCGAGCGTCTTCTCGTCTCCCAGTCCAAGATCAGCCGGCTGGAGAACGGCCGCCGTTCCATCAGTCAGCGCGATGTGCGCGACCTGTGCGGCGTGTACGAGGTCGAGGACGAGCGCATGGTCGACTCGCTCATGCAGATGGCCAAGGACTCGCGCCAGCAGGGCTGGTGGCATGCCTTCGGCGACATTCCGTACAGCGTCTACATCGGTCTGGAGACCGACGCGGAGAGCCTGCGGATGTACGAGCCGCAGATCATCCCCGGGCTGCTCCAGACGCACGCGCACGCGGAGGCGGTCATCACCGGCGCGCTGCCGGAGTCGACGCCCGCGGACATCGAGAAGCGGGTCACGGTCCGCACCCGCCGCCAGGAGCGCATCCGGGACGAGGAACGTCCGCTGCGGCTGTGGGCGGTCATCGACGAGGGCGCGCTGCACCGGATCGTCGGCAGCAGGCAGCTGATGGTGGAACAGCTGGAGCACCTCATCGAGCAGTCGCACCTGCCGCACGTCACCGTGCAGGTGATCCCGTTCGAGATGGGCGCGCACCCCGGGATCAGCGGGCAGTACTCGATCCTGGAGTTCCCGGACACGTCCGACTCCAGCGTCGTCTACATCGAGGGCGTGACGAGCGATCTGTACCTGGAGAAGGCGCAGGACGTGGGCAAGTACAGCGTCATGTACGAGCACCTCAGGGCGCAGGCCCTGAACGTCGAGCACACCCGCGACTTCATCTCGGAGATGGTGAAGAAGCACGCCAGGGGCTGAGCCGGAGAACGCCCTCGCCCAGGCCGAAAGGCAGCGGGGCAGGCACGGTACACCGCGTACTCGCTCCCACGGAAGCCCAGTTGGAATATGCCACTCGGACGTGTGAACGCCGGTCCCGCCGGGCGGGACCGGCGAGTAGCGTCGATCACGCCGGCAAGAACGTTGGCGCGACACATCCACTGGCAGAACCGGAGCTGAGCAGCATGGCGATTATTCAGGGTGGCACGGACACCTGGACGAAGTCCTCGTACTCCGGAGGGAACGGGGCCTGCGTCGAAGTGAAGTCCCCCCTCGTGACCGCGATCGCGGTGCGCGACTCCAAGGCCCCCGAGGGTCCCTCCCTCTCTTTCGGACCGGGATCGTGGAACGCCTTCGTCGGCGAGGTGAGCGACGGAGCCCTCTGAGCCCCGTCGCTCAGGCCGTCAGCGCAAGCACCACCCGCAGCACACGCACCACATGCACTACATGCACTACATGCACCACCCGCAGTACATGCACCAACCGCACCACCAGCAGTACGAAAGAGCCCTCTCGACCGGTCCGCCGTCCTGGCCGAGGGGGCTCGGCCTTGCCCCCGGATCGGTCAGCGCAGTTGATCCACGTACAGGTCCGTCCCCGGCACCGTCGGGATGAAGGGCGCCACCAGCTCCACCCGGCCCGCGTCCGCCCCCAGCGACTCCAGTTCCCCGAAGTGCTCCGTCCAGCACTCCCTCGGGTCCCGTTCCAGGAACCACAGCAGGGTCAGCCGGGTGTCGACGCCCTCGACCTGCTTCACGTACGTCATGCGGTCGCCGGGCAGCGGGGTCGGGCGGAAGATCGTGACCATCGCCGCCGGTGAGCCGGTGAGCCGGCGGGGCAGTTCCCTGGTCCGCAGTCGTTCGAGGAGGGCCGCGCGCTCCTCGGGGCCCTCCGTGTCGACGACCTGGAGGATCAGCCCCGCGTAGGGGTGGTCGAGGGCGTGGAAGTCGCGCGGGCCGGCCGCCCCGTCGCGGTAGACGGTCGCCTCGTGGTCCTGGAACGCGGTGAAGACATGGGTCCGTTCCTGGTGGACGCGGGCGTCGCGGTTGAGACGCCTGTTGATGCCGACGGTCCACTTCATGTGGTCGTCGTAGCGGCCCTCGGTGATCCAGTACGTGGAGAGGTAGCAGCCCGCGGTGACGGGCCGGGCGACGGCGGACTTCTCCGGGGTGCGCAGTTCCTGCAGTTCGCGGGTGGCGACCCAGCGGCGGCCCGCGTACATCCAGGGCATGGCCATGGCACCGGCGTAGTAGTGGTCGTCCTCGTACCAGCGGTTGTACGCGTACTCGTGGCCCGGATGCGGCTCGACCATGGTGATCAGCGCGTGGCCGGGCCGCACCCCGTACGGGCCGACGGACGCCAGCTCCGCGTACGTCTCGCTGCGGGTCTCCTCGCTCATCCTCGTTCCCCTTCCCTTGTCGGCGACTCGGCCCTACTCTGACGGACCGTCAGATCGATGAACAGGCCCAGGGAGGACCCGGATGCTGCTCCAGGGGAAGACGGTCGTCGTGTCGGGTGTCGGCGCCGGACTCGGTCATCGCATCGCCGAGACGGTCGTACGGGACGGGGGCAACGCGGTCCTCGGTGCCCGCACCGAGGCCAACCTGGCCAAGTCCGCCGCGGAGATCGACCCGGAGGGGCGCCGTACGGCCTACCGGGTCACCGACATCACCGACGAGGCGCAGTGCGACGCCCTCGCCGCCCTCGCGACCGAGCGCTTCGGCGGGATCGACGCCGTGGTCCACGTCGCCGCCTGGGACTCCTACTTCGGCGGCCTGGAGGACGCCGACTTCGCGACCTGGCAGGGGGTTCTCGACGTCAACCTGCTCGGCACGCTCCGGATGACCCGTGCCTGCCTGCCGGCGCTCAAGACGCGCGGGGGTTCGGTGGTCCTGATCGGCACGCAGTCGGCGGTGGCCGCGCCCACGCAGGTGCGGCAGGCGGCGTACGCGGCCTCGAAGGGGGCGCTGACCTCGGCGATGTACTCGCTCGCGCACGAGCTCGGGCCGCACCGCATCCGGGTCAACACCGTGCTGCCCGGCTGGATGTGGGGTCCGCCGGTGCAGGCCTTCGTCCAGTTCACCGCGCACACCGAGAAGGTCCCGGAGGCGGAGGTGCTCGCCCGGCTCACCGAGCGGACGGCCCTTCCGGAACTCGCGACGGACGGGGACGTGGCGGAGGCCGCGGCCTTCCTCGCCTCGGACCGGGCGCGCGCGATCACGGGTCAGTCCCTCCTGGTCAACGCCGGGGAGCTGATGCGCTGATACCCGCAGGAACCTTCTGATTCCCCGCCGATCCCACTCGGGGAAAGTTCATGGACGTGAACAAGGGTCAGTAAACAGAACGATTTTACTGTCCCTTGACCCTCCATTGCATTGTCCCTGCCTTGTAACTCGCCACACCATGAACGGCGTTCACAAGGCGGACCAGAACCCCTGGAGGGGGCTCCATGAACAGTCTCGACTGGGCCGTGCTCATCGGCTACTTCGGCGTGATGGTCGCGATCGGCGTCTGGTCCCACAAGCGGGTGGACACCGTCTCCGACTTCTTCACGGCCGGCGGCCGGATGCCCTGGTGGCTCTCCGGCATCTCCCACCACATGTCGGGCTACAGCGCGGTGATGTTCACCGGGTACGCGGGCATCGCCTTCACCTACGGCGTCACGTCCTACGTCACCTGGTCCTTCCCCATCGCGATCGGCATCGCCATCGGCGCGAACCTCTTCGCGCCCCGGCTCAACCGGCTGCGCTCCCGCCTCAAGGTGGCCTCCCCGCTCGAATACCTCAAGGACCGCTACAACCTCCCCACCCAGCAGGCCCTCGCCTGGTCCGGAGTGCTGCTGAAGATCGTCGACGTCGGCGCCAAGTGGGCCGCCATCGCCACCCTGCTCTCCGTCTTCACCGGCATCTCCCTCAACCAGGGCATCCTCATCACCGGCGTCGTCACCGGCATCTACTGCACCGTCGGCGGACTCTGGGCCGACGCCCTCACCGAACTCGGCCAGTTCGTCATCCAGCTCCTCGCCGGCGTCGCCATGCTCGTCGCCGTCCTCGGCGAGCTCGGCGGCTTCAGCGCGCTGTGGACCGTGTGGGACCGGCCCGAACTCCAGGGGCACACCGCGCCGACGGCCGGCCCGTACACGCTGACCTTCCTCCTCGCGTACCTCTTCATCAAGACCTTCGAGTACAGCGGCGGCATGTGGAACCAGGCCCAGCGCTACATGGCCACCCCCAACGCCCGCGAGGCCACCCGCTCCGGCCGGCTCTCCGCGCTGCTCTGGTTCGTCTGGCCGCTGGTCCTCTTCTTCCCCATGTGGGTCGCGCCGCTGCTCGTCGACCCGAAGAAGCCCGACGCCTCCGACTCGTACGCCCTGATGACCGAGCAGCTGCTGCCGCACGGCCTCCTCGGCCTCGTCGTCGTCGGCTTCTTCTCGCACACCATGGCCATGTGCTCCTCCGACGCCAACGCCATCGCCGCCGTCTTCACCCGTGACATCGCCCCCGCCGTCAGCAAGGCCGCCCGGGGCTGGAGCCAGAAGGCCGGGCTGCTCGCCGCGCGCTGGTCGACGATCGCCTTCCTCGCGCTGTCGATGGCCATCGCGACGCAGGTCAACTCCCCCACCTTCAAGGACATCATCACCGTCGTCATCAAGTGGGTCGCAGGGCTCATGGGACCGATCGCGATCCCCTTCATGCTCGGCCTGCTCCGCACCTTCCGGAAGTCCGGCCCGACCGCGGCGCTCGTCTCCTGGGCCGCCGGACTCTTCGTCTTCTGGCTCACCAACTACGGCCTCGACGGCATCGAGCTGCAGATCCAGATCGTCTCGCCGCTCGCCACGTCCCTCGTCCTGTACGTGCTCATCGGCCTCGTCCGGCCCGAGGACACCCCGGAGCGGGACGCGCTGCTCGCCCGGATCGGCTCGGACCCGGACGACGAGGGCGGCGCCGCGATCCCCGCACAGGGCGGCGAGCGCGCCGATCAGCCCCTCGGGTAGCGCGCCAGCCAGCCCGGCGACGACTCCGTCGGGCTGTGCAGGGCGGCCCCCTGCGTCATCTCCATCGAGAAGTCGTCCGCGAGCTCCAGGACCGTCGCACGGCCCTCCAGTTCGGCCAGCCAGGCCGGCGGGAGGGCCGTTTCGCCGTGCAGGGCGCCGAGCAGCGCGCCCGTGAGCGCACCGGTCACCGCCGACGGCCCGTCGTGGTTCACCGCGAGCCGCAGCCCGTGCCGTACGTCCTCGCCGACCAGCGCGCAGTACACGGCCGCCGCCAGCTGGCCCTCCGCCAGGTCCTCGGTCGCCCCGAGGGCGGCCACCCGCTCCGGATCCGGAACCCCTTCCCGTACGGCTCCGAGGGCGCGGCCCAGCGCCTCGGTGACCGGCTCGTGGCCGGGGCGCGCCGCCAGCTGCCCGAGGGCCCGGTCGACGGCCGCCTCCACCGAGCCGCCGCGCGCGAGACCGTGGACGACGACCGCGAAGCCGCCGGCGGCGAGGCCGGCGGCCGGGGAGCCGTGGGTCTGGGCGGCGCACTCCACGGCGAGCTGGCAGACGAGCTGCGGCTCCCAGCCGACGAGCAGCCCGAAGGGGGCGGAGCGGACGAGCGCGCCGGAGTCGACGGCTTGCGGGTTCTTGGGCTTGTCGAGGGTGCCGAGGATCTCGTCGCCGAGACCGGTGAGGCAGGCGCGGGACGGGTTGCGGCGGGCGTAGAGCCACTCCTCGCGGGCGAGCCAGCCGTTGTCCTTGCGGCGCTCGTCGGGGCCCCAGTCGCGCTGGGTGGCGGCCCAGCGCAGATGCGCCCGGTGGACGTCGGTGGGCGGGTGCCAGGCGCCGGTGTCGCGGCGGACCTGGGCGCGGATCAGGCCGTCGACGGTGAAGAGTCCCATCTGGGTGGCGGCGGTGACGGCGCCGCGGCGGCCGAACGCGGGCGCGGGCTCGCCGAGTCCGTCAGGTCCGTGGGCGGCCCTGATCTCGGCGAGGCTGAGCCCCTCGACGCCCGCGCCCAGGGCGTCGCCGAGGGCTCCGCCGAGCAGACAGCCCCGTACGCGGGCGCGGAAGTCCTGCTGTTCGGCGCGGCCCCACACGGCCGCGGCTGTCGTGGCCACGACGTGCCCTCCCCCCGTAGACCGGTCTGCGCAGCACTGTAATGGACCGGGTACGTCCGTTCGGGGGCCGGAACGTTATGTGATCTGAAGCCCTTCGGTCCACTTTTGACTACGAACGGCTCCTTCCGCGGCTGTCCGCGGAAGGGCCTCGGCATCGACGAGCGGGAGCTCGGGGAACTGGAGCTCGGGGCGCTGAAGAAGGACCTGCCGGCCGGCCCCGCTACTCCCGCGGAAGGACCGGCAGCAGTTCCGGGAGGTGCCCGTCGGAGGCGCGGGCCGTGCGCTGTCGTTCCTCCGGCACGTCGCCGTAGAGGGTGGTGCGGGGCTTCGCGGGGCGGCCTGCCGCCTCGGCGATGGCTTCGAGGTCGCGGATGGACCGGTAGGAGCCGTAACTGGAGCCGGCCATGCGGGAGATGGTCTCCTCCATCAGGGTGCCGCCGAGGTCGTTGGCGCCGGAACGGAGCATCTCGGCGGCGCCTTCGGTGCCGAGTTTGACCCAGCTGGTCTGGATGTTGGGGATGTGGGGGTGGAGAAGGAGGCGGGCCATGGCGATGACGGCGCGGTTGTCGCGGGCGGTGGGGCCGGGGCGGGCGATGCCGGCGAGGTAGACGGGTGCGTTGGTGTGGATGAAGGGCAGGGTGACGAACTCGGTGAAGCCTCCGGTCTCCTGCTGGATGCGGGAGAGGGTGCGGAAGTGGCCGAGCCAGTGCCGGGGCTGGTCCACGTGCCCGTACATCATCGTGGAGGAGGAACGGATGCCCAGTTCGTGGGCGGTGGTGATGACCTCGATCCAGGTGGCGGTGGGGAGTTTGCCCTTGGTGAGGACCCAGCGGACTTCGTCGTCGAGGATCTCGGCGGCGGTGCCGGGGATGGAGTCGAGCCCGGCCTCCTTGGCGGCGGTGAGCCATTCGCGGATGGACAGGCCCGTGCGGGTGGCGCCGTTGACGACTTCCATGGGCGAGAAGGCGTGGACGTGCATGCCGGGGACACGCTTCTTCACGGCGGCGGCGATGTCGAAGTAGGCGGTGCCGGGCAGGTCGGGGTGGATGCCGCCCTGCATGCAGACCTCGACGGCGCCGACGTCCCAGGCCTGTTCGGCGCGGTCGGCGACCTGGTCGAGGGAGAGGGTGTAGGCGTCGGCGTCGGTACGGCGCTGGGCGAAGGCGCAGAAACGGCAGCCGGTGTAGCAGACGTTGGTGAAGTTGATGTTCCTGGTGACGATGTACGTCACGTCCTCGCCCGACACCGACCTGCGGACGTCGTCGGCGATGCGGGTGAGGGCGTCGAGGGCCGGCCCGTCGGCGTGGAGGAGGGCGAGGGCCTGGGTGTCGGTGAGCTTCGTGGGGTCGTCGGCGGCGACGGCGAGGGCCTCGCGGACGTCGGAGTCGACGCGTTCGGGAACCATGCCCGGGGCGGCGGCCTCGCGCAGGGCGTCCCAGTCGCCGTAGACGTCGTCGAAGTCCTCGCGCCGGTCGTGGGTGCGGCCGGTGGTGTCGATGGTGGCGTGCAGGTCGGTGCGGCCGCTTGCGGTGAACGCCTCGTCGGGCTCCTGCCACGGCAGGCCGCGTACCGGAGCGTCGGGGTCGGCCAGGCCGGTGGCGGGGTCGGCGAGGGCGCGGACGTGCGGGAGGAGGCGCGGATCGAGCCAGGGCTCCCCGCGGGTGACGAACTCCGGATACACGCAGAGCCGTTCGCGCAGCTCGAACCCGGCCGCCCGGGACTTCGCGGCCAGCTCCTCGATCCGCGGCCAGGGCCGCTCCGGGTTGACGTGGTCGATGGTGAGGGGGGAGACGCCGCCCCAGTCGTCGATGCCGGCGGCGATCAGACGCTCGTACTCGGAGTCGACGAGGTTGGGCGGGGCCTGGAGGCAGGCGGAGGGGCCCATGATGTGCCGGGCGACGGCGACGGTCGCGACGAGGTCGTCGAGCTCGGCGTCCGGCATCCCGCGCATGGCCGTGTCCGGCTTGGCACGGAAGTTCTGGATGATCAGCTCCTGGATGGAGTGATACGCCCGCGAGACCCGCCGCAGCGCGAAGAGCGACTCCGCCCGCTCCTCCAGCGTCTCCCCGATACCGAGGAGCAGTCCGGAGGTGAAGGGGACGGAGGACCGTCCGGCGTCCTCAAGGACGCGGAGCCGGACGGCGGGCTCCTTGTCCGGGGAGCCGTAGTGGGGGCCGCCGGGCTCCGACCACAGCCGGGTCGCGGTCGTCTCCAGCATCATCCCCATCGACGGGGCGACGGGCTTGAGCCGCTGGAAGTCGGTCCACGACATCACCCCGGGATTGAGATGCGGCAGCAGCCCGGTCTCCTCCAGGATCCGGATCGCCATGGCCCGCACGTACGCGATGGTGTCGTCGTAACCGTGGGCGTCGAGCCACTCACGGGCCTCGGGCCAGCGGTCCTCGGGCTTGTCCCCGAGCGTGATCAGAGCTTCCTTGCAGCCCAGTTCCGCGCCGCGGCGGGCGATGTCGAGGACCTCGTCCGGCGACATGAACATCCCGTGTCCGTCCCGGCGGAGCTTGCCGGGCACGGTCACGAACGTGCAGTAGTGGCACTTGTCCCGGCACAGCCGGGTCAACGGTATGAACACGCTCTTCGAGTACGTGATGATCCCGGGCCGCCCGGCCGCCTCAAGCCCGGCGTCCCGCACCCGCCCGGCGGACGCGACCAGATCCGCCAGATCCTCCCCCCGCGCCCGCAACAGCACGGCCGCCTCACCGGCATCGAGCGCGACCCCGTCCCTGGCCCGCTTCAGGGCACGGCGCATGGCGTTCGCGGTGGGGCGAGCTTCCTGGTCATCCGTCATGAACCGAGCATACGAGCGGGCACGCCGGGGCGGCTTCGGGTCCCCGCAGGAAGCGGCGGATCCGGCCACGCGTCCGGTCGGTGTCCGGCGGTCGCGGCGGTCGCGGCGGTCGCGGCGGTCGCGGCGGTCGCGGCGGTCGCGGCGGTCGCGGCGGTCGATCTCAGAGGTACTCGGCGTACGCGTCCAGGACGCGCAGGACCTCCGGTTCGGTCGCCGGGGGGAGCTGGAGGACGACCTCCTCGCAGCCCAGTTCCGCGTAGTGCGCGAGCTTGCCCGGGGTCGGGAGGACCGCGTACGGGACGATCTCCAGGGCCTTCGGGTCCCGGCCCGCCTTTTCCCACGCCTCCTTCAGGACCGGGAGCGACTCCGTCAGGCCGCGGCCGCCGATCGGCATCCAGCCGTCCGCCTGGGCGGCGATCATGGCGAAGAGCTTCGGGCCCGCCGCGCCGCCCAGGAGGATGCGGGGCGCGCCTCCCGCGGGCTTCGGCCAGGCCTCCGAGGCGCGGACCGAATGCCCGAACTCTCCCTCGTACGCGGTGGGTTCGGGGGCCCAGAGCGCTCGCATCAGGTTCAGGCGGTCGCGGCCGAGCTCCCGGCGGGTGCGCCAGTCCACGCCGTGGTCGGCCGCCTCCTCGCGGTTCCAGCCGAAGCCGACGCCGAGGGTGAAGCGGCCGCCGGAGACGTGGTCGAGGGTCGCGATCTGCTTCGCGAGGGCGATCGGGTCGTGCTCGGTGATCAGCGTGATGCCGGTGCCGAGCGCCAGCCGCTCGGTGACCGCCGCGGCCTGGCCGAGGGCCACGAAGGGGTCGAGGGTGCGGCCGTACTCGCGGGGCAGCTCGCCGCCCGCCGGGTAGTCCGTGTCCCGTGCGACGGGGATGTGGGTGTGCTCGGGGAGGTAGAGCCCGCCGAACCCGCGCTGTTCGAGCTCGCGCGCGAGCCGCACGGGGCTGATGGTCTCGTCGGTCAGGAAGATCGTGGTCGAGATCCGCATAGCGGCACGGTAGGGCGTACGGCCTGGATTTCCGAGGGGTGCGACACGAGTGCGTTCCGCGTGGGCCGGGCGTTCACGGGTACGTACCAGGGCGCCTCCATGAGCGAACCGAGCAGACGTGCACTCCTCGCGAGAGGCATCACGACAGGCATCGCTTCGGCCCTGACACTGGGCGGTGTGCGCTTCGCCCACGCCGAGGACGGCGAACGGGCGGAGACCGTGACCGGGACCCTGCCGCCCGGCTCCCCCGACTACGTGTACCTCACGGGGGTGGGGGGTGCCGGCCCCCGGGAAATACACGGGCGGGTTCCTGCGGCGGGGCCTAGCGTGACCCCGTGCTGAAACGAATCGAGACCTACTACGACGCCGTCCCCCGTTCCGCCGCCCGGGCCGAGGCGTTCGGGCCGCTGACCCTGTTCGTACGGGAGGGGGCGGGCTGGCCGTACTACGCGCGGCCAGCGCTCGGGTACGACGGGGAGGTGACGGTCGCCGACGTGGACCGGGTCCGGGCGCGGCAGCGGGAGCTGGGGGCGCCCGAGGCGTTCGAGTGGGTGGCGGAGACGACGCCGGGGCTGCGGGCGGCCGTGGAGGCGAGCGGGCTCACCGTTCACGAGCATCCGCTGATGGCCCTGGAGGGTGACGGGCTCCCGGTGGCCGAACCCGAGGACGTCACCGTACGGATGGTCGGCGCGCGGGATCCGTTCCTGGCGAGTGCGGTCGCCGCCCCGTACGCGGCCTTCGGCGCCGAGCCGGCACCGGACGCCGTCGCGCGGGTCGCCGAGCGGATCGCGGCGGGTCTCACCCATGTGTCGGCCGCCCTGGACGACACCGGCACCGCGCTCTCGGCGGGGCAGCACCAGCCCGTCGGGGACGTCTCCGAGGTCGTGGGCGTCGGCACCGTCCCGGCGGCCCGGCGGCGGGGCCTCGGGCTGGCGGTGACGGCGGCTCTGGTGGCCGACGCCCGGTCCCGCGGTGTGGAGCTGGTGTTCCTTTCGGCTTCGGACGCGGACGTGGCCCGGCTGTACGGGCGCCTCGGTTTCCGCACCGTCGCCACCGCCCTCATCGCCGAGGCGTAGAGCGGCTGTCACATTTTCCGCGTCCGCTCCGTCAGTGCGGTGAGGCAGCCGGAACGGCACACCGAGAGACGCTGAGGAGCGATCACCATGGCGCACGCGACCACCCCCCGGATGACCAACCCCGCCTACGTGCTTCCCGGAGCCGGCGCGGCGATCCAGGAACTGCTGAAGGCGACCCGCGAGGGCGGCGTTCCGGAGTCGACCCTGGAGCTGGTGCACCTGCGGGCCAGCCAGATCAACAGCTGCGGCTTCTGCGTCGACTACGGCGCGAAGAGCGCCCGGAAGAACGGGGTGAGCGACGAGAAGCTGTTCGCCGTCGCCGCGTGGCGCGAGGCCCCGTACTTCTCCGACGAGGAGCGCGCGGCCCTCGCCCTGGCCGAGGCGGCGACCCGGCTCGCCGACACCTCGGACGCCGTGCCGGACGACGTCTGGGACGCGGCCGCCGACCACTACGACGAGAAGCAGCTCGCCGCGATCGTCCTGATGGTCGCGGTCACCAACCTGTTCAACCGGATCAACGTCACCGTCCGCCAGCCGGCCGGAGTCGGCCTCTGACGGGGCCGCTCAGGCGGGAGGGCCCGGTCGGGCGGGCGCGGCCG
>NZ_LIPQ01000231.1 GCF_001418135.1 Streptomyces aureus
CGCGCCGATGAGCCGCCCGGACCGCACGGACCGCCTCCGCCGCCGTTCTCCGGGCGGCTCATCGGCGCGGCGTAGACTGGCGAGTGAAGCGGATCACTATCCGGATGGATTAGTTGAACTTTCACCAATCATGGGCGTACTGTCGAGGACATCGCTTGAACCCCCTACGAGCGACCCCCTTTTGCAGTCCGGAAGGTACGCAGCATGTCTCTCGCCCTTGACGCCGCCGCTCAGGATCTCCTTTTCCGCGAGGCCCGCACCGCCAACACGTTCACCGACGAGCCGGTGACCGACGAGCAGGTCCAGGCGATCTACGACCTGGTGAAGTACGGCCCGACCGCCTTCAACCAGACCCCGCTGCGCATCACCCTGGTCCGCTCCCCCGAGGCCCGCGAGCGCCTGGTCAAGCACATGGCCGAGGGCAACCGACCCAAGACCGCCGCCGCCCCGCTCGTCGCGATCCTCTCGGCCGACAACGAGTTCCACGAGGAGCTCCCGGCCCTGCTTCCGCACTTCCCGCAGGCCAAGGACATGTTCTTCGCCGAGCGTCCGGTCCGCGAGCAGTCCGCCGTCCTGAACGCCGCCCTCCAGGCCGCGTACTTCATCGTGGGCGTCCGCGCCGCCGGCCTGGCCGCCGGCCCGATGACCGGCCTGGACTTCGCCGGCGTCCAGAAGGAGTTCCTGGACGACGACCACACCCCGCTGATGGTCGTCAACATCGGCAAGCCGGGCGAGGACGCCTGGTTCCCCCGCTCCCCGCGCCTCTCCTTCGACGAGGTCGTCACCACCGTCTGAGTCCCCTGACGCGGCGACGACACGGAAAGGCCCCGCACTCCACGAGTGCGGGGCCTTCTTCGCGTTCTCTCCGGCTCAGACCTTCTTCGACCGGAGCGAGCCCGCCATCTCGGTGAGCCGCTCGAACGACGCCGTGCCGGTCACCACCGTCGTCGCCCCGCCGTCCACCCGGACGAGCGCGTCGTACTTCGGGCCCTCCCAGCGCTGCCAGACCCGGCCCGCCACCGTCTCGGTCTTCCCGGTGTTCTTCGCCCGCTGGGTGACGTCCGGGACGAAGGACTTCGGCGCCGCCGTCGACTGGTGGATCGCCACGTACTGGGTGTCCGGCGAGAGGAAACCGAGCTGCCAGGCGTTGGCGTTCTCGCGCTTGTACGAGACGACCGTCGCCTTCCAGCCCTCGCCGAGGCCCTCGGGGGCCAGCACCGGATACGGTGCCGCCCGCTGAGCCGTCAGGAGCTCGACCCGGTAGTCCTTCGCCTTGACCGGTTCGGCGCTCTCATCATGCGGAATGAAGAGATACATCACTCCCGCGGCGACCAAGATCACCCCGAGGGACTGGAACATCCCGCGTACCGTCTGCCTGCCTCGCATACCTGCCACGCGCACCATGGTCGCATCAAGGGTCCGTGCTCATACGTGGGCCCCTCTGCTCATTTTGTCGACGTACCGATAGAGTCACAGCACCCTCCCTTAACCGGCCGTCGCCGTACAGAAAGGTGCGTTCCGATGACCGAGCAGCAGAATCTGCCGCCCGAGCTCGTGGTTTCCCCCGAGGCTCCCGACCGCAACCTCGCCCTTGAGCTGGTCCGCGTCACCGAGGCCGCCGCCATGGCCGCCGGCCGCTGGGTCGGCCGCGGCGACAAGATCGGCGCGGACGGCGCGGCGGTCAACGCCATGCGCACCCTGATCTCCACCGTCTCGATGAACGGCGTGGTCGTCATCGGCGAGGGCGAGAAGGACGAAGCGCCCATGCTCTTCAACGGCGAGCGGGTCGGCGACGGCACCGGAGCCGAGGTCGACATCGCCGTCGACCCGATCGACGGCACCACGCTGAACGCCAAGGGCATGCCGAACGCGATCGCCGTCCTGGCCGCCGCCGACCGCGGCACCATGTTCGACCCGTCCGCGGTCTTCTACATGGACAAGCTGGTCACCGGCCCCGAGGCCGCCGACTTCGTCGACATCAACGCCCCCGTCTCGGTCAACATCCGCCGGGTCGCCAAGGCGAAGAACTCCTCCCCCGAGGACATCACGGTCGTCATCCTGGACCGCCCCCGTCACGAGGGCATCGTCAAGGAGATCCGCGAGACCGGCGCCCGTATCAAGTTCATCTCGGACGGCGACGTCGCCGGTTCGATCATGGCCGTCCGGGAGGGCACCGGCGTCGACATGCTCATGGGCGTCGGCGGCACCCCCGAGGGCATCATCTCCGCCTGCGCCATCAAGTGCCTCGGCGGCGTGATCCAGGGCAAGCTGTGGCCGAAGGACGAGGCCGAGCGCCAGAAGGCCCTCGACGCCGGACACGACCTGGACCGGGTGCTCTCCACGAACGACCTGGTCGGCGGCGACAACGTGTTCTTCGTCGCGACCGGCATCACCGACGGCGAGCTGCTCCGCGGGGTGCGCTACCGCGCCGAGACGGCGACCACGCAGTCGCTCGTCATGCGCTCGAAGTCCGGCACGATCCGGCAGATCGACTCCACGCACCGGCTCTCGAAGCTGCGCGCGTACAGCAAGATCGACTTCGACCGCGCGAAGTAGTCGCGAAGTCGCGCCATAGTCGCGAAGGCCGAAGAGGCATCGCCGCCTCACCACGAAGCGGTACGAAGAGGGGCGCCCCCATGTGCGGTGGGGGCGCCCCTTCCCGTACGGAACGACGACGGTGGCCGCGCTCGCGTCAGCCCCGAAGGCTGTGCGTCTCCGTCAGCCGGCCTGGGCGATGCGGTCGGTCGCGGCCGCCTTCCGCAGCTCCACCTCGCGCCGCCGGCGGCGGGCCAGGGCGACACGGCGCTCCGCCGCGGTGAGCCCGCCCCACACGCCGTACGGCTCGGGCTGCAGCAGCGCGTGCTCCCGGCACTCGACCATCACGGGACAGCGGCCGCAGACCCGCTTGGCCGCCGCCTCACGCGCGAGCCGCGCGGCGGTCGGCTCCTTGGAGGGGGCGAAGAACAGTCCGGCCTCGTCCCGTCGGCACACCGCCTCCGCGTGCCAAGGGCCGGCCTCGTCCTCCCGTGCAGGGGCGCGCTGAGGGGGCACGGCGGCGACCTGGAGGGGCTGATGCGGCAGTTGCAGCACGGTCTACTCCTGACGACGGCTTCGCGAGGGCGGCGATGCACCAGCCCTACCCGCTGTGCGCGCGCCTATGCACTGCGTGCCGCGTCGTTCCGCACTGCGGATACCCGAGGGCGAATTCCGGTCACCCCCGGGCCGCCGGTCGGAGCGGCGTGTCGGAGCCGACCGTCGGACCGGCCTTCGTGGCACCGTGCCCCTCGCGTCACACCGCTTCGCGCGTCGCCGTGTCAGTGGCCGAGATGCTTGCGCATCCTGTCCTGGAGGTCGGTGATCCACTTGCCGCGCTTGGGTCTCGCCTCGACGTTCCCGAAGACCGAGTAGCCGTTGATGACGACGACCGGGGCCTGCGGGTCGACCCCCTCCAGGGTCACGACCTCGAAGTTGCCGAAGATCCCGCTGCCGTTGCCCCGCAGGCTGATGTTCTCCGGGACCCGGACCTCCACGTTGCCGAAGATCGACGTGGCGTTGATGGTGGTCAGACGCTGCGCGAAGATCGCCTCGGTCAGGTCGATCTCGATGTTCCCGAAGAGCGCGAACGCGTTCGTCCGGCGGCTCACCCGCCACCGCCCCTTGCGGGTGGTGCTGGAGAAGACCGCGACGAGATTGGCCGGGGGCCCGTCGGCGTCCTCCGGGCCGTACCCGTAGTCCGGCGAGGGCTCCTGGCGCGTCCGGGCGCCCGGCAGGTCGCGGACGATCGGCTCCAGCTCGCCGACGGTCTTCGCCCGGTACACCGAGTCGATCCGGTCCGAGTGCTCCTCGGCGTCGATCCGCCCCTCGGCCAGGGCGTCCCTGAGGATGTCCGCGATCCGGTCCCGGTCCGCGTCCGAGGCCCGCAACGAGCCCTGCGGGTCGGCGAAGACGGTCTCCGCGGGGGCGGGCTCGGCGGGTGCGGCCTGCCGCTGCGGCTCCGGCTGCTTTTCGGGTTCGGGCTTCTTTTCGAGGTCCACGTCGCCAGCCTAGCGAAACGCGATAGATCGCGACCAGAGGGCGGGGCCGTGGCCTGTGGACAACGTCTCGAACCGGGGGCGGAAACGACGGGTTGGAGCCACGGCCCGCCCGGGGCCGACCGCGCCGCCCGGCTCGACCGCGCCGCCGAGGTCGACCACGCCGCCGGGCTCGACCGCGCCCCGAGCGACCGACCCCCGCCACCGGCCACCCCGCGAGACCGACCGACCCCGCGGAAACACGCCACTCCGGCACCGTCACGGTCCCAAGTGAGCCTTACCTCACAGGACCGCGCCCCGGCCCGCGTTCTACGCTGGAGGGCGCACTGCCAACGGAGGCGGTGCGCCGTCTTGCCGAGTGAGGAATGGCCCCCATGCCAGAGTTTGCGTACTCCGATCTGCTCCCCCTGGGAGAGGACACCACGCCCTACCGCCTGGTGACCTCCGAAGGTGTCTCCACCTTCGAGGCCGACGGCCGTACGTTCCTCAAGGTCGAGCCGGAGGCGCTGCGCACCCTGGCCGCCGAGGCGATCCACGACATCCAGCACTTCCTGCGCCCGGCCCACCTGGCCCAGCTGCGCCGGATCATCGACGACCCCGAGGCCTCGTCGAACGACAAGTTCGTCGCGCTGGACCTCCTCAAGAACGCGAACATCGCCGCCGCCGGTGTCCTGCCCATGTGCCAGGACACGGGCACCGCGATCGTCATGGGCAAGCGCGGCCAGAACGTGCTGACCTCCGGCCGTGACGAGGAGGCCCTGTCCAAGGGCATCTACGACGCCTACACCAAGCTCAACCTGCGGTACTCGCAGATGGCCCCGGTCACCATGTGGGAGGAGAAGAACACCGGCTCGAACCTGCCCGCGCAGATCGAGCTGTACGCGACCGACGGCGGCGCGTACAAGTTCCTCTTCATGGCCAAGGGCGGCGGCTCCGCCAACAAGTCCTTCCTCTACCAGGAGACGAAGGCCGTCCTCAACGAGGCGAGCATGATGAAGTTCCTGGAGGAGAAGATCCGCTCGCTCGGCACGGCCGCCTGCCCGCCGTACCACCTGGCGATCGTCGTCGGCGGCACGTCGGCCGAGTTCGCGCTGAAGACCGCGAAGTACGCCTCCGCGCACTACCTGGACGAGCTGCCCACCGAGGGCTCGGCCGAGACCGGCCACGGCTTCCGCGACAAGGAGCTGGAGGAGAAGGTCTTCGAGCTGACGCAGAAGATCGGCATCGGCGCGCAGTTCGGCGGCAAGTACTTCTGCCACGACGTCCGCGTCGTCCGCCTCCCCCGCCACGGCGCCTCGCTGCCCGTCGCGATCGCCGTCTCCTGCTCGGCCGACCGTCAGGCCGTCGCGAAGATCACCGCCGAGGGCGTCTTCCTGGAGCAGCTGGAGACGGACCCGGCGCGCTTCCTGCCGGACACCACGGACGAGCACCTCTCCGAGGAGAGCGACGTCGTCACCATCGACCTGAACCAGCCGATGGACGACATCCTCGCCGAGCTGACCAAGCACCCGGTCAAGACCCGCCTCTCCCTCAACGGCCCGCTGGTCGTGGCGCGCGACATCGCGCACGCCAAGATCAAGGAGCGCCTGGACGCGGGCGAGGAGATGCCGCAGTACCTGAAGGACCACCCGGTCTACTACGCGGGCCCGGCGAAGACCCCCGAGGGCTACGCCTCCGGTTCCTTCGGCCCGACGACGGCCGGCCGGATGGACTCGTACGTGGAGCAGTTCCAGGCGGCGGGCGGCTCGAAGGTCATGCTGGCCAAGGGCAACCGCTCGCAGCAGGTCACGAACGCCTGCGGCAGCCACGGCGGCTTCTACCTCGGCTCGATCGGCGGCCCGGCGGCGCGGCTCGCGCAGGACTGCATCAAGAAGGTCGAGGTCGTCGAGTACGAGGAGCTCGGCATGGAGGCGGTCTGGAAGATCGAGGTCGAGGACTTCCCGGCGTTCGTCGTGGTGGACGACAAGGGCAACGACTTCTTCCAGAATCCGGCCCCGGAGCCGACGTTCACGCACATCCCGGTGCGGGGTCCCGGTCTCGGCTGATCACCCGGCGCTCGGCGTCCGCCCCTCGGTCCGTCCGGACCGGGGGGCTTCGTCGTCCGCTCAGAAAGTCGCTACCGACCGGTAGCCATCTCGTTGCCTACTGTCCAGTATTGAGCGCGAGCATGCCAAAGTCCTGAGCTGGTCGACCAAGGAGCCCCCCATGCCCGTCACGCCCTTCCGCAGGCGCGCCGCCGCCGGAACCACCGCCACGCTCGCGCTGACCGCCTTCCTCGTCGTCGGCCCCGCGCCCACCGCCTCCGCCTCCGACCCGGACAGCCACAGCACGTCGACGGCCGCCTTCAAGGACGTCGACTACACGACCTGGCGCCGTGACGTGGCCGCCGTGGTCGCGCAGGCCCGCCCGTACATCGAGGAGCGGTCCAGGAACGCCGGCGACGAGAAGCAGGCGATCGTCCTCGACATCGACAACAGTTCGCTGGAGACGGACTTCCACCCCTTCTGGGAGCTGCCGACCCCGGCCATCCCCGAGGTGCGCACCCTCGTCCGCGAGGCCCACGACCGCGGGGTCGACATCTTCTTCGTCACCGCCCGCCCGGGAATCATCCACTCGCTCACGGACTGGAACCTGAAGCAGGCCGGCTACCCGGTCGACGGGCTGTACGTGCGCTCGCTCCCCGACCTGTTCGCCGAGGTCAGCGCGTACAAGACGGAGTCCCGCGCCAAGATCGAGGGCAAGGGGTACACGATCATCGCGAACATCGGCAACAACACCACCGACCTGGTCGGCGGTCACGCCGAGCGCACGTTCAAGCTCCCGGACTACGGCGGCAAGCTGTCCTGAACCCCGCGGTGGGCCGGGCCCGGACCCCGTCCGGGCGGCTCACCCGGTGAGGTGGAACTCCAGCCGTGAGAAGTCCCCGTCCGGGGTCGAGCGGATGGTGCCGCGCGCGTCCTTGAAGTCACCCGTCCCTCCGGTGACGGCGATGTCGAACGCGGCCTGTTCCTCGGCGTCGGGGTCGACCGACAACAGGGTCTGGCCCATGATCTGCCCGCCGGGTCCGCCGTTCAGCACGAAAGTTCCCACGCACAGGAGGTCGTTGGGGTTGCCGGTGCGGACCACGGTGCAGCTCACGCCGTCCCGGCCGACGTTGTCGCCGCCCTTGGACCTGAAGAGGTCGTCGGCGAAGGCGAAGGAGGTTCCGAGCTCGGGCGGCGGCCCGGTCGTGTCGTCGCCCTGACCGGTCGGGACCTCCTTGGCGTAGAGCGTGAACTCGAACCCTTCGGCGGCTGATGCCGGGACGGCGGCGACGGCCGAGAAGGCAGCCGTGGCCACCGCGGTGACCCCGAGCACGCCGATCCTCCTGAAGCTACGGAACATGTCCTGCCTCCTGCGGGGAGTCCCCCCGGGGATCTTCGGACCTGCTTCACATTGTGCGACGCCGACCCCCGGTACGCCCGTCCGGGGGACGTCCGGCCCGCCACTACGCTGACGCGCATGAGACACCCGATACGGACCCTGACCCCGGTCGCCGCCACGCTGGCGGCGGGGCTGCTGCTCGCCGGCTGCGGCGACGCGGAGCCCCTGCCCGAGGTCACGCAGGGCGCACGGCCCACGGCGCCGCCCCTGACGGAGACGCCCGCGGCCGCCACGAAAGCGCCCGCCGCCGCGTCCCGGCCGTCCGTCGGCGGTCCGGGGACGGCCTGCGTGCTGCCCGTCTCCTTCGGGGTGGCGGAGAAGTGGACGCCGAAGGCGATCGAGGACCCCGAGAACCCGGAGTTCGCGGCGCTCACCCGGCAGGGACCGGCCACCGTTCGCTGCGAGGTCGACGCCAAGCCGGCCGGGCACGTGGGCTTCCTGCGGGTGTGGACGGCGGGGAAGGGCTCGGCCAGGACGGCCCTCGAAGGGTTCGTGAAGGCCGAGCAGAACACCTCCGACGTCACCTACAAGGAGAGCGGGTCCGGCGCGGGCCCCGTCACCGAGGTGACGTACACCGTCTTCGACAAGCTGACGGAGGAGTCGAAGGAGGAGCGCGCCTTCGCCGTCTCGACGCCGGAGGGGACGGTGATCGTGCACCTCGGCGGGCTCGACACCGCGGAGCACCGGGCGATGATCCCGGCCTACGAGCTGGCCAGGACCACGCTCAAGGCACTCTGAGCCCCGGCCCGCGCGCGTCTCCTCACCCGCACCCGCACCGAGCACGGTCGCGGCCCCGGGCCCCGGCCCCGGCCCCGAGCACGGTCGTGGCCCCCGTCCGAGCACGGACGGGGGCCACGGTCGTGCGGCGACGGACGCCGGTTACGCGAACTTCTGGTTCGCCGAGCCGTCGCAGGTCTGGAGCCTGATCGGCTGCCTCGCCGCGCTCTGGGTGAGGCAGAGACCGGTCGCGTCGGCCGGGCGGATCGTGGCGCCGTCGCGGACGAACCTCTGGTTGGCGCCGCCGTGACAGTTCCACAGGACGATCGCCCTGCCCGCCTGGTAGCCGGACGCGGGGACGTCCAGGCAGCGGTCCTGGGTGAGCTGGGTGTGGACGGTGCGACGGGTGGAGTCGTACCACCAGCCCTGGTTTCGGCCGCCGTGGCAGTCCCAGCCGAGGACGGCGGTGCCGTTGGACGTGGTGGCCGCGTCGACGTCCAGACAGTTGCCGGTCGCCTGGTTCTTCAGCGGCTTGTAGGCGTCGTCCCAGGCGAGCGGGAAGAGGGTCGGCGTGCCCGAGGAGTTCACGTCCGCACAACTGGCCTCACGCGCACCCGAGTTGTAGATCTGGGTGAGGCAGGACGCGAAGGCGGCGTGTCCGCGCGCGTTGGGGTGGAAGGACTGCCGTACGGAGTTCTCGTCCGGGGTCCCGGGCTTGGAGAGGTCGATGTAGAGACCGCGGGCCCAGGCGTCCTCCATGCAGACCTCGTGGCCGTGGAAGAGCCGCGAGTTGTCGAGATAGACGGCTCCGGTGGAGGCGGCCGCCGCGCGCATTCCGCGCTCGAAGGCGGGGACGGCGGTGTTGCGGCCCCAGACGGTGTCGGAGTCGTAGCCGAGACCGCCGCAGATCAGCTTCCCGGGGAAGTCGGGGTTGTCGCGGAAGTCGGGGCCGATCGGGCTGGGGTAGCCCATGACGACGAGCTTGTAGTCGCCGTCGGCGTAACCGGCGTCGCGCATCACGGTCTTGAGGTCGCGGACGGTCTGCTCGACCTTGGGGACGAGCGCGTCGACACGGGCCTGCCAACCGCCCGCGTACTTGGGCTCGCAGGCTCCCTGGAGAAGCAGATAGCGCTGGACGCAGTCGGTCATGACGGGCCCGAACTGCAGGTCGTCGTTGGCGCCGGCGACGAGCGTGATCATCTTGATCCGGGTGTTGCGCGCCTTGACGGCCAGGTTGTCGCTCTGGACGAGCTCGTCGGCGTACTGCTTCGAGCCGCCGATCCGGATGTTGCCGGTGTACGCGCCGGAGCAGGACACGTTGAACGTGAGGTCCGCGGGGATTCCGGTGCGGTGGATGGCGGCGTCGGGCGAGCGGTGGCACCAGTTGGTGGGACCGTTGGTGGGGGGCTCGTAGGTGCCGACCCCCTCGCCGGAGATCTCGCTGTCGCCGAGCGAGATCAGGCCGGTCCTGCGCTGGGCGAGCGGGCGCTCCTCGGGGCTGCCGTAGATCTTGGTGGCCTCGGCGGCGCGGATCGCCTCAAGGGCGGGCGGGAGCGGCACGGCGGCGGTCACCGCCGCGGTGCCGGTGACGCCCGTGCCGGCCGCTCCGGCGGGAGCGGCCGCGGTCATCGTGCCGAGCGCGGCGGCGGCCGCGGCGACGACGGCGATGGGCCAGCGGTGCCTGTACCTGGTGCGCGTCATTGCGCCTCCTGGAAGTGGGGTTACCCACGGTTTTTACTGGCCGGTACGCCCGATGGGAATACATCGAACAAGACAAGTGCTCATCTTTTATAGGAGGTTGAGGAACATGAACGACACAGACCAGGCCGACGGTTACCGGATCGAGCACGACTCCATGGGTGAGGTGCGGGTCCCCGCACACGCCAAGTGGCGGGCCCAGACCCAGCGGGCCGTGGAGAACTTCCCGGTCTCCGGGCAGCGCCTGGAGCGCGCCCACATCGAGGCCCTCGCCCGGATCAAGGCCGCCGCCGCCCAGGTCAACGCGGAGCTCGGCGTCATCGACCGGGACCGCGCCGAGGCCATCGTCTCGGCGGCGGCCGAGGTCGTCGAGGGGCGCTGGGACGAGCACTTCCCGGTGGACGTCTTCCAGACCGGCTCCGGCACCTCGTCCAACATGAACACCAACGAGGTGATCGCCACCCTCGCCACCGAGCGGCTCCCCGAGGGCCGCGAGGTCCACCCCAACGACCATGTGAACGCCTCGCAGTCCTCCAACGACGTCTTCCCGTCCTCGATCCACATCGCGGCCACCGGCGCCGTCACCCGCGACCTGATCCCCGCCCTCGACCACCTGGCCGCTTCCCTTGAGCGAAAATCGGCCGAATTCGCGTCGGTGGTGAAGTCCGGCCGTACGCACCTCATGGACGCCACCCCGGTCACCCTCGGCCAGGAGTTCGGCGGCTACGCGGCACAGGTCAGGTACGGCGTCGAGCGGCTGCGCTCCGCGCTCCCCCGGCTCGCCGAACTCCCCCTCGGCGGTACGGCGGTGGGCACCGGCATCAACACCCCGGCCGGCTTCTCCGCGGCCGTCATCACGGAGGTCGCCCGCGCGACCGGCCTGCCGCTGACCGAGGCCCGTGACCACTTCGAGGCGCAGGGCGCCCGGGACGCCCTGGTGGAGACGTCCGGGCAGCTCCGTACCGTCGCGGTCTCCCTCACCAAGATCGCCAACGATCTGCGCTGGATGGCCAGCGGACCCCGCACGGGCCTGGCCGAGATCAACCTCCCCGACCTCCAGCCCGGCTCGTCGATCATGCCCGGCAAGGTGAACCCGGTGATCCCCGAGGCGGTCCTCATGGTCGCCGCGCAGGTGACCGGAAACGACACCACGGTGGCGGTGGCCGGCGCGGCCGGGAACTTCGAGCTCAACGTGATGCTGCCGGTGATGGCCAAGAACCTCCTGGAGTCCGTACGGCTCCTGGCCAACGCGTCCCGGCTGCTCGCCGACCGCACGGTCGACGGGATCACGGCCAACGTGGAGCGGGCCCGCGAGTACGCCGAGTCCTCGCCGTCCGTGGTCACCCCGCTGAACAAGTACATCGGCTACGAGGAGGCCGCCAAGGTCGCGAAGAAGTCGCTGGCCGAGCGGAAGACCATCCGCGAGGTGGTGCTGGAGTCCGGGTACGTGGAGCGCGGCGACCTGACGGTGGAGCAGCTGGACGAGGCCCTGGACGTGCTGCGGATGACGCGCCCGTGACGGACGTGCCCGTATGACTCATCCGTGATCCATGCCGCTGCGGTCGTGGGAGCGCGCCCCTAAGATCTGCGCATGACAGGATCGGTCGGCTCTCAGCATTGGGCGCCGGGGGAGCACATCCTCTGGCGCTACCGCGGCAACGGCACCGGAGACGTGCACATCTGCCGGCCGGTGACGGTCGTCCAGGACACACCGGACCTCCTCGCGGTCTGGATGGCGCCCGGCACGGAATGCGTCCGCCCGGTGCTCGCCGACGGCACACCCGTGCACGAGGAGCCCCTGGCCACCCGCTACACCGCGCCGCGCACCACGGAACGCGCGCGGTGGTCCGGCAGCGGCGTCCTGAAGCTGGCGGCGCCCGGCGAGCCGTGGTCGGTGTGGCTGTTCTGGGAGCGCGGCTGGCGCTTCCGCAGCTGGTACGTGAACCTGGAGGAGCCTCGGGCCCGCTGGTCCGGCGGCTTCGACTCCGAGGACCACTTCCTCGACATCTCCGTCTACCCCGACCGCAGCTGGCTGTGGCGGGACGAGGACGAGTTCGCGCAGGCGCAGCGGTCCGGCCTGATGGGGCCGGAACAGGCCGCACGCGTGCGTGCCGCCGGGCAGCTGGCGGTGGACCGCATCAAGGCGTGGGGGGCGCCGTTCTCGGACGGCTGGGAGAACTGGCGGCCCGATCCGGCATGGCGGGTTCCGGAGCTGCCGGCCGACTGGGACCGCACTCCGGCGCACACGGCACCGTGAGACCCTTGATGCGCCCCCGGGGTTCAAACGTAGGATCGTCCTCCGCACGGCAGAGGCGGACCGAACGGCACGTCAGACCGACCGAGCAGCACGTCAACGACCGAACGCAGCGCAGGACCTGACCAGAAGTCATCCACGAGGGGGAGAGCAGTGCCGGACGTCTGCCCGGGTGTTCCGACCCCCACTGGTGCCGCCGCTCGCGGAGCCTTCACATCCACCGCACACAAGGGGTTTAGCCCCGCCGAAGGCGCGGCATCGGCGAGAAGAGCGAGTGCATCGCACCACCGGCCCGGACGGACGGAATCCCACGCGTGACGGAGCATCCCACCTCCCACGAAGGCCGGCAGCCCCTGGCTGCCCGGTCGCAGGAACGCGCGCGCCCTCGCCAGGAGGCAGCGGCCGGCCTGCCCTCCGACGTGCCCGCACAGCCGGGCGGGCCGGCGGGCCCGGCGGCCGTCGCCTCCCCGGGCGCGGACACGCCCACGCCCCCGCCGTCCACGGCCCCCGGCGGCCCCGGGGCCATGGCCGTCGCCGTGTCGGCGCAGCTCCAGGGCGGCGGCCGCGGCGGGGACACCGCCGCGCGGCGCGAGGGCGAGAAGCTCCGGTTCGTCGGGGCTGCGACGCGGCGCATCGCACGCGGCATCGACCTGGACGAGATCGTGCTCGGGCTGTGCCGGGCGACGGTGCCGACCTTCTCCGACGAGATCCTGGTCTACCTCCGCGACCCGCTGCCGGTGGGCGACGAGCGGCCGGTCGCGCCGTTCGTGTTGCGGCTGCGCCGCACGGACCGGCTCCGGTTAAGCGATCTGGAGGGCGAGGAGCTCGTCCTCGTACCCGATCCGGATCCGACCCCCGCGGCCGAACTCTGCGAGGTGCGGTCCGGTGGGGCGCTGGCCGAGGTCCTGCGCGGGGTGCGGCCGGTGTTCGGCGACTCCGCCGCCGCCAAGACCGCGCTGACCGAACTCCTCGGTTCCGAGCATCCGCTGCCCGGCGGGCTGCGGGCCGTCCTCGCGCCGCTGCGCGGCCGGCGCCGGGTGATCGGCGCCGCCGTCTTCCTGCGTCGCCCCGAGCGGGCCGGCTTCGAGCCGAACGACCTGCTCGTCGCGGCGCAGCTGGCCACGCACACCGCGCTCGGCATCGACAAGGCCGTGCTGTACGGCCGTGAGGCGTACATCGCGGACGAGCTCCAGCGGACGATGCTGCCGGACTCGCTGCCGCAGCCGACCGGCGTCAAGCTGGCCTCGCGCTATCTGCCGGCGGCGGAGACGGCCCGGGTGGGCGGCGACTGGTACGACGCGATCCCGCTGCCCGGCAGCCGGGTCGCGCTGGTCGTCGGTGACGTCATGGGCCACTCGATGACCTCGGCGGCGATCATGGGCCAGCTGCGCACGACCGCGCAGACCCTGGCCGGGCTCGACCTGCCGCCGCAGGAGGTCCTGCACCACCTGGACGAGCAGGCGCAGCGGCTCGGCGAGAACCGGATGGCGACCTGTATGTACGCGGTGTACGACCCGGTCTCGCACCGGATCACCGTGGCCAACGCCGGCCATCCGCCGCCGATACTCCTCCACCTGGGCGGCCGCGCCGAGGTGCTGCGGGTGCCCCCGGGCGCCCCGATCGGCGTGGGCGGCGTGGACTTCGAGGCGGTCGAGCTGGACGCCCCTGCCGGTGCCACGCTGCTGCTCTACACGGACGGTCTGGTCGAGTCCCGGCTGCGGGACGTGTGGACCGGCATCGAGCAGCTGCGGGAGCGGCTCGCGGCGACGGCACAGCTGACCGGGCCGGACCACTCGCCGCCGCTGGAGGCGCTCTGCGACGACGTGCTGGACATGCTGGGTCCCGGTGACCGGGACGACGACATCGCGCTGCTCGCGGCGCGGTTCGACGGCATCGCGCCGAGCGACGTGGCGTACTGGTTCCTGGAGCCGGAGGACGCGGCCCCGGGGCGGGCCCGGCGGCTCGCCCGGCGGGCGCTCGCCCGCTGGGACCTGGAGGAGCTGACGGACTCGGTCGAGCTGTTGATCAGCGAGGTCGTGACCAACGCCGTGCGGTACGCGGAGCGGCCGGTGACGCTGCGGCTGCTGCGGACGGACGTGCTGCGCTGCGAGGTCGGCGACGACTCGCCGCAGCTGCCCCGGCAGCGGCGGGCGCGCGACACCGACGAGGGCGGGCGCGGCCTGTTCCTGGTGAACCGGCTGGCACGGCGGTGGGGGGCGACGAGGCTTTCGGGCGGCAAGGTGGTCTGGTTCGAGCTGGCGACGCCGAGTCACTCGTAGCCGGGCGAGCCGTAGCCCAGCGAACCGCAGCCGGGTCACTCGTGGCCGGTCGGTCGTGGCCGGGTCACTCGTGGCCGGGTCGGTCGTGGACGCGACACTGTCGTGGACGCTGCGAGAAGGGCCGGACCCCCCGTGGGGGTCCGGCCCTTTCTGTCGCTACCGCGGCGTCCGCCCGCCACCGCCCTGGCTGGCGTTCGGGTCCGGCGGCTCGATCGACGGCGGCGGTGGCGGCTCATCGGTGACCGGCGGGTCGGTCGTGGGCTCCGGCGGCGTGGTGGCCGGGTCGCGCGTCGGCTCCGGCGGCGTGGTTGCCGTCGAGGTCGGCGGGGGCGTCGGGCCCGGGGACCGCGTGGTCGGCTCCTGCGTCGGCTCCTCGGTCGTCGGCTCCTCCGTCGGCTCGGTGCTGCCGGTGGGCGTCGGGTCCGGGTCGACGGTGGCCGAGCCGTCGGTCTCCAGGTCGAAGGAGGCGTCGGAGCCTCCGTCGAGGGCGCCGGTGGTGTAGTCGCCCCAGATCTGGGCCGGCGTACGGCCACCGTTGGCGCGGCCCCGGTTGATGGTGTCGGTGAGGGTGACCTGGTTGCCCTTGGCGTCCTCGCCGAAGAGGGCGACGGCGGTGACGAGTTCGGGGGTGTAGCCCACGAACCAGGCGGAGCGGTTGTTCTCGGAGGTGCCGGTCTTGCCCGCGGCCTCGTAGTTTCCGGCGGCGCGGGTGCCGGAGCCGTTCTGCACGACGCCCATCATGGCCCGGGTGACGGTGTCGGCGGCCTCGCGGCTGATGACCTGCCCGCCGATCCCCTTGGCGGGGGAGAGCGTGCGGTCCTTGTGCACGGCACCCTTCACGAGGGTCGGGGTGACCTTCTTGCCGTGGTTGTCGAGCGTCGCGTAGACGCCGGCCATGTCCATCGTGGAGGCGCCCATGGTGCCGAGGGACATGGCGGGGGTCGTGCCGAAGTCCGCGCCGTCCTTCATGCCGAGGGCGAGGGCGGTCTCCTTGGTCCTGGCGGGGCCGACGTCCACGATCATCTGCGCGTAGACGGAGTTGATGGAGCTGTTGGTGGCCTTCTGGACGGTGACGGGGCCGTAGTCGTCGTCGTCCTCGTTCTCCGGCGCGAAGGGGATGTCGCTGCCGACGACCTTGCGCTTGCTGGTGCCGTCGTAGATCGTGCCGAGGCCGATCTCCCGCCCGTCCTGGGTGACCGACCGGTTCTCGAGCGCGGAGGCGAGGACGATCGGCTTGAACGTGGAGGCGGGCTGGTAGTCGCGGCGGGTCGCGTTGGACGTCCAGTGCTCGGTGGCGCCGACGCCGCCGTACATCGCGACGACCTCGCCGGTCTTCGGGTCGACGGAGGTGGCGCCGGCCTGGACGGTGGCGTCCTTCTTGTCGCCCTTGCGGTCGAGCTTGGCCTCCAGCTGCCGGTCGACGGCCTTGACGAGGTCCTTCTGCCGCTTCTCGTCGATGGAGAGGGTGATCGTCCAGCCGCCGGCCTTGATGTCCTCCTCGCTGACGCCCTGGCGCATCAGCTCCTGGTTGGCGGCCTCGACGATATAGCCGGTCTGGCCCTCCATGCCGGGCAGGGGCTTGGGCTTCTGCGGGACGGGGAACTTCATGGCGGCGCGCTCGGACTCGGGGAGCCAGCCCTCGCCGACCATGTTGTCGAGGACGTAGTTCCACCGCTCCTCGACGAGCTTGCGGCCGGTGGCGCTCGCGGAGGTCCAGTCGTACTGGTTGGGCGCCTGGAGCAGCGAGGCGAGGTAGGCACCCTGGGCGGTGGTGAGCTGGGTGGCGTCGACGCCGTAGTACGAGCGGGCGGCGGCCTGAATGCCGTAGGCGCTGCGGCCGTAGTAGCTGGTGTTCATGTACCCGGCGAGGATCTCGCTCTTGCTCGACTGCCGGTCGACCTTGATGGCGATGACCATTTCCTTGAGCTTGCGCGTCGCGGTCTGGTCCTGGCTCAGGTAGTAGTTCTTGACGTACTGCTGGGTGATGGTCGAACCACCCTGCTTGCCCTTGCCGGTGATGGTGGACCAGGCGGCGCGGGTGGTGCCCTTGATGTCGACGCCGTTGTCCTTGTAGAAGGTCTTGTTCTCCGCGGCGACGAACGCCTTCTGGACCTTCAGGGGGATCTTGTCGAGGCCGACGATCTCGCGGTTGATCTTGCCGGTACGGGCGAGGACCTTGCCGTCGGCGTACTTGTAGATGTTGCTCTGCATCGTCGCCTCGGCGTTGGCCGTCGGCACCGGGACCAGGAGGTAGACGACGTACAGGGCGCCCATGGCGAGCAGGCAGGCCACGAAGAAGGTGCCCAGGAGCTTCTTCCAGGAGAAGAAGCGGCGCAGGCCGCGTTTCTTCGCCTTGCTCTTGTCCGGTCGGCCCATGTGTCCTGTCGCTCCGCTCGTCGTGTGTCCCGGCGTGCCTCGGCCCGTGTCCCCGCGCCGGATCGGCTCAGCTAGTCAGCTAACACCGACGATGCAGACAAAGGACAACCGATCACGCCTTTTCCGGACGTGAGAATCAGCACCCATACCCAGAGGAACCGACGCCCGGGCGGGGCCGATGGTTGCGTGAGGGAGTAGTTCCGCTTTGTGACCGGGCCTCCCCCGCACACGCCCGGGTCGCTATACACCGCAGGTATACACCCCGTGTACAGTGGCCGCCATGTCCATCGGTCACACCCTCCTGGGGCTCCTGGAGTCCGGCCCGCGCCACGGTTACGACCTCAAGCGCGCCTTCGACGAGAAGTTCGGCCACGACCGGCCGCTGCACTACGGCCAGGTCTACTCGACCATGTCCCGGCTCCTGAAAAACGGCCTCGTCGTCGTCGACGGCATCGAGGCGGGCGGCGGCCCGGAGCGGAAGCGGTACGCCATCACCGAGGCGGGCATCACCGATGTCGCCCAGTGGCTCACCACCCCCGAGAAGCCCGAGCCGTACCTCCAGTCGACGCTCTACACCAAGGTCGTCCTGGCCCTGCTCACCGGGCGCGGCGCCGCCGAGCTCCTCGACACCCAGCGCGCCGAGCACCTGCGCCTGATGCGCGAACTCACCCGCCGCAAGAAGGACGGTGACCTCGCCGACCAGCTCATCTGCGACCACGCCCTCTTCCACCTGGAAGCGGACCTGCGCTGGCTGGAACTGACCGCCGCCCGCCTCGACCGCCTCGCCGAGGAGATCCGCCGATGAGCCCCACCCCGCTCCTGACCGCCACCGGCCTCGACAAGGCCTACGGCCCGACCACGGCCCTCGCCCGTGCCTCCTTCTCTCTCCGGGCCGGCGAGGTCGTCGCCATCATGGGCCCCTCCGGCTCCGGCAAGTCGACCCTGCTGCACTGCCTGGCCGGGATCGTGCGCCCCGACGCGGGCACGATCACCTACGACGGACGCGAACTGACCGCGCTGTCCGACACCGCGCGCAGCGCCCTGCGCCGTACCGACTTCGGCTTCGTCTTCCAGTTCGGCCAGCTCGTCCCCGAGCTGACCTGCGTCGAGAACGTGGCCCTCCCCCTCCGCCTCAACGGCGAGAGGCGGAAGGCCGCCGAGGCCCGGGCCGCCGAGTGGATGGCCCGTCTGGAGGTCGACGACACCGCGCACAAGCGCCCCGGCGAGATATCCGGCGGCCAGGGCCAGCGCGTCGCCGTCGCCCGCGCCCTCGTCACCGCCCCGCGGGTGATCTTCGCCGACGAGCCGACCGGCGCACTCGACTCCCTCAACGGCGAGCGGGTCATGCAGCTGCTCACCGACGCCTCCCGGGACACCGGCGCCGCCGTCGTCCTCGTCACCCACGAGGCCCGCGTAGCCGCCTACTCGGACCGCGAGATCGTCGTGCGCGACGGAGCCGTACGCGACGCGGAGTGGGTGGCATGACGCTCCGCACCTGGACCCGCGACCTGGCGCTCGGCGCCCGGTTCGCGGTCACCGGAGGCCGGTCGGGCCTCCTGCGCACCCTGCTGACCGCGACCGGGGTCGGATTCGGCGTGGCCCTGCTGCTGCTCGCCTCCTCCCTGCCGAACATGCTCTTCCAGCGGGAGGTGCGCGAGTCCGTCCGCGCCGTGGACGGCAGCGAGCAGGTCACCGCGCCCCGGGCCGACTCCTTCCTCCACCTCGGCAGGACCACCGGCTACCGGGACGACGTCATCAGCGGTCTGCTGCTCACCCCGGAGGGCGACAGCCCGGCGGTCCCGCCGGGCGCGGCGGCGTTCCCCGCGCGCGGCGAGATGCTGGTCTCCCCCGCGCTCCGGGATCTGCTCGACTCCCCCGACGGCGCCCTCCTCAGGGAGCGCCTCCCCTACAAGGTCGCCGGGACGATCGGGCCGGAGGGCCTCATCGGCCCCGCCGACCTGCGCTACGTCGCCCACGTCGGCTTCCTCACCACCGAGAACTTCGACGGGCGCGGCGTGCGCTACGGCTGGTCGGTGCCGGAGGAACCGATGAACGCGTTCCTGATCCTCCTCGTCGTCGTCGCCTGCGTCGTCCTGCTCCTGCCCGTGCTCGTCTTCATCGCCACCGCCGTCCGCTTCGGCGGCGAACAGCGCGACCGACGGCTCGCGGCGCTCCGCCTCGTCGGCGCCGACACCGCCATGACCCGGCGGATCGCGGCCGGCGAGTCCCTCGCGGGCGCGCTGCTCGGACTTCTCGTGGGACTCGGACTCTTCGCGGTGGCCCGGCAGTTCGCCGGGACGTTCACCATCTGGGACGTCAACGCCTACCCGTCCGACGTCGTGCCGATGCCCGCACTCGCCGCACTCGCCCTCCTCGCCGTCCCGGTCTCCTCGGTCGTGGTCACCCTCTTCGCGCTGCGCGGTGTGGTGATCGAGCCGCTCGGGGTCGTCCGGACCTCCACGCCCCGCCGCCGGCGGCTGTGGTGGCGCCTGCTGCTCCTCGCGGCCGGGGTGGCCCTGCTCGTCCCGCTCATGGGCGAGGTCCAGGTGACCGAGACGAGCATCGACACCGTGGGCGTGGTGACCGGCACCACCCTCGCCCTGATCGGTCTGACCACGCTGCTGCCGTGGCTCGTCGAGGCCGTGGTGAAGCGGCTGCACGCCGGCCCGGTGGCCTGGCAGCTCGCCGTCCGCCGGCTCCAGCTGAGCAGCGGCACGGCGGCCCGCGCGGTCAGCGGCATCGTCGTCGCGGCGACGGGCGCGATCGCGCTCCAGATGCTCTTCCAGGCGATGGAGAACGACTTCACCGAGGTCACGGGCCAGGACGTGTCCCGCGCCCAGATCGCCGTCGGTGTCGACGCCGGGACCACCGACGAGGCCCGCGCGGTGATCGCCCGCTTCGAACGGACCAAGGGCGTCACCGGCGTCACCGGCGTCATCGAATCGCATGTGTGGCGTCCCGGCCCCCTGAAGGGGGGCGAGGACTTCGCCCCGCAGATCTCGCTCAGGGTCGGCGACTGCGCCTCCCTCTCGGAGTTCGCCACGCTGCCCTCCTGCACGGACGGCGACGCGTTCGTCTTCCTCGCTCACGGCGCGCAGGGCAACCCGGACGACTCCTTCGTCACCAGGGCGGCACGGCCCGGCGCCACGGTCGCCCTGCGCGACCCGCATCCGCACCCGAGCGAGCCGAAGCGCGCCGAGGGCGGCCCGCTGCCGCAGTGGCGCATCCCGGCCACCGCCCGGGTCGTGGACTCCCGCCCCGACCCGACCGGCATGTACCAGTACGGCGTCCTCGCCACTCCGGCGGCGATCGGCGCCGCCCGGCTCGACGATCCCGACGCGCAGGCCATGGTCCGGCTCGACCCGGCCGTGCCGGACGCCGCCGACCTCGTACGGAACACGGCGGAGGCCATCTCTCCGACGTCCTGGGTCCGCACGCTCGCGGACACCGAGCGGGACGCCGCGTTCAGCAGCGTCCGCACCGGCATCCTGGTCGGCTCCACGCTGACCATGCTGCTGGTGGCGGCCTCGCTCCTGGTCACGACCCTGGAACAGCTCAGGGACCGCAAGCGGCTGCTCTCCTCGCTGGTCGCCTTCGGCACCCGGCGCTCCACCCTGAGCTGGTCGGTGCTGTGGCAGACGGCGGTGCCGATCGTCCTCGGTCTGGTCCTCGCCGTCGCGGGCGGGAGCGGTCTCGGGGTCGTCCTGCTGAAGATGGGCGGGCAACAGGTCCAGGACTGGTGGGTCTTCCTGCCCGTCGTCGGGATCGGCCTCGGCCTGATCGCGGCCGTGACGCTGCTGAGCATGCCCGTCCTCTGGCGCCTGATGAGGGCGGACGGGCTGCGCACGGAGTAACCCTCCGGGCGGATGTACGAGGTGACGGGCGGCGGTTCCTGNNNCAGGAACCGCCGCCCGTCACCCGTTCACCCGCCGCCCGTACCGGCGGATCCCGGAAGCCGGCGCCCCTGCTCCGTACCGGCGGATCCCGGAAGCCGACGCCCCCGCCCCGTACCGGCGGATCCCGGGGACCGTCGCCCGCCGCCCCTACCGGCGGGCCTCAGGAGGCCCCGTCGAGCACCCGCACCGGAAGGCCCCGCATCGCGCCCCGCAACTCCGCCGCCAGTTCCTCGAACTCGGCGTGCCGGGCCGCGCCCGTCCGCATCGCGAGGGCGATCCGCCGGGCGGGGGCCGGTTCGGTGAACAGCCCGGTCCACAGGGCGTTGTTCCGGGCGGTCTCGACCGTGACGGCGGTACGCGGCAGCAGGGTCACCCCGAGACCGCCGGCCACCAGCTGCACCAGGGTGGAGAGCCCCGCCGCGGTGGTGGTGACCTCGGCGCCGTCCGTGCGTCCGGCCTCGCGGCAGATGTCGAGGGCCTGGTCGCGCAGGCAGTGTCCCTCGTCGAGGAGGAGCAGCCGCAGCTCCTTGAGGGCCTCGCGCGGGATGTCGTCCCGGCCGGCCAGCGGATGCCCCTGCGGGGTGACCAGGACGAAGTCCTCGTCGAAGAGCGGCAGTTCGGTGACTCCGGGCACACCGAGCGGCACGGCGAGCAGCAGGAGGTCGAGCCGCCCGGCGGCGAGTCCGTCCAGGAGGGAGGAGGTCTGCTCCTCGTGGACCTGGAGGTCGAGGTCCGGGTAGCGCCGGTGGACGAGCCGCAGCACCGTCGGCAGCAGATACGGCGCGACCGTCGGGATCACCCCGAGCCGCAGCACCCCGGTGAACGGGGCCTGGGCCGCCTCCGCCTCCTCCGTCAGCTCCGACACCGCGTCGAGGACCGCCCGGGCACGGACCGCGAGCCGCTCCCCCGCGGGCGAGAGCAGCACCTTTCTCGTCGTACGCTCGAGGAGCTGGACACCGAGCGCCTCTTCGAGTGCCGACACCGCGCCCGAGAGCGCGGGCTGGCTCATGCCGATGGCGGCCGCCGCGTCGCGGAAGTGGAGATGTTCGGCCACCGCCGCGAAGGCTCTGAGCTGGGACAGGCTGGGCTGTTTCACACGTCGTGCCGGGATCACTGATAACCACCTTCGATCAACACGACCCACTCTAGCTATTTCACTGATCAATGCACTCCGTGCCATGCTGTGAGCCGTCCAACCCCCACGGAAGACCCCAAAAGGGACCCTTCCCGTTCGCAAGGAGAGCGCGTGCTCACTGTCGGTGACAAGTTCCCCACCTACGACCTGACCGCCTGCGTGTCGCTGGAGAGCGGCAAGGAGTTCGAGCAGATCGACCACAAGGCCTACGAGGGCAAGTGGCGCGTGGTGTTCTTCTGGCCGAAGGACTTCACCTTCGTCTGCCCCACCGAGATCGCCGCGTTCGGCAAGCTGAACGACGAGTTCGCGGACCGCGACGCCCAGATCCTCGGCGTCTCCGGCGACTCCGAGTTCGTGCACCACGCCTGGCGCAAGGACCACGCCGACCTGCGTGACCTGCCCTTCCCGATGCTCGCCGACTCCAAGCACGAGCTCATGAGCGACTGCGGCGTGCGCGGCGAGGACGGCTTCGCCCAGCGTGCCGTCTTCATCGTGGACCCGAACAACGAGATCCAGTTCACCATGGTGACCGCCGGCTCCGTCGGCCGTAACCCCAAGGAGGTCCTGCGGGTCCTCGACGCCCTGCAGACCGACGAGCTGTGCCCCTGCAACTGGAACAAGGGCGAGGGCACCCTCGACGCCGCCGCGCTCCTGTCGGGCGAGTGATCTGACATGGCTCTCGACGAACTGAAGTCCGCCATACCGGACTTCGCCAAGGACCTGAAGCTGAACCTCGGTTCGGTCATCGGCAACAGCGAGCTGCCCCAGCAGCAGCTCTGGGGCACCGTCCTCGCCTGCGCGATCGCCTCGCGCTCGCCGAGGGTCCTCAAGGAGCTGGAGCCCGAGGCCCAGGCCAACCTGAAGCCCGAGGCGTACCAGGCGGCCAAGTCCGCCGCCGCGATCATGGCGATGAACAACGTCTTCTACCGGACCCGGCACCTGCTGTCGGACCCCGAGTACGGGACGATGCGCGCCGGTCTGCGGATGAACGTCATCGGCAACCCGGGCGTCGAGAAGGTCGACTTCGAGCTGTGGTCGCTGGCGGTGTCCGCGATCAACGGCTGCGGCCAGTGCCTCGACTCGCACGAGCAGGTCCTGCGCCAGGCCGGTGTCGACCGCGCCACCATCCAGGAGGCCGTCAAGATCGCCGCGGTGATCCAGGCGGTCGGCGTCACCCTCGACGCGGAAGCGGTCCTCGCCGAATAGGGCGCCACACCGTTCGACGAAGGGCCCCGGGGTGTCGACCCCGGGGCCCTTCCGTCATTTCTTGAGCGCCCTCATGAGGGCGAGCGTGTCCTGGATCATCGGCACGTCGATCCCGGACAGGTCGACCGGCGGCACCTCGATCAGCTTGCCGTCCACCTCGTAGCCGCCCTGGGTGTAGACCTGGAGCTCGAACTCGGCCTGACCGTCGAGGACCAGGAGCCTGCCGCCCTGACCGCTCGCGTCGTCGAAGAAGGCCTGCTCGCCGACCCCGTCGACCTTCTGCAGGACGCCGTACCGCTGCGCCCGCGCCGCGAACTCCGGCCCCGGGTCGGTCACCTTGTGGAGGGTGTACGTGACCGAGACACCCGGCCCGGTCTCCGCCGAGCCGAAGGTGATCTGGCACGACGACTCGCTGACCGCCGGTTCGTCCAGGAAGGGACCGGAACCGGCGTCGGTCCGCTTGCCGAGGGCACCGGCGAGCCCCTTGAGCCCCGCCACCTCGCAGAGCTCCTCCACCGGCTTGTACCTGCCCAGATCGGGCCCCGTGTCCTTCTGCTGACCGTACGCGTAGAGCCCGCCGCCCCACACCGCCGACGCCAGCACCGCGCCGCCGAGCGCCCACAGCCAGGGGCGCCGCGCTCGGGGCGGACGGGGCGGCGGGGTCTCGGTGAGCACCTCGGGGTCGTCGAACTCCACCGCGCCCACGAACTCGGGTTCCGATATCACTTGCCGTCCCCCGTGGCGGCGAGCGAGCCCGGTGCCGGCGTCGGGGCCACCTCGAAGGCGGTCGCCCCGCGAGGTTCCGGCGTGCTGCGCAGCGCCTGCTCCGTGCTGTACGCGCGAAGGTACCCGACCACCGTGTTGACGACGGCGACCAGGGGGACCGCGACCACGGCGCCGCCGATGCCGGCGGTCAGGCCGCCGGCCGCGACCGCGAGGACGACGGCCAGCGGGTGGACCCGTACCGCGCGTCCGAGGATGAAGGGCTGGAGCACATGGCCCTCGATCTGCTGCACGGCGAGGACGACGACCAGCACCATGAGCGCGGTGAACGGTCCGTTGGTGACGAGGGCGACGACGACCGCGAGGGCGCCGGAGACGACGGCTCCGACCAGCGGGATGAAGGCGAAGAGGAAGATGAAGACGGCGAGCGGTACGGCCATCGGCACGTCGAGGAACCAGAGTCCGAGGCCGATGAAGACCGCGTCGATGAGGGCGACGAGCACCGTGCCCCGCACATAGGCGGTGAGGGTGCGCCAGGCGCGCGGGCCCGCGCCGGCGACGCCGGGCCGGGCCTGGGCCGGGACCAGTTTGAGCGTCCACTCCCAGACCTTCTTCCCGTCGTACAGCAGGAAGAGCGTCGAGAACATGGCGAGCAGGATGCCGGTCATCGCCTCGACGAAGACGGCGACGCCCTGAAGTCCGGCGGAGG
>NZ_LIPQ01000232.1 GCF_001418135.1 Streptomyces aureus
GTAACCGGAGCACCCGGACCACCGCACCCGGAGCGCCCGCCCCTTTCGTCCTCGCGTTTCCAGGTGCTGCGGGGGGGGGCGGGCGCTCCGGGTGCGGTGCTCCGGGTGCTCCGGTTACAGCGCCGGGTAGTCGGTGTAGCCGCGGTGGTCGCCGCCGAAGAAGGTCGCCGGGTCCGGGGTGTTGTACGGGCCGCCGGCCCGCAGCCGGGCGGGCAGGTCGGGGTTGGCGAGGAACAGCGCCCCGTACGCGACGAGGTCGGCGGTGCCGTCCTCGATCAGGGCCAGCGCGTCGGCCCCGGTCGGCCCTTCGGTGGAGGGATTGAGGATGAACGTGCCCGAGAAGGCCTTGCGCAGCGCGAGGGTCAGCTCGCGGATCTCGGGCGCGGGCTCCGTAACGTGCAGGTACGCGATGCCGACGGGGTCGATCGCGGCGACGAGGGCGGGGTAGAGCTCCTCGGTGTCGGTCTCGGCGATGTCGTTGTAGGTGTTGGCCGGGGAGATCCGCAGACCGGTGCGCTCGGGGCCGATCTCGGCGGCGACGGCCTTGACGACCTCGACGGCGAGGCGGATGCGGTTCTCGACCGGGCCGCCCCACTCGTCGGTGCGGTGGTTGGAGCCGGAGGCGAGGAACTGCTGGATCAGATAGCCGTTGGCGCCGTGGATCTCGACGCCGTCGAAGCCGGCGTCGACGGCGTTGCGGGCGGCCTCGGCGAAGCCGGCGATCGTCTCGCGGATCTCGTCGGCGGTGAGTTCGCGCGGAGCGACGAAGTCGATGAGGCCGGTGCCGGCGAAGAGCTGGCCCTTGGGGGCGACGGCGGACGGGCCGACGGGGTGGAGTCCGTCGCCGAGGACGACGGGGTGGCTGATCCGGCCGGCGTGCATCAGCTGGACGAAGATCTTTCCGCCGCGCTCGTGGACGGCGTCGGTGACCTCGCGCCAGGCGGCGACCTGCTCGGCGCTGTGCAGGCCGGGGGTGTTGGGGTAGCCCTGGCCGACGGCGCTGGGCTGGACGCCCTCGGTGATGATCAGGCCGGCCGAGGCGCGCTGGGCGTAGTACTCGGCGACGAGCGCGGTGGGGGTCCGGCGGTCTGCCTCGGCGCGGCTGCGGGTCATCGGGGCCATCGCGATGCGGTTGGCGAGCCGGATCCCTGCGAGGTCGACGGGGTCGAAGGCGGTGGTCATGGCTGTCCCCTTCACGAACTTATGTGGTCGGCCAAGTATCTGGTCCGGATGTCACTGTAACCCATTGCTTGGCCAGCCAAGGTAATCTGTGGGAAGACCTTCACGAGGAGCCCGCGATGTCAGGAACCGACCCCGTCTGTACCGAGACGGCGCCCTCCGCCGCCCACGGCGGCCCCGTCAGCGTCGCTCTGGCCCGGGTGGCCCGGATGCACCGGATCGCCGCCGGGCGACGGCTGCGGGAACTCGGCCTCTACCCGGGCCAGGAGATGATGATGATGCGGCTCTGGGACTGCGGGCCGGTCCGTCAGTCCGAGCTGATCCAGTCCCTGGGACTCGACGCCTCGACGGTGACCAAGATGCTCCAGCGCATGGAGCACTGCGGCCTCGTCCTGCGCCGCCCCGACCCCGCCGACCGGCGCGCCGTCCTGGTCGAGGCGACGGACGAGGGACGGTCGCTGCGCGTCGGCGTCGAGGGCGTCTGGTCCGACCTGGAGCAGGCCTCCCTGAGCGGTCTCGGCCCGGACGACCGGGCCGAGCTCGAGCGGCTCCTCGGCGTCGTGGCGGACAACCTGCGCGAGGAGGCGGGCGAGGCGGGCGAGTGCCCGGCCCCGCCGCGCGGCTGCTGAGCGGGACACCCCAGAAGGACGGCGCCCCCGCGCGCGTACCCACCCCACGGGCGTACGGCTCGTACGTACCCCACGGCGGGTCTTGCTCGCACCTGCCCCACGGGCGTACGACGGTCCTGCCCGTACCTGCCCCGCCGACGTAACACGGCCTTGCCGGTACGTGCCCCCCGCGGGCGCGGTACGGGTGTCAGCCCGCCAGGACCTCCAGGGCCCGGTCGACGTCCGATGCCGTGTTGTACAGGTGGAAGGACGCGCGCAGATTTCCCGCGCGGACGGAGAGCAGGATGTCCGCCTCGCGCAGCGCGTCCTCGCGGTCCCCGAGGCCGGGGACCGCGACGACCGCCGACTCGTCCATCACCGGCGCGTGGCCGAGGGCGACGAGTCCGGCGCGGAAGCGGGCCGCGAGCCCCTTGACGTGGGCCTCGATCCGCTCGATGCCGACCTCCTCAAGGAGCGCGAGCGAGCGGGCCGCGCCGTGGTACGAGAGGAAGGCCGGGGGCTCGTCGAAGCGGCGTGCGCTGCCGGCCAGTTCACGGACCGGGCCGTAGCTGTTCACCCACAGCTCCTCGCCGGTGACCCAGTTGGCGTGGATCGCGACGAGCGAGTCCTGTGCCTGCTCGGTGACGGTGAGGAAGGAGGCCCCGCGGGGGCAGAGCAGGTACTTGTAGCCGCCTGCGACCGTGTAGTCCCACTCCCCCGCGCGCAGCGGCAGCCAGCCGGCCGACTGGGTGGCGTCCAGGAGGGTCCGGGCGCCGTGCGCGGCCGCCGCGGCCCGGATCGCCGCGAAGTCCGCGGTCCGGCCGTCCGCCGACTGCACGGCGGAGAAGGCGACGAGCGTGGTGTCGGGGCCGACGGACTCGGCGAGCCGGTCCAGGGGCACGAACCGGGTCTTGAGGTCGCCGCGGATCGTGAAGGGGGTGATGACGGAGGAGAAGTCGCCCTCGGGGAAGAGGATCTCGGACCCGGCGGGCATCGACTGGGCGATCATGCCGCAGTGCACGGCGACCGAGCTGCCGACGGCGACGCGCTCGGGCGCGACACCCACGAGCCGGGCGTAGCCGGCGCGGGCCTCGTTCACGACCTCGAAATCCCCGGCCCCGCCCGGACGTCCGGCGGCGGTCTCCTCCGCGAGGAGCACGACGGCCTCGATCGCGCGGCGCGGCAGCAGCCCGCAGGCGGAGGTGTTGAGGTAGGTGTTCTTCGGCGCGAACTCGGCGCCCCCGAGGGGCTTTTCCAGAGATTCCATGCCCCCACCCTGGATTCCCCACGATCACCCGTCAATTGGGTTCGGTCGTGGGGAATCCCCAAGCCGCGCTTATCGCCGCAGGTGGGAGGGGGTGCGGGGGGTGATCATGAGCCGGGCCGGGTGCGGCCGGTCACGCGCCCGGGACCTCGCAGCCGCCGTCGGTGTCGCAGACCGCCGCGTCGCCGCCGACGGTCTGGAGGGCGCGGCCCTGCCAGGCCTGCTCAAGGGCCTGGGTGAAGACCTCGGCGGGCTGGCCGCCGGAGATGCCGTAGCGGCGGTCGAGCACGAAGAACGGCACGCCGTTCGCGCCGAGTTCGGCGGCCTCGCGCTCGTCCTCGCGTACGGCGTCGGCGTAGGCGGAGTCGTCGGCGAGGACGGCCCGCACCTCGGTCTCGTCGAGACCGGCCTCGACGCCCAGCGTCACCAGGGTCTCGGCGTCGAAGACGGAACGCTCCTCGGCGAAGTTGGCGCGGTAGGCCAGGTCCAGGAGCTCGTTCTGCAGCCCGCGGTCCTTGGCGAGGTGGAGCAGCCGGTGGATGTCGAAGGTGTTTCCGTGGTCGCGGCCCTCGGTGCGGTAGCCGAGGCCCTCGGAGTGCGCGTTGGACGCGACGTGTGCCTCCATGGCGCGGGCCTCGTCGAGGGTGCGGCCGTACTTCTTGGCCAGCATCTCCAGGACGGGGCCGGTGTCGCCCTTGGCGCGGTTCGGGTCGAGCTCGAAGGAGCGGTGCACGACCTCGATGTCGTCGCGGTGGGCGAAGGCCTCGAGTCCCTTCTCGAAGCGGGCCTTGCCGATGTAGCACCAGGGGCAGGCGATGTCGCTCCAGATCTCGACGCGCATGTGACTTCTCTCCGGGGTTCGGCGGCGGGGTGTTCGGGGTGTTCTGTCGCGGCAACGACCCCGCCGGCGGATTTCATTCCGTTTCCGGTCCCAGTGTGAGCCGGAGCACGAGGTGGTCGCCGTCGCGCGGGGTCTCCGGGTCGGGGGTCCAGCCGTGGGCGGTGTAGAAGGCCTGGGCGCGTTCGTTCTTCTCGAAGACCTCCAGGCGCGCCTCGGTCACCCCGGCGGCCCGCCAGGCCTCGACGCAGGCCGCGTGGAGCTCGGTGCCGACGCCCGCGCGCCAGCGGGCGGGGAGGACGTGGAGCTGGGTGAGGTGCGTGAGGCCGTCGCGCTCCCCGTACGCGGCGATGCCCGCGAGTTCCCCGTCCCGTACGGCGCAGAGCACGGCCCCGCGCCCGACGGCGGCGGCCCAGCCGGCCCGGGAGCGGGCGATCTCCTCGGGGCCGAGGAAGTCGGCGTCGGGGACGTGACCGCGGTAGTAGGTGGCGCGGGCCTCGGTGTGGAGGGCGACGACGGCGTCGAGATCGGCGGGGGTGGCGAGTCGGATCATGGTTCTTCAGGACGCACGGGAGGGC
>NZ_LIPQ01000233.1 GCF_001418135.1 Streptomyces aureus
CCGCTGCACCGTGGGGGAAAGTCCCGCCCGCCCGTCGGTCACGTCCCGCAGGGCCCGTACGATCTCGTCCCCGTCCGCGTCCTTGGTCAGGTACCCGCGCGCCCCGGCCCGCAGCGCGGGGAACAGCGAGTCGTCGTCGGCGTAAGTGGTGAGCACCACGATCTCCGTACCGGGGTGCCGCTCACGGATCCGGCGGGTGGCCTCGACACCGTCGCAACGCGGCATGCGCAGGTCCATCAGGACCACGTCGGGCGCGAGTTCGGCGGTCAGCGCGACCGCCTCCTCCCCGTCCCGGGCGGACCCGACGACCTCGACCCCGGCGAGCAGCCCGAGCAGCATCACGATCCCCTCACGCACCACGGCCTGATCGTCGGCGACCACCACCCGCACCGCCCGAGCCCCCTCCCGGGAATCGACGTCCTCCGGCCGGGACAGACCCACGGCCCTCTCGTCGGCGCTCATGCCGGCACTCGCAGCCGCACGGCGAATCCCGGCCCGTCCGGCCCCGCGTCCAGACTGCCGCCGAGCAGTTCGGCTCGCTCCCTCATCCCGACCAGTCCGTACCCGGAGCCGGACGAGCCGAGCCCGTACCCCTCTCCCCCGCCCTCGGCCGTGGAGGGTGGCCCGGAGTCACATATCTCCAAGGAGATCTCGTCGGTCTCGTAGGCGAACCGAATCCGGGTCCGTGCGCCGGGGGCGTGCTTGCGCACGTTCGTCAGGGCCTCCTGCGCGACCCGCCGCACCGCCTGGGAGGCCTCGGCCGGCAGGCTCCGGCGCTCTCCGCTGACATCGACCTCGGCACGGTCCTGCCGGGCCAGCTCCCGCAGGTACTCCTCGACTGGCACCATGTCACCGCGCAGTGCCGACAGCGCGTGCCGGGTCTCCGCGAGCCCCTCTCTGGCCATGGAGCGGGCCGAGGTGACGAGCTTGAGGACCTCGCTCCGGCCCGCACCCGCCTCGATCTGGAGCCGTGCGACCTCCAGGTGCACCATCTGGGCGGAGAGGCTGTGGGCGAGCACGTCGTGTATCTCGCGGGCGATCCTGGCTCTCTCCGCCAGCGCGGCCGACGCGGCCTCGGCCTCCCGGGCGAGCCGCTCCTGGGCGAGCAGCTGGAAACCGGCCCCGCGGGCGTGGGCGTCGAGCCGGAGCGAGTAGCCCGCGAGCAGCACGGCCCCGGTCGTGAGGCCGGCTCCCAGGATCCCGGTCTCGTCCGCCTCCACGAAGCCGGGGACGAGCACGGCCACGGTGGCCAGGGCGAAGGGCAGCGGCAGCCGTTCCATCGCCATGATCGAGACGACTATCCACATCACGGTCGCGGGCGTGGGCGCCCCGGCCGCGTAGGCCCCGAGGCCGCACAGGGCTATCACCCCGAGCAGCCCCAGCGAGGCCGCGGGCCGGTGGTCGAGGGTCGTGTGGTGGTAGCCGAGCGCCGCCGCCACACAGAGCCCGAAGCCGAGGGGAGGCAGCGGCGCGTACCAGCCGTCGAACCCTCCCGAGGTGTAGCAGCCGGCGAGCACCCAGACGCTCAGGGCCGTGATCATGCTGTAGTCCAGGATGATCCGGCCCCGGGGTACTCCCAGCCGGGTGAGCGCCTCCCGCGAGGGCCAGGAGCTCCAGGAGCCTTCCTGGGCCGTACCGGTCCTCGCGTCCGCCCGCTCGCGCTTCTCGTTCACGCCTGTCCCCCTCCGTCACCTCAATGCTACGGAGAGTCGAAGGGGGTGTGATCGGCCCGTGGGTGGAGCGTGTGGCTCCACCCACGGGTGGAGCGCCTCAGGCGTCGATGCGCGAGCGGTCGAGGGTCGCCGCGGAGCCGGTGATGAACTCCTTGCGGGGCGCCACGTCGTTGCCCATGAGGAGGTCGAAGACCTGCTCCGCCGCGTCCAGGTCGCCGATGTTGATCCGGCGCAGGGTGCGGTGACGCGGGTCCATCGTGGTCTCCGCGAGCTGGTCGGCGTCCATCTCGCCCAGACCCTTGTAGCGCTGGATGGAGTCCTTGTAGCGCACTCCCTTGCGCTGGTACTCCAGCAGGGTCTGGCGCAGCTCGTTGTCCGAGTACGTGTAGACGTACTTGTCCTGGCCCTTCTTGGGCTGGACGAGCTCGATCCGGTGCAGCGGGGGCACGGCGGCGAAGACCCGCCCGGCCTCGACCATCGGCCGCATGTAGCGCTGGAAGAGCGTCAGCAGCAGACAGCGGATGTGGGCGCCGTCGACGTCGGCGTCGACCAGGAGGACGATCTTCCCGTAACGGGCCGCGTCGATGTCGAAGGTGCGACCCGATCCCGCTCCTATGACCTGGATGATCGCCCCGCACTCGGCGTTCTTCAGCATGTCCGAGACGGACGACTTCTGGACGTTGAGAATCTTGCCGCGGATCGGCAGCAGGGCCTGGAACTCGCTGTTGCGGGCGAGCTTGGCCGTACCGAGGGCCGAGTCCCCCTCGACGATGAAGAGCTCGCTGCGCTCCACGTCGTCGCTGCGGCAGTCGGCCAGCTTCGCCGGCAACGAGGAGGACTCCAGCGCGGTCTTCCTGCGCTGCGCCTCCTTGTGCTGGCGGGCGGCGATGCGCGTCCGGGCGGCGGCGACGGCCTTGTCCAGGACGGCACGGGCCTGCGCCTTGGCGTCCCGCTTGGTCGAGGTGAGGAAGGCCTTGAGCTCCTTCGCGACCACGTTCGCCACGATCCGGCGGGCCGCGGACGTACCGAGGACCTCCTTGGTCTGCCCCTCGAACTGCGGCTCGGCGAGGCGGACCGTCACGACCGCCGTGAGGCCCTCCAGGGCGTCGTCCTTGACGATGTCGTCCTCGGCGACGCGCAGCATCTTCGAGGAGCGCAGCACCTCGTTCACGGTCTTGGTGACGGCCTGCTCGAAGCCCGAGACGTGGGTGCCGCCCTTGGGCGTGGCGATGATGTTGACGAAGGACTTGACCGTGCTGTCGTAGCCGGTGCCCCAGCGAAGGGCGACGTCGACGGCGAGCTCACGGGTGACCTCGGTCGGCGTCATGTGGCCACGCTCGTCGAGGACCGGGACGGTCTCCTTGAAGGTGCCCTGGCCGGTCAGGCGCTGGATGTCGCAGACGGCCTTGTCCTGCGCGAGGTACTCGCAGAACTCGCTGATGCCGCCGTCGAAGCGGAAGGTCTCCTCGCTCTTGCCGATCCCCGCGAGGTCCCGCTCGTCGCGGACGACGATGGTGAGGCCGGGCACGAGGAAGGCGGTCTGCCGGGCGCGCTGGTGCAGCGTCTCCAGGGAGAGCTTGGCGTCCTTGAGGAAGATCTGCCGGTCCGCCCAGTAGCGCACGCGCGTGCCGGTGCGGGTCTTGGGGACGCGCTTGCCCTTGCGCAGGCCGTTGCCCGGATCGAAGGGGCTGTCGGGGCCCTGCTCCGTGAAGATGCCCGGCACACCCCGGCGGAAGCTGATCGAGTGCGTGGCACTGTTCCGGTCGACCTCGACGTCGAGGCGGGCCGACAGCGCGTTGACCACGGAGGCGCCGACGCCGTGCAGACCGCCGGACGCGGCGTACGATCCGCCGCCGAACTTTCCGCCGGCGTGCAGCTTGGTCATGACGACCTCGACTCCGGAGAGTCCGGTCTTCGGCTCCACGTCGACCGGGATGCCCCGGCCGTTGTCCTGGACCTCGACGGAGCCGTCGTCGTGGAGGACGACCTCGATGTGGTCGCAATAGCCCCCGAGGGCCTCGTCGACGGAGTTGTCGATGATCTCCCAGATGCAGTGCATCAGGCCGCGGCTGTCGGTGGACCCGATGTACATACCGGGGCGCTTGCGGACCGCTTCGAGCCCTTCGAGTACGAGCAGGTGCCGCGCGGTGTAGTTGGAAGCGTCACGGTCTGCGGTCAGCAGCGCACTGGACGGCACGGACGTTTCGGCGGTCACGCGGTTCGCTCCTCGCTGAATTTGAAATCTGGCCCAGTGGGGGTAAGGCCCGGCGTCGGTCACCCGTCAGAGGGTACCGATGCCTGGTAGAGCCGTTGTTACGCCACCCTCCCCGATTCTTCATGCTAGACCAGCGTCGCATGGGTGTTCGATCCCTCGATGGGGTGACGTGAACATCACGTTCCCTTCCGCGCATGAACCATTTAGGCTCCGGGCACGTCCTCATGAACAACCGGCAACCACGCCGGGGGGACCGACCACCACAAGCAACGCGAAATCCGTAGAGCGACGCAATACGGCTCATTCGCCGCCAACCGGCAGCAGACAGCCACCTGCGAAGAAGTTTGAAGGAAAAGCCGCGAGCGGGAACGTTTTCGGCCTGGTTGGATGTTGACCCTGGTACGACAGCTCGTCGAGCTAGAGAAGAGGCGACGTGACTACTGTTCTGACCCCCGCGAGCCCCCTGACGGCCGCTGACCGTTGCGACCGCTGCGGCGCCCAGGCTTACCTGCGTGTCGTCCTGACCAGCGGAGGTGACTTGCTCTTCTGCGCCCACCACGGACGTAAGTTCGAGCCGGAACTCAAGAAGATCGCCGTTGAGATACAGGATGAGACGGACCGCCTGACGGACGTGCCGGCCCGCACGCAGGGCGACGACCACTGACGTCTCGCATCCACGACGAGCCCAGATCCGGCCAATGACCGGACAACGGGCGGCCACCACCCGCATTCCGAGGGGGTGGCCGCCCGTTCGCGTACCGCCACTGTCCGCCGTGGATCAGAAGCTCTCCGGCAGCACCGCCGAGACGCGGGTGTAGACCCCCGGGTTCTCCGCCTGCCCACAGCCGCTGCCCCAGGACACCAGGCCGACAAGGAGCCCCTTCGCCACGAGCGGGCCTCCGCTGTCGCCCTGGCAGGCGTCCCTGCCGCCGCGCGGGTCGCCCGCGCACAGCATCGTGTCGCCCCGATAGGGGACGCCGAACCCTCCCGGGTACGCGCGCTCGCACGCGCTGTCCGGCAGCACCTGGACCCGCGCCGTCCGCAGCGTGGAGGCGTAGGTCCCGTTGCCGGTCGTGTCGCCCCAGCCGTAGACGTCCGCCTCCGCGCCGGGCGTGTACGCCGCGTCTCCCGTGCGGGCGACGCCGATGACGTACGACTGCGGCAGCGCGCTCACCAGCGTCAGTACCGCGAGGTCGCCCGAGTTCGTCGTCGGGTCGTAGTCGGGATTGACCCAGGTGTCCGAGATCCGCACCTCCTGCCCGCCCTGCCCGCGCAGCGCGGCGCGGCCCGCGATGACCACGAAGTCGCGCACCTCCCACGGCTCGCCGCCGAGGACCTCACGTCCCAGGCAGTGGGCCGCCGTGAGCACCTTGGTCGGCGCCACGAGCACGCCGCCGCAGAACTGCCCCGCGCGCGTACCCCCGAACCGGTCACGGCTGGACAGCGCCACGACCCAGGGCGCTTCAGTGATCTGGGCCTGCCGGCCGCCCACCACGACGCTGTCGGCGGCCACGGGTGCGGCCGTGGCCAGCTGCCCCGCCGCCGCCGCGATCAGGCCCAGAGCACCCGTCAATGCTCGGGTGAGGGAACCACGCATGGAGCCTCCTGACTCTCCGGTGATGTCGCTTCACCCAGAGTCCAGCACACGGCCGCGCGGTGCATCCCGCGCGCAGCCGGAGGGCCCGGCTCCCCCTCGGGGAACCGGGCCCTTCCGCGTACCGCTCCTGACTCGCGTCCGCCACTCTCGCGGACTGCCGAGGTACGGATCAGTCGAGGTAGTCGCGCAGCACCTGCGAGCGCGACGGGTGGCGCAGCTTCGACATGGTCTTCGACTCGATCTGGCGGATCCGCTCGCGGGTCACGCCGTAGACCTTGCCGATCTCGTCCAGCGTCTTCGGCTGACCGTCGGTGAGACCGAAGCGCATCGAGACGACGCCGGCCTCACGCTCGGAGAGCGTGTCCAGCACGGAGTGCAGCTGCTCCTGGAGGAGCGTGAAGCTCACCGCGTCGGCCGGAACGACCGCCTCGGAGTCCTCGATCAGGTCGCCGAACTCGCTGTCGCCGTCCTCACCCAGCGGGGTGTGGAGGGAGATCGGCTCACGACCGTACTTCTGGACCTCGATGACCTTCTCAGGGGTCATGTCGAGCTCCTTCGCCAGCTCCTCCGGGGTGGGCTCACGGCCCAGGTCCTGGAGCATCTGACGCTGCACACGCGCGAGCTTGTTGATGACCTCGACCATGTGCACCGGGATACGGATGGTGCGGGCCTGGTCGGCCATGGCGCGGGTGATCGCCTGACGAATCCACCAGGTGGCGTACGTGGAGAACTTGTAGCCCTTGGTGTAGTCGAACTTCTCGACCGCGCGGATCAGACCCAGGTTGCCCTCCTGGATCAGGTCCAGGAAGAGCATGCCGCGGCCGGTGTAGCGCTTGGCCAGCGAGACCACCAGACGGAGGTTGGCCTCCAGGAGGTGGTTCTTGGCCCGGCGGCCGTCCTCGGCGATGATCTCCAGCTCGCGCTTGAGCTTCGGCGCGAGCTTGTCCGAGTTCGCGAGCTTGTCCTCGGCGAACAGGCCGGCCTCGATGCGCTTGGCGAGCTCGACCTCCTGCTCGGCGTTGAGGAGCGGGACCTTGCCGATCTGCTTCAGGTAGTCCTTGACCGGGTCGGCGGTGGCACCGGCGACGGCGACCTGCTGCGCCGGAGCGTCGTCCTCGTCCTCGTCGGACAGGACGAAGCCCTTGCTCTCGCCCTCGGTCTCCTCTTCCTCGCCCTTCCCGGGCGCGACGTCCTCGAGCAGCTCTTCGCCCTCGACGGCTTCGTCGGCGTCCTTCTTGGACGTGGTCTTCTTGGCCGCCGTCTTCTTGGCGACGGTCTTCTTGGCCACCGCCTTCTTGGCGACGGTCTTCTTCGCGGCCGCCTTCTTGGCGACGGATCCGGCCTCGTCGGCCGGGTCGTCGCCCTCTGCCGCGGAGGCCGTGGCGGCCGTGACGGTCGTCTTCGTCACGGTCGTCCTGGCGGTGACGGTCTTGGTGGCGGTGCGCTTGGCCGGGCTCTTCGCGGCGACGCTCTTGCGGGCGCGCTTCGGCGACTCCGCTGCACTGACCATCAGCGTCACACCCTCTTCCTCGAGGATCTGATTGAGGCTGCGCAGAACATTCTTCCACTGGGTTGGCGGAATCTGGTCAGCCTCGAAGGCCCGACGCACGTCATCGCCGGCGATCTGCCCATCAGCCTTTCCCCGCTCGATGAGCGCCATCACAGACTCGGACTCGGCGATCTCCGGCGGGAGCGTACGGGATGTGCTGGCCGACACGAACAACCTCTCGGAACGATGGAAACGGCTTCCGGCCCCGCCCTGGAGGGCTGGAGCCGACGACCGTCGACGGGGAATGTGCCGACGGCGCGGGCTGGACCGGGGAACTGCACAGCGCCTCCATCGGCTGCTGTATTCCTTCCTCGGCTGTCACCTCTTAGGTCATCGCACGGCTCGGAGGAGTGTTACGCCCAATCTTCGTGGCCCGAGTCACACCTCATGTGCGACAAACCACCGCAGAGGGATATATCAGCGTACATTCACGCCGCCGGAATCCTGGCACCGGCCGGGGAAACCCTTCCGGGCTCCCCGGGCGGTGCTCGGATCCGGCGGCGCGCGACGTCCACACCTCCGCGCTCCCGGCCACGGCCCGCGGGTCAGTGTTCGCGGGGGGCGGGAACGACGCGCTCCACCTCGGGGTGGACCGTGAGCAGGGCGCGCATGGCCGCCTCGGCCCCGAGGGCGTCGCCCGCGGCGAGCGCGTCCACGATCCGTGCGTGGTGCGCGAGACAGGCCTCGCTCGGGCGGTCGCAGCCCGTGACGGGACCGCCGGACACCTGGAGCGCCGCGCCGACGATGCCGGAGAGGTGCTCCAGCATGCGGTTCCCGGCGAGCTGGATGAGGAGCGAGTGGAACTCGGTGTCGGCGCGGGAGAACGTGATGCCGTCCCCCTGGGCGAACGCGTGGCCCATGATCTCGACCATGTCGGCGAGACGCTGCTGCACGTCCTCGCGACCGTGCCCGGCGGCCAGGCGGGCGGCCAGGGGCTCGATCGTCCAGCGGAGCTCGTTCAGCTCACGGCGCTGGTTGTCGCGCTGCGGGCCGAAGGCGCGCCACTCGATGATGTCGGGGTCGAGGAGGTTCCAGTCACTGACGGGCCTGACGCGGGTGCCGACGTTCGGGCGGGCGCTGACGAGCCCCTTGGCCTCGAGCACGCGCAGCGATTCGCGGACGACGGTGCGCGAGACCTCGAACCGCTGACCGATCTCCTCGGGGACGAGCGGACGGTCGGCGCCGAGATCGCCGGAGACGATCATCTGGCCGAGCTGCTGGACGAGCTGGCCGTGCAGCCCGCGCCCCCGGTTGCCGGCGCTGCGGCGGCCGACGCGGCCCAGGTCGGTGTCCACCCCCTCCCAGGAGGGCGGGCCCACGCGGCCGGCGGCGGGCGCCTCCGCGTAGGGGTAGCGGTCGAGATCGCCCGGGGCGCCGACGCCGGAGTCGACGGAGCGGGCGGCGGTCATCATGGTGTGCGCAAGGGTACTCACGCATCCTTTGTCGGCGCTGCTTCCGTGACCCTTGAGGTCTTTGGTGAAAAGCACACGAAAGGGTGATCGGCACCCCCTACACAATTGACGATTAATCGGACATAGCAGGCAGCTTTCAAGGGAGTTGACCGCGAACCGGAACCTTTAGGTCCGAAAGTGATCACCAACGCGCCTTGCGACGAAGGCCGGTGAACACATACGCACAGAGCAATCCGGTCAACGTCAGCGAGAGAGCCACTCCCGCGGGCTGCCCGAGCACCCGCAGCCCGCCCGCCAGCCAGCGATCCACCGCCGGGGACCACTGCGGACCGGCGAGTTCCCGGAGTCGCGAGGGCAGTCCGGCGGCCGACCGCACCGACGGTCCGGTCAGCACCTTCTGGAGCAGCGGGACGAAGGCGACCGGTACCGCGAGGACCGCCGCCACACCGGCCGCGGCAGCCCGGAAGACCCCGGCGCCGAGGACTCCGGCCCAGGCGCAGCCGACGATCAGCCCCAGCCAACTCGCACAGAGAGCCGGCCAGTTCTTCGGTACGGAGATCAACTCTCCGCCGTAGACGAACCGCAGAACCTCAAGATCCACCACGACGACGGCCGCACCGAGCACCAGGGCGACTCCCGCCGCCACGGCCAGTTTCGCCAGTAGCAGGCCGGGCCTGCGCGGCACGGCTCCCCGGCCCGTGGTGAGCGCGGGATAGCGGTACTCCTCGCCGAAGGAGAAGGCGCCGAGCAGTCCGGCCCCGAGCGCCGCGGGCGGCAGCGGGGAGAGCGCGGGCCAGCCGGCCACGACCGCGGGCAGGGCGGCGCTCCCGCCCCGTCCGAGGAGCAGGGCGATGGTCACGGAGCCGAGCAGGACGGCCGCGGCGACCAGCGGTGTGGACGGCACGCCCAGGAGGCGATGGATCTCGTACCGCAACGGCCGCAGGGGCGAGCGGGCGGGCCGCCGGGCCCCACCCCTCTCCCCGGCGGCGGGGGCACCGGTCACGGGATCAGTGGCTACGGGGTCAGCGGGTACGGGACCGCCGGCTTCGACCTCACGACCCGAGCCGGACTCCGGGCCGCCCTCTCCCGTCGTGGTACGCGGAACAGGCAAGGCGCCGGCGGTGTCGCCGGTCTCGGCGGCGAGCAGGTGGATCGGTACGCCATGCCGGAACGCCGTGTCGCCGACGGCCGCGCAGTCGCTCCCGTAGACGGACAGTCGGTTGCCGTCCTCGGCGACGACCTCCACCGGCCGACGGGCCGCCCTGGCCTCCTGGGTCACGACCGCGGCGAGCCGTGCGGCCTGCGGGGTGCGGACGGCGACGCGGGGGCGCAGCCGGGTACGGGCGAACTCGGCGACGTCCTGGTCGGCGACGAGTCGCCCGCCGTCGAGCGTGACGACCCGGTCGGCGTTGCGGACGGCGTCCTTGGGGTCCGCCGTGGTGTACAGCACGGTTCCCCCTTCGTCCGCGTGCGCCCGCAGCAGCTCGTACAGCCAGGCGCTCTCGGGTACGGAGAGGCCGGCACCCGGCTCGTCGAGCAGCAGCGTGTGAGGGTCACCCAACAAGGCGGAGGCGAGCCCGAGTCGGCGATCGGCCCCGATCGGCAGGGTCCCGATCCGCCGGCGCTCCAGGCCGTCGAGACCGACGGCCCGCGAGAGTTCCCCGGCCCGCGATGCGGGAACCCCCGTGGCGGCGCAGAGCATCCGCAGCTGGCCCCGGAGTGTGCGGGAGGGGTGCCCGGGGATGTCGCCGAGGAGGACGCCGACCTCGCGCGGAGGGTGGGCGATGCGGTGCAGCGGCCGGCCCCGGAAGTAGGTGATCCCGCGGCCCGGCTCGAGTTCGAGCATGAGCCGGAGCGCGGTGGTCTTGCCGGAGCCCGCGGCACCGAGGAGAGCCGTCACGGCACCCGGCCGGGCCTCGAAGGTCAGGTCGTCCACGGCGGGCGGGCGATCGCGGCGGGGAGTGCTGGTCAGTCCGATTGCCTGGAGCATCGCTTCTCTCGCGGTAGATGACACCGCTCCGCGGCAGGGCGGTGCTATCGCAGCAAGATAACGCTACATTTCGGACTTTCGGTGCAGGGTTGGCGCCCAGGAGCGCCGGAAACACCGGTCTGTCAGACCTCGGGGCGCAACATCGGCGGGTTGAGGAGAGTGGCCCCACCTGCTCTGAAGAGCTGGGCCGGGCGCCCGCCCTGACGAGTCGTGGTGCCACCGGCCGGCACGAGGAAGCCGGGCGTGCCGGTCACCTTCCGATGGAAGTTGCGCGGATCCAGGGCCACACCCCAGACGGCCTCGTAGACGCGCCGCAGCTCTCCGACCGTGAACTCCGGCGGGCAGAAGGCCGTGGCCAGGGAGGAGTACTCGATCTTGGAGCGGGCCCGCTCCACCCCGTCGGCGAGGATCCGGGCATGGTCGAAGGCGAGCGCCACCGGGCCGCCTTCCTTCTCGTCACCTGCCGCCTCACCGGAGCCCCCGGCGCCGGCGCCATGGGCCGCTCCGGCCTCCGCGGTCCCGGCGAGCACGTCCTCGCCGAGCAGCTCCTCGACAGGTGCCCACCGGGCGCTGTTCGCGTCGCCACCTGCCCGAGGCGCGGGAAGGTCCGGGGCGAGCGCCAGATGCGCGACGCTGACCACCCTCATGCGGGGGTCACGGTCGGGCGCCCCGTACGTCGCCAGCTGCTCCAGGTGCGCGCCGTTGCTCGGTACCGGCGGCGGGGCGGCCGGATCGTGGGCACAGAGGCCCGTCTCCTCGACCAACTCACGCGCGGCGGCACCGCTGAGGTCCTCGTCCTCCCGCACGAAGCCACCGGGGAGCGCCCAACGCCCCTGGTACGGCGCCTCTCCCCGTCGCACGACCAAGGTGCAGAGCGCATGGCGGCGCACGGTGAGCACGACCAGATCGACGGTCACGGCGAAGGGCGGAAAGGCCGACGGGTCGTAGGGAGGCATGCCGCGATCATAGTCGTCTTCCTGACGATAAGCACGCCCCTCGGAAGCATCCGCGCCGACTTCCACGCCCCGCCGCGAGGCTTCCGTCGTGTCTGTGCCCGGCATCCCGTCACACCCCCAGTTGAAGGCCCTCTGCGGCCTCCTCGACCATACCGAGACCGAGCCTGCCGACCCGCACGGCGAAGGGCTCACCCGCGACCACGAGACCCGAGAACCGGATCGCTCCGAGCGGCGCCGACCGCAGAGGATGCGTCGACACGGACCGACCCGGCGCGTCCGGCCGGATTCCGGCGAGGGCGAGCAGCGCGTGGACGGCTCCGGCGGCCGAGACGGCCGCCGGCCGGCACGCTGCGGGGTGCGGCACCGGCCGCCCGCCCGCCGTGCGCTGCTCCCCCGCGTACATCTCGGGCAGCCGGTACGTGAAGGCCTCCGCCGCGTCGAGCAGCCCACGGAGCAGTGAGGCGGCCTCCTTCTCGTGGCCGAGGGCGGCGAGTCCTGCCACGGCGACCGCCGTCTCGTGCACCCGCACCGCACCCGCACGGTGGCCGAAGGGGTTGTGTCCCGGCTCCTTGGCGCCCAGACCGCGCAGCCCCCAGCCGGAGTCCAGGGCAGGGGTGCCGAGCAGTCTGGCCACCTGTTCGGTCTCCGTCCTGTCCAGCAGCCCGTGGGCGAGTCGGCCGCCGCCCAGCAGCCCGGTGTCGAGAAGATGCGCGGCCCAGCCACCGAGATGGGGCCAGGTCCGGCCGTCCGGTCCACGGGCGACGGCAGGCCGACCGCCGGCCCGGTCGTCGAGCCAGAACTCCCGCCGGAAGCGCTCGCGCAGCGTCTCCGCCGCATCGCGCAGGGCGTCTCCCCCGGGCCTGCCGCAGGCGTCGAGCAGATCCGCTCCGAGCAGCGCCGCGCGATGCGCGTGTGCCTGCGTCTCGGCGCGCCAGGGCCCGGCGGGCCCCGGGTCCGGCACGAGCCCGCTCGCGCCGGCCGTCCGGCGCAGCCAGTCGAGGCAGCGCTCCGCCACGGGCAGCAGCTCTTCCAGGTCCGCCGCCGGGAGCCCCCAGCGGCGGGCCTCGGCGAGCACGACCGGACAGGCGAGGGTGGCCTCGATGCCGGTGCAGCGGGGTGGCAGGTGCGGGCCGGCGTCCCTGAGTGGCCCCTGGATGCGGCCGGACTCGGCTCCGGCGTCCGAGAGTTGGGTGCGCCCGAGAGCACGCAGGGTGGTGACGGCGAGCCGGGTGCCGAGGGGCAGGGCCATCCGGGCCGCCCAGAGCGCCTCGGCGGTGACGGGTCCGCAGCGCCATGGGACGCCTGCGGCGAGGTGGACGTCCGCCGGGTGCGCCGGGTCGCGCTGGAGCAGGGCCCGCAGGTCCTCGACGGAGGCGTGCAGCAGCTCCCCGGGACGGGTGTCGTCGCCCTCGGCGCGGGCTTCGGAGAGGACGTGGCCTCCGGGCCGCCCGGCACCGCCCGGGGAGCCGGTGGGACGACCGGACGAGCCGTCGCGTACCCGCAACCGGACCGTGAACGTGCCCCCGGCCGCCAGCTCGGCCTCCCAGCGGAGGACGCCCGCCGCCGCCAGGGCGTCCATGGGAGGCGGGTCCGCCGTGACGGTGACGGATCGTCCGCCGTCGCCGGTCCAGCGCAGGCCTGTGCCGTGAACGCTCGCGGTGAGCTCGGGTCCGGGCCGGCCGGACGCCACCGCGCCCAGGTCCGCGAGATCCGACCCCAGAGCGATTTCCACGGGGAGCCGGAGGGGGCGGGGGACGGCGCTGCGCAGGGTGATCCGTTCGGTGCCGTCGGCGCTCCGTGTGCGTTCGACGGTGAGCCCGGGATCGGGGCCCGGGTCCCCGGGGACACGGAGGACCCCGAGGAACACCGCCCGATCCGCGGCCGCCATACGGCCCTGGAGGGCGACCGGCTCACGCCCCGCCACGCGCAGGACGCAGCGGGAGAGGAGCCGTCGCCCCGCCGTGTACACGCCCTCGGGTCCCTCGCCGGTGAGCTGGCCGTGCCCGGCGCAGACGGCGAGGGCGGGCAGGGCCACGCAGAGAAGCGCGTCGTGCACCGAGGGGAGCTCCGCGGGCCGGGCCGCGCGCGGCGGCCCGGCGCCGGTCCCGGGGTGGCGCCCGGTAGGGCGTCCCTGCACGTGACCGATCGGGGGGCCGGTGGGGCGGCCTGGGGCCGGGACAGGGCTGAGGGCCATGGCGGGTACGGGGTGCTCTCTGTGCGGACCGGGCGGCCGGCGAAGTGTCGGCGGGTCGGTTCGGACGACTCCGCCAGAGAGCTGAACGCGCCGACGGGCGGCCGGGTCACGGTCGTCATCGCCCGCTCCTGGTGCCACGCTGCCCGCCGCGCCTCGGACTTCCGCTCCCCGGCTTGCCCGCGGCAGGCCCGCCGGGCCGGACGCCGGCCGCGGAACGGCGCTCCGCTCCACCGGTCTGGCGACCGGGCTTCCTCAGGGTCTGCCGACTGCTCCGCGGGCGGGCGACGTGCGTCCGGACCTGCGGTGACGCGCCCGGAGCGGCCTCGTTCGAGGCGATCCGGCTGTCCCGCTCGGTCCGCAGACAGGAGCGGAGCGACTCGGGGTCGAGCCCTTCGTTGCACGCCTGGTGCAGCAGCCGGGCGAACACGTACTCGGGGTCGATGTCGAGTGCGAGCCCCAGGGCGACCCGGGCGGTCGGCTCGTCGCCGGTGGACCAGGCCGTCCAGCCCGCGAGGGTGAGCGGTGCGGCGGCGTGCTCCTGGTAGGGGGCGACGCAGCGCCGGGCAAGCACGCGCCAGAGGCGCAGGGCGGCGGTGCCCTCCCAGCCCTCCATCCATTCGGCGGCGCGGTCCCGGGTGACCCGGTCCTGGAGACCGAGGATCAGCGCGGCCGCTTCGCCGGTCTCGACCAGGGCGTCGTCGGCCGCGTCGCTCTCGGCGGTGCCCGCGACGCCCGCCCGCACGGTCCTCGGGGCGCTCGGGCTGCCGGTCTGGCCGGTCGGCCCGGCCTCCCCCGTCGGATTGACGAACCGGCGGAGGACGGCCCGTGCCAGGCGCAGAGTCGTCTCGCGCACCTCCGTGCGCCCCCTGCCCTCGGCGTCCTCGAGGATCCGGGGGACGATCACGGCGGCGCTCGCGTCGAGTGCCGCTCGTTGTTCCTCCTCCCGGGGGCCGCCGGAAGGCTGGAACCGCCTCTCCATGTCCCGCAGGGACCCCCGCACCTGAACTCCGGCGTATGCCGCGGTCGCCGCCATCACCGACGTACCGCTGAGGGCGAGCGGGGTGCCGTCGGGCGGGCAACAGCGGGCGTCGGGGCAGCAGTAGGAGAAGTAGAGACCGTCGGAGATGCAGAGGGCCTCGTAGACGGGGATGTCGAGAGCGCCGCACGCCGTGCGCAGCCGCTGGGCGAACGGGCGCAGTCGCTCCATGACCCTGCGGCCCGTCTCACCCGCCGCGGGGTCCTGGCAGAGGAAGACGACGATGCCGTCGGGCCGGGTGCCGCTCCTTTTGCCTCCCTCGACGAGACATTCGGCGAGGTGATCGGCGGTGGACGCCCATTCGCGGGGGGAGCTGGGAATGCCCAGCCTGACCCGGCCTCCGAAGCGGCCGTGCTCGCCGTGGAGGGCGACCAGGACGACGGAGTCGGTGGGGTGGAAGCCCAGCACGAACGGCAGGGCGTCGGCCAGTTCCGCCGGGCCGCGCAGGGTGATCCGGGTACGGGTGAGGTCACTGGATTCGTGGTGATTCGCGTTCATGGTCAGGACGGTCTCGTGATCTACCGAAATCCGAAACCCCTGTGGATAACTCCCGGAACGGGGCTTCCGTCGATCTGTCGAGTTGTCCACAGGTCCGGCGCTCATTCGCGCGATGTCCGATGCATCGGGTTGCATGGAGTCATGACCCACGCAGACCCCCTGGAAGACCGCGCCGCACTCCGGACCGCCGCCGATGCCGTGCTCGCCCGTCTCGTCTCGGACCCGACAGGCACGGCGAGACTGCGCGAGGACCAGTGGCGGGCCATCGAGGCCCTGGTCGCGGACCGGCGCCGGGCCCTGGTCGTGCAGCGGACGGGCTGGGGCAAGTCGGCCGTGTACTTCGTGGCGACCTCGCTGCTGCGTGAGCGCGGCAGCGGCCCGACCGTGATCGTCTCCCCGCTGCTCGCGCTGATGCGCAACCAGGTGGAGGCGGCCGCTCGGGCGGGCATCCGCGCCCGGACGATCAACTCGTCGAACACGGAGGAGTGGGACACCGTCCAGGAGGAGGTGGCCGCCGGTGAGGTGGATGTGCTCCTGGTGAGCCCCGAGCGGCTCAACAATCCGGACTTTCGTGACCAGGTGCTTCCCCGGCTCGCTGCCGCCACCGGGCTGCTCGTGGTCGACGAGGCGCACTGCATCTCCGACTGGGGGCACGACTTCCGGCCCGACTACCGACGACTGCGCACGATGCTGGCGGACCTGCCGTCCGGGGTTCCGGTACTCGCCACCACGGCCACGGCGAACGCCCGGGTGACGGCGGACGTGGCCGAGCAGCTCGGTACGGGCGCCGGCACGGACGCCCTGGTTCTGCGCGGCGCGCTGGACCGGGAGAGCCTGAGCCTGGGTGTGGTCCGGCTGCCGGACGCGGCCCACCGGCTGGCCTGGCTGGCCGACCACCTCGGCGAGCTGCCCGGTTCCGGCATCATCTACACGCTGACGGTCGCCGCGGCGGACGAGGTCACGGCCTATCTGCGCCAGTGCGGGCACACGGTCTCCTCGTACACGGGCCGCACGGAGAACGCCGACCGGCAGCAGGCGGAGGACGATCTCCAGGCCAACCGGGTCAAGGCCCTGGTGGCGACCTCCGCCCTCGGCATGGGCTTCGACAAGCCCGACCTGGGGTTCGTGGTGCACCTCGGGTCGCCGTCCTCCCCGATCGCGTACTACCAGCAGGTCGGCCGTGCCGGGCGAGGTGTGGAGCACGCCGAGGTGCTGCTGCTGCCCGGGCAGGAGGACGAGGCGATCTGGCGCTACTTCGCCTCGGTCGCCTTCCCGCCGGAGGAGCAGGTGCGCCGCACGATCGACGTGCTCGCGCAGGCGGGCAGGCCCTTGTCCCTGCCCGCGCTGGAGCCCCTGGTGGAGCTGCGCAGGACCCGGCTGGAGACGATGCTCAAGGTCCTCGACGTGGACGGCGCGGTGCGACGTGTGAAGGGCGGCTGGGAGAGCACGGGCCGTCCCTGGGTGTACGACACCGAGCGGTACGCCTGGGTGGCACGGCAGCGGGCGTCCGAACAGCAGGCGATGCGCGACTACGCGGCGTCGTCGGGCTGCCGGATGGAGTTCCTGCGCCGTCAGTTGGACGACGAGGAGGCCGCGCCGTGCGGTCGTTGCGACAACTGTGCGGGGAGCCGCTTCGATCCGAAGGTCTCCGACGCGGCGCTGGACGCGGCCAAGGGCGAGCTGGGCCGGCCGGGTGTGGAGGTCGAGCCCCGGAAGATGTGGCCGACCGGACTCGCAGCGGTCGGGGTCGATCTGAAGGGTCGGATCCCGGCGGGCGAGCAGGCCTTCGGCGGCCGCGCTCTGGGGCGGCTCTCGGACATCGGCTGGGGCAACCGGCTGCGTCCGCTACTGGCCGACACCGCCGCCGATGGTCCGGTTCCGGACGATGTCGTGCAGGCGGTGGTGCATGTGCTCGCCGACTGGGCGAAGGGGCCCGGCGGTTGGGCCTCCGGGGCGCCCGACGCACCTGCCCGGCCGGCCGGTGTGGTCACGGTCGCCTCCCACCGGAGGCCTCGTCTGGTGGGTTCGCTCGGACAGCGGATCGCCGAGATCGGCAGAATGCCCCTGCTCGGAGCGGTGGAGTACGCGCCCGAGGCGGAGGACGTACGACTGTCCCGGACCAACAGCGCCCAGCGGGTGGTCGGACTGCAGCGCACCCTGACGGTCTCCGCCGAACTGGGTGAGCGGCTGGCCGCGGCGGGTGGGCCGGTACTCCTCGTCGACGATCTGTCCGACAGCGGTTGGACCTTGGCGGTGGCGACCCGGCTGCTGCGACGGGCTGGAGCGGAAGGGGTGTATCCGCTGGTACTTGCCGTCCAGGGGTGAAACGGGAGGGGAAACGGGGAGTGAACAATGGGCAACTGGGCAGGGATATGAAAGGCATACCGCCGCAATCCCGTCAGCGGCCTCAATTGCTCGTTGCCGCTCGCCCACGGGCCCGCAAGAATTGGGAAACCGCCTCGCACGCCCCGCCAGCGGTCCGGACGGGCTGTGCTGTGGTGCGCCCTCACCCGACCTTGCCCGCCTCGCGGGCGCGTATCCGAAGGGAGGACCGTGACCCTCGGATTCGCTCCGCCCACAGCCGCCTCGCTCAGATCGCCGTCCGAGTCCACCAACCGCCTCGCTCGGATACTCGAACCGGCCGAGTGGGCCGCGGCGGGGATCCCCCTGTTGAGCAATCCGCGTGAGGTCGTCGGCGGACTGCACTCACGCCACACGCCCACGCCCTCGATGGCGGTCCTGGCGATCCTGGACCACGAGGAACGGATCGCCGCCAGCGCCTCGTTCGTCCGTCGCCCCACCCCGGCGGACGGCTGGGAGTTCCGCAACGCACTGCTCGCACATCTGCGGCGGGTCATTCCGCACGACCTCCGCAGGCGCACACCGGTACGGACCGCGGTGCTGATGTACTGCCGTGAGGGCGACGAGCGCTGGACCGAGGAGGACGGGGCCTGGATGTGGGGCCTCCGGGACGCCTGCACTCTGCACGGTCTCCGCTGCGGCGCGTACATCACGCTGACCCGAGCCGGTTGGCAGGTGCTCGGTGAAGGCCGGGGCGGCCGCCGTCCGAGCTCCGATTCACTTCCCCTGCCGCTCGGCGAGGGGCAGGCCGAGCTCGGCCGGCTGACGCCGAGAACCGCGAGTGGCGCGACCGAGCCCCTGCGCCGGGCCGCCGCGCGCTGATCGCGCGGCGCGGGGCGTCGGCCCCCGCCGGACCCGGTGCGGTCCGGCGGAGGGGCGTTCGTCAGACTCCGGCGCCCGATCCGAGGAGCGCCGTGACGCGCTGCGGGTCACCGCAGACGACGAGCAGGGCTCCGGCGCGGGCCATGGCCGACGGCAGGGCCTTGGCGGCCGTCTCGTCGTCTCCGCCGTTGACGGCGACGATCACCACGGGGCGGGCGGTCGCCCGCTCCACGGCGGCGGCGTGCGCGAAGAACACGTCGTCACCGGTGTCCTGCTGAGCCCAGTAGGCGGCCTCACCGAAGGACAGCTCGTGCGTGGCCCAAGGGTGCGGGTCGCCGGTGGTGAGCACCAGGACCTCGCCCGGCGCCCGGCCGCTCTCCAGGAGCAGGTCCAGGGCCTCTTCGGCGGCGTCGAGTGCGCCGTCCGCGGAGGCCGGGATCAGCTGGAGCTGTGGCGCGGAGCGCTGATCGGAACGATTCTCCGGGGCGTTCGCCGGAGACGGCCCGGGGCCGGGGTGCGGGCGCGGCACCGCGGGCCTGGCAGGGCCGGGAACGGGGCGTCCGGGACGCGGTGAGGCCGCGGTACGCGGGCCGGGTACGGGACGGGGGGTCGACGCGGGGCGGCCGGCGGCCGCGGTGGCGCGGGGACCCTGGGCGCTCTCGTGAATCTGAGGCTCCTCGGGGATGAGAGGCATGAGTAATGGTCTATCAAACGCCGCTGCGTGAGGCACCGGCGGGTGGGCACACATGTGCACCCCGGTCGCGCGGAAGACCCGATCCTTGGACAGGGCCAGGGTCCCGCGACCGGAAGTTCAGAAGTCGAAGCCGAGTTGGCCCCCGCTTTCCAGCGCGACCGCCTCGGCGGAGAGGCGGACCTTTTTGAGGTGGCGCCACCTGGGCATCGCGTCCATGTACGACCAGGAGAGACGGTGGTGCGGGGTGGGCCCCAGCTCTTCGAGCGCCGCTTTGTGGACCGGCGAAGGGTAGCCCGCGTTGGCACCGAAGGCGTACGCCACGTAGCCCTCGTCGTCGACGCCCAGCTCCGCCATGGCGGCATCGCGCCGGACCTTGGCGATCACGGAGGCGGCGGCCACGGCGATGCAGGACTGGTCACCCTTGATCACCGTACGGACCTCCCAGGGGCTGCCGAGGTAGTCGTGCTTGCCGTCGAGGATCACCGCGTCGGGCCGCACGGGGAGGCCTTCCAGGGCCCGGACGGCCGCGAGCCGCAGCGCTGCGGTCATGCCGAGCTCGTCTATCTCCTGCGGAGAGGCGTCGCCCAGCGCGTACGCCGTGACCCAGTGCTCCAGTTCCGCGGCGAGCGCGGTACGGCGCTTGGGGGTGAGCAGTTTGGAGTCGGTGAGTCCTTCGGGCGCCCGGCGCAGTCCGGTGACGGCGGCGCACACGGTGACGGGGCCGGCCCACGCCCCGCGTCCGACCTCGTCGACTCCGGCAACGATCTTGGCGCCGGTGGTGGCTCGGAGCGATCGCTCGACGGTGTGGGTGGGTGGTTCGTACGGCATGGCGCCTGACAGGTTACGCCGGTAGGTGCCGGGTGCGATACCCGGATTCCCGGCGGGAGCCCGAGGGGGCGGCGCGGCGCACCCCCGGGCCCGTGCGCATCACCCCTCGGGGGGCTGCCCGCCCCAGGTCAGGCGCGCAGCAGCGGCACCATGATCCGGTCGATCAGATCGGCGATCTCACGGTCCGGCCATTCGCTCGCGCACACCTTCGAGCGATACATCATCATCGCGGGTACGACGTCGACCACCAGGTCGTTGTTCGCGTCCGCACGCACCTCACCCCTTGCGATTCCGCGGCGCAGCACATCCCGGAAGAGCCGGGCCGAAGGCTCGACCACCCCGGTGACGATCAGGCTGTGGAACCGCTCGGCGGCGTCGGAATCGCATTCGTGAAGGACGGCGCGCAGAGCGAAGCCGGGCTTGGAGTACATGACGTCCCGGACGCGGCGGCACAGCTCGTACAGCTCCTCCCGCACATTTCCCAGATCCGGGGCCTCGTCGAGGGCCGGAAGTCCGGCCTGGAGCGCGTCAGCGACGAGGTCTTCCTTCGAAGGCCATCGCCGGTACACCGCGGCTTTGCCCGTCTGCGCGCCGACCGCGACACCTTCCATCGTCAGACCGTTCCAGCCGACGCTGCCCAGCTGCTCGAGCGTGGCCTCCAGGATGGCCCGTTCGAGTACGGGGCCACGGCGTCGCAGTGCCACCCCTGCCGGCCGGGCGGCGGCCGTGGAGCGCGAAGTAACCATCAGGATCTCTCCGTTGAGGCAGTGTCATGTCTTCGGCAGTGCTCAGTGAACGGTTGCGTTCACTGCGGGGGACTCACTACCGTGATGAACAGTGAACGGGTGCGTTCACTAATTCTTCCGTGGGGGATCCATAGTGACAACTTCTCCGGTCGACACACAGACCAAGGACGGACCAGCTCGCGCCGGAGGACGGCCGGGCATCGCCTTGACGGTCATCGCCGCCTGCCAGCTGATGGTCGTCCTCGACGCCACCATCGTGAACATCGCCCTGCCGCACATCCAGGACGCGCTCTCCTTCTCGACCACCGATCTGTCGTGGGTGCTCAGCGCCTACACGCTGACCTTCGGTGGTCTGCTGCTCCTCGGCGGACGGGCCGGGGACATCCTGGGGCGCCGCCGGGTGTTCATGGTCGGCATCCTGCTCTTCACCTTCGCCTCACTGCTCGGCGGCTTCGCCCAGGAGCCCTGGCACCTGCTCGCCGCGCGGGCCCTGCAGGGTGTCGGCGGCGCCATCGCCTCGCCCACCTCGCTCGCGCTGATCACCACGACGTTCCCCGAAGGGCCGGAGCGGAACCGGGCGTTCGGCGTGTTCGCCGCCGTCTCCGCCGGTGGCGGCGCGATCGGTCTGCTCGCCGGCGGCGTCCTCACCGAATGGCTGGACTGGCGCTGGGTCCTCTTCGTCAACGTCCCGATCGGTCTGCTGATCGCCTTCCTGACCCCGCGCTACATCGCGGAGTCCGAGCGCCATCCCGGCCGGTTCGACATCGCGGGAGCCGCGACCTCGACACTCGGTATGGCGGCGCTGGTGTACGGCTTCATCCGCGCGTCCGAGAAGGGCTGGGAGGACGCGCTGACCATCGGTTCCTTCGTTTCCGCCGTCATCCTGCTCATCGCCTTCGCGGTCGTGGAGTCCCGCGCGAAGGAGCCGATCACCCCGCTCCGGATGTTCGCGGACCGCAACCGCTCAGGCACGTACATCATCATGCTCAGCCTGGCGGCCGCCATGTTCGGCATGTTCTTCTTCATCGTGCTCTGGGTCCAGGACGTCCTGGGCTACACCCCGATCCAGTCCGGACTCGCCTTCCTTCCCGTGACCTTCGCGATCGGCGCCGGCGCGGGGCTCGCCCAGCGGCTGCTGCCGGTGCTCGGCCCCAAGCCGTTCATGGTGAGCGGTGCGGCGATCACGGGCGCGGGCCTGTTCTGGCTGACGTTCATCAGCTCGGACAGCAGCTACGCGAGCGGTGTGCTCGGCCCGATGATCCTGTTCGGCTTCGGCATGGGCCTCAACTTCGTGACGCTCACGCTCACGGCCGTCTCCGGAGTGGCCCAGCACGAGGCGGGAGCCGCGTCGGGCCTGCTCAACGCCACTCAGCAGGTGGGCGGTTCGCTGGGCCTGTCCATCCTGGTCACGATCTTCGGCACGGCGAGCCGCGAGGAGGGCGAGAAGCAGATGCCCGACTTCCTCGCGAACTCGACGCCCGAGCAGCAGGCCGCGGCGATGAAGACGCAGGAGCTGCCCCCGCCGTGGGGCCACGAGGTGCTGACCTCGGGCATCTCCTCGGCCTTCACGGCCGCCGTCGCGATGGTGCTGATCGCGCTGGTGACGGCCGTCCTGGTGATCCGGGTCCGCAAGAGCGACCTGGAAGCCCTCAGCGGCCGGGCGGAGGCCGCCGGGCCGGTGACCTGAGAACGCGCCGATGGCCCCTGAACCCGGAAGGGGTTCAGGGGCCATCGTGCCGTTTCAGGCCGTCTCGACCGGAACCCACTCCGGCAGGTCCTCGGTCTGCCGCAGCCAGTCCGCCGGCGGCCCACCGGTCGCCGCCGCGGCCACCACGCCTCCGGCGATGGCACAGGTCGTGTCGACGTCGCCACCGACCTGGGCGGTCGTCCAGAACACCCGCTCGAAGTCACCGAGGCCGCGGGCCGCCGACCAGAGCGCGAACGGAACCGTGTCGTGTGCGCTCGTCCGCCGGCCGCTGCCGAGGACCGCGGCGACCGTGCCCGCATCGCCGTAGTCGAGCATGTCGCGCGCGCGGCGCAGTCCCGCCCCGACCGCACTGCGCGGCACCAGGGCGACGACTCCGTCGAGCAGCGCCTCCGGAGTGGGCGGCCCGGCCGGGTCGGCGGCAAGGGCGGCAGCGGCGGCGACGGCCATGGCACCCACCACGGCCTCGCGGTGCTGGTGGGTCGTGTAGGCGGAGATCTCGGCCTGGTGCGTCGCCTGCTCCGGGTCGTCCGCGTACCAGGCTCCGAGCGGCGCGATCCGCATCGCGGCGCCGTTGCCCCAGGAGCCCTGTCCCTGGAAGAGCGCGGCGGCCAGCTCCCGCCAGTCGCCCCCCTCGCGGATGAGCCGGAGCATGCGGTTGACCGCGGGGCCGTAGCCCCGGTCGAAGTCGTGGTGCTGAGCGAAGGACATGGCCAGGGCGTCCTGGTCGATCCGTTCGTGGCGGGCGAGGACAGCCAGGACGGAGCAGGCCATCTCGGTGTCGTCGGTCCACTGCCAGGGGCCGTCGGGCAGTTCGCGCCGCTTCAGCAGGGGATAGTTGGCGGGTACGAAGAACTGGGAGCCCAGGGCGTCTCCCACGGACAGCCCGCGCAGGCTGGCCAGGGCGCGGTCGAAGCGCCGGTCGAATGAGGAGTCAGCGGTCATCGGTCTGCCACTCTATCCGGTAGGGCCGTACGGTTCCGGGGTACGCCAGCGTTCGAACGGCCTGTCCAGTCGGTATCGCCCGTCCGCGTCGAGCAGGAGCATGCGGGTCTCGGCGTTGCCGGGGTTCGACAGCGACTCGAAGTCCGCGACCGTCCAGTGGAACCAGCGCATGCAGAACAGCCGCATGGTCAGCCCGTGGGTGACGATCAGGACGTTGGGCGGATGGTCGGGCGCCTCGAAGCTGCGGTAGAGGCTCTCCAGGAACGCCCCGACCCTGTCGTACACGTCCGCCCCCGACTCGCCCTGGGCGAAGCGGTAGAAGAAGTGCCCGTACGCGTCCCGGTAGGCCTTCTGCAGTCGTACGTCCTCCCGCTCCTGCCAGTTGCCCCAGTCCTGCTCCCGCAGGCGGGGCTCCTCACGCACCCTGACCTGCTCCGGAGGCAGCCGGAAGGCGCGAAGGGTCTCGTGGGTGCGGCGGTACGGCGAGACGTAGACGCTCACCGCCTCGTCGCCGAAGAGTTCCCGCAGCCGCTCCCCCGTCTCCTCCGCCTGTCGCCACCCGGTCTCCGTGAGCCGCAGGGCGTGGTCGGGCTCCCGTTCGTACACCGTGTCATCGACATTGCCCTCGGACTCTCCGTGCCGTACGAGAACGATGCGCCGCGGTCGTGCCATACCCCGACCCTAGATCGCCGGTCCTGGGCGGGCTCAACCGAGGAGGCGTCCGGAGTCCATCCGGCGTATGTGCCCGGTGAAGCGGTGGCGCAGCGCACGGTCGTGCGAGACCACCACAAGGGCTCCGGTCCACTGCTCCAGCGCGGCTTCCAGCTCCTCCACGAGCCCCAGGGCCAGGTGGTTGCCCGGCTCGTCGAGCAGGAGGAGGTCGGCGGGCCGGGCCAGCAGCCGGGCGAGCGCCAGTCGGCGGAGCTGGCCCGCGGAGAGACCACCGACCGGCACCCTCAGGTCGGCCGGGCGGAACAGTCCGTACGACAGGAGCAGTTCGGCACGCTCGTCCTCGGCGAGGGCGAGCCCGCGTCCGAAACAGGCCAGCAGCCGCTCCTCCGGGCGCCGGACGGTGACGTCCTGGGCCAGGTACCCGATCCGTCCGGCGCGCCGGACGTCCCCGGCGTCGGGGTCGACCGTCCCCGCCATGACCCGCAGCAGCGTGGACTTCCCCGCGCCATTGCCGCCGTGGACGAGCAGCCGCTCCCCCGCCCGCACGGTGAGCGTGTCCACGGAGAGACGGTCCGCGACCCGCACTCCGGTCAGGGTGACGAGCGCTCCCTCGGCTCCGCCCGCCAGGGGTCGGGCCGAGAAGGAGAGGGGTGGAGGCGGCTGGTGCACGGGCTCGTCGCGGAGTCGCCTCAGTCGCTCCCGGGCGTTACGGACCCGCCCCGAGACAGAGGCCTGGACGCGGCCTGCCGCCCGGTCGAAGGCCATCTTGTTGTTGTCCTTCATCTCCCTCCCGAGTGCGACTCCGTGCGCCGTGGTCGCGGCGTACGCCTCCAGCCGTGCCGTCTCCTCGCACCACTCCTCGTAGTCCTCCTCCCAGCGCCGCCGCGCGGCCGCTCGTGCCGCGCGGTAGCCGGCGTATCCGTCGCCGTACCGCACGAGCGCCCGCCGGTCGGCGTCCACCTCGACGATCGCGGTGGCGACGCGCTCCAGGAAGGTCCGGTCGTGGGAGACGGCCACGACAGTCCCGCGGTGCGCGAGGAGGGCGCCCTCCAGCCAGTCCAGCGCCTGCGCGTCGAGGTGGTTGGTGGGTTCGTCGAGCAGGAGCACTTCGGGGCCCGCCGCGACCGCGCAGGCGATGCCGAGCCGGGCGAGCTCACCGCCGGAGAGGCTGCCGAGTCTCCGCTCACGACCGGTGCCCGCGAGGCCCAGTCCGTACAGAGCCTTGTCGACCCGGGCGTCCGCCTCGTACCCACCCCGCAGTTCGTAGGCGGTGAGGAGTTCACCGTAGGCGTCGAGGTCCGCCCCGTCCGCCGTGTCGAGCCCGGCTTCGAGTGCGCGCAGCCGCCGTTCCATGGCGCGGAGCTCGGCGAGCGCGGCGTCGATCGCATCACCGACGGTGGCGCCGGAAGGCAGGTCGGGTGTCTGGGCGAGCATCCGCAGACCGCCGTCGGCGACGGTGACGACACTGCCCTCGTCGGGCTGCTCCACCCCGGCCAGGAGGCGCAGCAGAGTCGACTTCCCCGCGCCGTTCTCCCCCACGATCCCGATCCGCTCCCCGGGGCGCACGGAGAGCGAGACCTGATCGAGGAGCAGTCGTTCACCACGGGACACCACGACGTCGTGCAGTGAGATCTGAGTGGGCAAGGGCGCCTCCAGAAGTAGACCGTCAAACGCAACTTCGATTGCGTTAAGCCGAGTGTGGCAGACTCGAACCACTAACGCAACGGGAGTAGCAATTGAATGACTCGATCGAGGAGCGCCCGACCCCGGCCCCCGGCAACGCGCGCCCCGGCGGCCGCACCGCCCGCACCCGGGCGGCCGTCCGCGACGCCGTCCTGACCGGTCTGTCCGAGCACGGCTACCCCGCCCTGACCGTGGAATACGTGGCGGAGCACTCGGGCGTCCACAAGACGACGCTCTACCGCCGCTGGGGCAGCGTCGAAGGCCTCCTCGCCGACGCGCTCGACCTGGCGAACGAGGACGCCTGGACGCCACCGGACACCGGGAGCCTCTCCGGAGATCTGCACGCACTCGCGCACGAGGTCGTCGGCGCCTTCGGAGATCCGGCCGCAGGGGCGGCCCCCACCGCGTTCATCGGCGCGGCGTTCCAGTCCCCCCGGGCAGCGGAGGCCCTGCACACCTTCTACACCGAGCGCTTCCGGCGCTGCGAGGCCGTCGTCACCCGGGCCGTCGCCCGCGGCGAGGCACCGCTGGGAACCGACGCGAACGCGGTCGTCCAGGGGGTCTCCGCACCGCTGTTCCTGCGGCTCTTCGTCACCCGCGAACCGATCGACGGCGCGCTCGCGGACCAGACGGCACGCGTGGTTCTGGCGGGGGTCGAAGCGGGCGCGTACGTCGTCCCGGCGTAGCTTTTCTCAGCCTCGACGCGTCAGGCCTCTCAGACCCTGCGGGGGCCGATGGCCCGCTCAGACCGAACGGCCGGCCCCGGTCGCTCAGACCGAACGGCCGGCCCCGGTCGCTCAGACCGAACGGCCGGCCCCGGTCGCTCAGACCGAACGTTCGGCCCGGTCCGCTCAGACCGAACGGCCGGCCCCGGTCGCTCACATCGAGCAGCCAGCCCGGATCCAGTCAGACCGACGGCCGGCCCCGGTCGCTCAGACCGTCCAGGCCGGCTCGAGCTGCACCACGTCCCCGGCCAACGCCGCCACATCGGCCGCCGTCCTGGCCCGGAGCCCGAGCCGCTCGATCCGCTCCACCCGGTACTTCCCGTGCTCCGCGGCGGACTGCCACATCGACAGCACCAGGAACTCGCTGCCCGGCGCCTCGCCGAACAGGCCCCGCAGCATGCCGGGGGACCCGGCCATCGCCGGGTTCCACACCTTCTCCTGCATCAGCGCGAAGTGCTCGGCACGGTCCTCGTGGACACGGCAGTGCGCCACCCTCGCCACGTCGGCGTCGGAGAACTTCGGCTCGAACCCGGTCTTCACGTCGAAGCGGTGGTCGAACAGCTTGACCTGGACGTCTTTGTAGGTGCCCATCTGCGCGGCCGCCAGACGATCATGCGAACGCGCCATGAACGAGTCGTAGAAGGCGCGGCTCTCCCAGAACCCGAAGACATGGGCGACGTCCGGCCGAGCCCGGCTCCACCCGCCGCCCTGTCCCCGGAATCCCGGCTCACCGAGCAGCCCCGCCCATTTCCGCTGTCCCCGCTCGAACCCTCGACGGTCCATCACGGTGCAGCGAATCCACTTGACCAGCACCGCGCCATCGTACGGGCCCGGAGACCGCCCCGGCAGACCCCGTCAGTGTCCCGCCGGATGCATGCGCTCGAGCCCCGTGCGCTCCTCGTCGTCCAGTTCGATCCCGAACCGGCTCTCCAGCGTCGCGATCAACTCGTCCACAGGTACGGCACGTTCCTCCACGACACCATCCGTCCGTACCGTCGTCAGCGTGTCGCGCACCAGCGCCCTGCGCTCGTCCGCCCCCGGCCGCTGGGCCACGACCTGGCCGAGGAAGCGCGACTGCGGATGGCTGGAGCTGTAGTGGTTCATGACGGTGAAGTCACCCGGGTAAAGGGTCTGCGGGGAGAAGGCGTACAGGTCGGTCCACCCCTCCGGGCGCAGGGACCGCAGCACATGGATGCCCTCGTCCTCCACGACCGTCCCGAAGGTCCAGCCGCTCTGCTCGACGCGCGCCCCGTCGCCCAGGGGCACCGGCTCCAGCGGTCCCTGCCAGCCGAACCCCACGTCGGCGAGCCACTGTTCGTGCTCGATCGTGACGACGAGGAGCGCGTGCGTGACGGGCGGCAGCGTCGCGCCTCGCGAACGGTTCCGAGCCCCGCGGGCGGCCACCGTGAAGCCGATCCGTTCGAGCACCGCGGCGAACAGGGAGTTCTGCTCGTAGCAGTAGCCCCCACGGCGTCGCTCGACGAGCTTGGCCTGAAGGCTCTTCAGATCCAGCGGAACAGGTCGCCCCAGGGCGACGTCGAGGTTCTCGAAGGGCACCGCTCGGACGTGCGCCCGGTGAAGGGCCGTCAATGTCCTGAGGTCAGGCGCGAGTTCCCCGTCCCGCTCAGCCTCGTATCCGATTCGAGCCAGATATGCGTCGAGATCCAGCTCCTCACCACTCCACAAACCGTTCTCCCCCTCAACCCCCGGGTCCACTGTCGTAGCCCCATGACACCATGAGCAATCGGCCCACGACCAAGGGCTTTTGAGCGGGTGGACGGTTCGACGCGAGGCGTGCGCGGGGGCGCACGCGGAGAGGGGAAGCACCATGAGCGGACTCAACAAAGGGGTGGGCCGGGTCGAGGTCACGCTCAAGTGGGACCCTGCCCCGACGGGCGCGCCGGCCCACGACCTCGACATCGTCGCCGGTGTCTTCGACGCGGACGACCCTCACGGAGCCCCGGTCCAGCTGGTGCACTTCGGCAGTCGGTCTCCCGACGGCACGATCACGCTCCACCGGGACAGCCGCACGGGTCAGGGATTCGGCTACGACGAGGCCATGACCCTGGAGCTCGACCGCCTGGCACCGCGGTACGCGCGCGTGGTGGTGGGCGTCGCCATACAGCAGGGCGGCGGGCGGCGGTCCTTCGGCGACGTGGCGAACACGGGCGTACGGGTCCGCGAGGGCTACACGGACCTGCTGGTCCACGACTTCGCGGACGTGCCGGACGCCCTCGCGGCGACGGTCGTGGAGTTCACGCGGGACGGCGCCGACGGCTGGACGTACCGCCCGATCAGCCACGGCTTCGACGCCGACCCCCAGGTGTTCGGCACCGTGCTGGGTTCCATACGCGCCTGAAGCCCGGACGCACGCGCCCGGACAACAGCGCCCCCGCCCGGAGACGGCAAAGGGGACCGGCACAAGGCCGGTCCCCTTCATGAAGCGCCTACTCGATGTCAGCTGCAGCCGCTGGTCGAGCCGCAGCCCTCGCAGATGTAGCAGGAACCGGCGCGCTGCATCTTCGTCCCGCAGGAGAAGCAGAGCGGGGCGTCGGCGCTGATGCCGAGCTGCATCTCGACGAGCTCCGCCGAGGTGTGCGCCTGCTTCGGGGCCGGGACCTCGGTCCTCGGGGCCGGGGCCGCGACGGCCTTCAGCTCCTGGGCGCGGGGAGCGGACTGGGCCAGCGCCTCGACGTCGACCTCGTCCTCGTCGGACTGCTCGTACGAGCCGGTGTCCAGGTGGCGCTGACGCTCCTCGGCCGAGTGGATGCCGAGCGCGGAGCGGGTCTCGAAGGGCAGGAAGTCCAGCGCCAGGCGGCGGAAGATGTAGTCGACGATCGACTGCGCCATCCGCACGTCCGGGTCGTCCGTCATGCCGGCCGGCTCGAAGCGCATGTTGGTGAACTTCGAGACGTACGTCTCGAGCGGGACGCCGTACTGCAGGCCGACGGAGACGGCGATGGAGAAGGCGTCCATCATGCCGGCGAGCGTCGAACCCTGCTTGGACATCTTGAGGAAGACCTCGCCGAGACCGTCGTCCGGGTAGGAGTTGGCGGTCATGTAACCCTCGGCGCCGCCGACGGTGAAGGAGGTGGTGATCCCCGGACGGCCCTTGGGCAGACGCTTGCGGACCGGGCGGTACTCGACGACCTTCTCGACGGCCTCGCGGATCGTCGCCTCGGTCTTCGCGGTGACCTCGACCTTCTCCTCCTCCTTCTTCTTGGCGGAGAGGGGCTGGCCGACCTTGCAGTTGTCGCGGTAGATCGCGAGCGCCTTGACGCCCATCTTCCAGGCCTCGAAGTAGACCTCTTCGACGTCCTCGACCGTGGCCGTCTCCGGCAGGTTCACGGTCTTGGAGAGGGCGCCCGAGATCCACGGCTGGATGGCTGCCATCATGCGGACGTGGCCCATCGCGGAGATGGAGCGCTCGCCCATGGCGCAGTCGAAGACCTCGTAGTGCTCGGTCTTCAGGCCGGGGGCATCGATCACATTGCCGTGCTCGGCGATGTGGGCGACGATCGCCTCGATCTGCTCCTCCTGGTAGCCCAGGCGGCGCAGGGCCTGCGGGACGGTGCCGTTGACGATCTGCATCGACCCGCCGCCGACGAGCTTCTTGAACTTGACCAGGGCGAGGTCGGGCTCGAGGCCGGTGGTGTCGCAGGACATCGCGAGACCGATGGTGCCGGTCGGGGCGATGACCGAGGCCTGGGCGTTGCGGAAGCCGTTCTTGGCGCCGAGGCGGATCACGTCCTGCCAGGCCTCCGTGGCGGCGGCCCAGATCGGCGAGTCCAGGTCGTCCATGCGGACGGCCTTGGTGTTCTCGTCGGCGTGCTGCTGCATGACGCGCTGGTGCGGCTCGGCGTTGCGGGCGTAACCGTCGTACGCGCCGACGACCGCGGCGAGCTCGGCGGAGCGCTTGTACGAGGTGCCGGTCATCAGGGAGGTGATGGCACCGGCGAGGGCGCGGCCGCCGTCGGAGTCGTACGCGTGGCCGGTCGCCATCAGCAGGGCGCCGAGGTTGGCGTAGCCGATGCCGAGCTGGCGGTAGGCGCGGGTGTTCTCGCCGATCTTCTCGGTGGGGAAGTCGGCGAAGCAGATGGAGATGTCCATCGCGGTGATGACGAGCTCGACGACCTTGGCGAAGCGCTCGACCTCGAAGGACTGGTTGCCCTTGCCGTCGTCCTTGAGGAACTTCATCAGGTTCAGCGAGGCGAGGTTGCAGGACGTGTTGTCCAGGTGCATGTACTCGCTGCACGGGTTCGAGCCGTTGATACGGCCGGACTCGGGGCAGGTGTGCCAGTGGTTGATCGTGTCGTCGTACTGGATGCCCGGGTCGGCACAGGCCCACGCGGCCTCGGCCATCTTGCGGAAGAGCGACTTGGCGTCGACCTCCTCGATGACCTCGCCGGTCATGCGGGAGGTGAGACCGAACTTCCCGCCGGACTCGACGGCCTTCATGAACGTGTCGTTCACGCGGACGGAGTTGTTGGCGTTCTGGTACTGGACGGACGTGATGTCGTCGCCGCCCAGGTCCATGTCGAAGCCCGCGTCACGGAGGGCGCGGATCTTCTCCTCCTCCTTGACCTTGGTCTCGATGAAGTCCTCGATGTCGGGGTGGTCGACGTCGAGGATGACCATCTTGGCCGCGCGGCGGGTCGCGCCGCCCGACTTGATCGTTCCGGCGGACGCGTCGGCGCCGCGCATGAACGAGACCGGGCCGGAGGCGTTGCCGCCGGAGGAGAGCAGCTCCTTGGAGGAGCGGATGCGGGAGAGGTTCAGGCCGGCGCCGGAGCCGCCCTTGAAGATCATGCCCTCTTCCTTGTACCAGTCGAGGATGGACTCCATGGAGTCGTCGACGGCCAGGATGAAGCAGGCGGAGACCTGCTGGGGCTGAGGCGTGCCGACGTTGAACCAGACCGGCGAGTTGAAGCTGAAGATCTGGTGCAGGAGGGCGTAGGCCAGCTCGTGCTCGAAGATCTCGGCGTCGGCGGGCGAGGCGAAGTAGCCGTACTCCTCGCCGGCCTTCGTGTACGTCTTCACGATCCGGTCGATGAGCTGCTTGAGACCGGTCTCGCGCTGCGGGGTGCCGACGGCCCCGCGGAAGTACTTGCTGGTGACGATGTTGACCGCGTTCACCGACCAGAAGTCGGGGAACTCGACGCCACGCTGCTCGAAGTTGATCGAGCCGTCGCGCCAGTTGGTCATGACGACGTCACGGCGCTCCCACGCCACCTCGTCGTACGGATGCACGCCGGGGGTGGTGTGGATGCGCTCGATACGCAGGCCCTTGCTCGTAGTCTTGGCTCCCTTGGAACGAGAACCACGTGCCGGACCGCTCGCCGTCTCTGTCATGCCGCCTCCCATATACGGGCAAAACACACTTTGGCACCCAGAAAGTCCCAGGGCACCGTCTTCTGTACGTCGTTCTGTACTGCTGCCACGAACGCCACGGGGGTCGCTCGGGGCACGTCTGCCAGGCCGCTCGGCGGCCGGCCGCCGGGCACGCGGCCCGGACCGCCGGTCAGTCGGCGGCGGTGGCGGGAACGGGGACCTCGGGGGTCGCACCGGTCCCGCGGTTCTCAGCGGGAGGCCGCACGCGGAGTTCCGCGATGGCGGCCTCGAAGTCTTCGAGGCTGTCGAACGCCTTGTAAACGGACGCGAAGCGCAGGTACGCGACGAGGTCGAGCTCCTGCAACGGGCCGAGGATGGCCAGACCCACGTCGTGGGTGGTCAGCTCGGCGCTGCCGGTGGCGCGCACCGCCTCCTCGACCCGCTGGCCGAGCTTGGCGAGGGCGTCCTCGGTGACCGGTCGCCCCTGGCACGCCTTGCGTACGCCGGAGATGACCTTGGTACGACTGAAGGGCTCGGTGACACCGGACCGCTTCACCACCATGAGCGAGCACGTCTCCACCGTCGTGAAACGACGGGAGCAGTCGGGGCACTGGCGACGGCGCCGGATCGACGTCCCGTCGTCGGTGGTGCGACTGTCTACGACGCGGCTGTCGGGGTGCCTGCAGAAGGGGCAGTGCATTGGTTCCGACCCTCCCTCACGGCACGACTGGTGAACCTCGCCCGACCGTCAAGGCCCTGCGAAGCGACCACCAGCATAGGCGATGCGGGCACCCCCGGCAGACCGGGGACCACTACCCCTGGGTGGCCGGTGTCATCCAACCACTAGATCTTGGGTTGGCGGCGATTCCGGGCGTTCCGCGTGTCGCGACGCGTCCGCTCCCGGGATTCAGCCTCTCCGGGTGCGACACTGGGAGGGTGCACCGCGCGCGACCCAGCGGCGAAGGCTACCGTAACGACTGAATTGGGACGGCGGCGCGAGAGTGCTCATACACCCGCATGCGTACACGCGTAAGGCAATCTGCGAATTTTCACTCGAACGTGTGTTTGGCGCAACCTTTCGAAAGCCACTACCGTTGTGCCAGCCAGGGAGACCATTCGAGAGGGGCCGACGACGTGACCACCACCGCAGACAGTGCCACCATCACCGCCCAGGACCGCTCCCAGGGCCGACTCGAGCCGGTGCACGCCATGAACGACACAAGCATGAACGGTGAGGACCCCGGGCGACCCGCCCGCGCCCTCCCCGGGCGACCTCCAGGCATCCGAGCCGACAGCTCCGGTCTCACCGACCGGCAGCGCAGGGTCATCGAAGTCATCCGCGACTCGGTCCAGCGGCGCGGCTACCCGCCGTCGATGCGCGAGATCGGGCAGGCCGTCGGCCTGTCCAGCACGTCCTCGGTGGCGCACCAGCTCATGGCGCTGGAGCGCAAGGGCTTCCTCCGCCGAGACCCGCACCGGCCCCGGGCGTACGAGGTGCGCGGCTCCGACCAGCCGAGCACCCAGCCGACGGACACCACGGGCAAGCCCGCAGCCTCGTACGTGCCCCTCGTCGGCCGGATCGCGGCCGGTGGCCCGATCCTCGCCGAGGAGTCCGTCGAGGACGTCTTCCCTCTCCCCCGGCAGCTTGTCGGTGACGGCGAGCTGTTCGTCCTCAAGGTCGTCGGCGACTCGATGATCGAGGCCGCCATCTGTGACGGCGACTGGGTCACCGTCCGCCGTCAGCCCGTCGCGGAGAACGGCGACATCGTCGCGGCCATGCTGGACGGCGAGGCCACGGTCAAGCGCTTCAAGCGCGAGGACGGTCACGTCTGGCTGCTCCCGCACAACGCGGCGTACCAGCCCATCCCCGGCGACGAGGCGACCATCCTCGGGAAGGTCGTGGCGGTACTGCGGCGGGTCTGACTCACCTCGCCGGCTCTGACCGGGCCCCGGGACCCACTGCGCCGGTTCCGGGGCCCTGCCGTGTCCCTGTCGAGCCAGGGTACACCGGGCTCGACAGGGTGACGCCTCAGGCCTCCGCCGACTTCGACGCGGCATCGATGGCGGCAAGCGACTTCCGTACCTGATTGCGGTCGGTCGTGTACCAGAAGTCGGGCAGCGAGGCCTTCAGATAGCTGCCGTACCGGGCCGTCGCCAGCCGGGGGTCGAGAACCGCCACGACACCCCGATCGCCCGTGGCCCGTACGAGCCGACCGGCGCCCTGTGCCATGAGCAGGGCCGCGTGGGTCGCCGCGACCGCCATGAAGCCATTGCCCCCGGCCTCCTCGACGGCCTTCTGCCGGGCACTCATCAGCGGGTCGTCCGGGCGCGGGAACGGGATCTTGTCCATGACGACCAGCTGGCAGCTGGCCCCCGGGACGTCCACGCCCTGCCAGAGCGACAGCGTGCCGAAGAGACAGGTCTTGGGGTCGGCCGCGAAGTTCTTGATCAGCTCGCCCAGCGTGTCCTCGCCCTGGAGCAGGATCGGCAGCTCCGGAACGCGGATCCGCAGCTCCTCCGCCGCCTGCTGTGCCGCGCGCATCGAGGAGAACAGGCCGAGGGTCCGCCCGCCGGCCGCCTGCATCAGCTCGGTCAGCTCGTCGAGCATGTCGCCCCGGTCCCCGTCCCGCGCGGGGCGGGAGAGGTGCTTGGCGACGTAGAGAATGCCCTGCTTGGGATAGTCGAACGGGGAGCCGACGTCGATCCCCTTCCAGACGGGCAGGTCGTCACCCGTGGTGCCCTCCGGAGCGAGACCCAGCGACGCTCCGACACCGTTGAAGTCGCCGCCCAGCTTGAGCGTCGCCGAGGCCAGGACCACGGACCGCTCCGTGAACAGCTTCTCGCGCAGCAGGCCCGAGACGGAGAGCGGCGCCACCCGCACCGACGCGCCGAAACGGTCGTGGCGCTCGTACCAGACGACGTCGTACTCCGAACCGTGCGTGATCCGCTCCGCGACACCGTGGACGGTCTCCACCGAGGCCATGGCCTGCTTGCGCACCGCGTCCTCGTCCTGCACCGACCGGTCCCGGGTGGAGCCCAGCGCCGTGATCACCGCGCGGGCGGCGTCACGCAGCGCCATCAGGGCGTACGCGAGGTCCTCCGGGATCTCCTCCAGGCGCCCCGGAAGGGCCAGCTCCATGACCCGCTCGAAGCCCTCGGCGGCGGTCTGCAGCTGGTCGGCGACCTTCTCGTCGACCAGTTTCGCGGACCGGCGCACGGCGCGGTTGACCTGGCCGGGGGTGAGCTCGCCGGTGGCGACCCCGGTGACCCGGGAGACCAGCTCGTGGGCCTCGTCGACGATCAGTACCTCGTGCTGCGGGAGCACGGGGGCACCCTCGATGGCGTCGATCGCGAGGAGGGCGTGGTTCGTGACGACGACGTCGGCGAGCTTGGCCCGCTCGCGGGCCGACTCGGCGAAGCACTCCGGCCCGTACGCGCACTTGCTCGCGCCGAGGCACTCCCGGGAGGAGACCGAGACCTGGGCCCAGGCCTTGTCGGAGACGCCGGGCGTCAGATCGTCCCGGTCGCCGGTCTCCGTCTCGTCCGACCAGTCCCGGAGCCGCATCAGGTCCTGGCCCAGCTTGCTGGTGGGCGCGGCCGCCTCGAAGGGGTCGAAGAGACCGTCCTCCTCGTCCTGCGGGACTCCTTCGTGGAGCCGGTGCAGGCAGAGGTAGTTCGACCGGCCCTTGAGCATGGCGAACTGGGGGCGGCGACGCAGCTGCGGGTGCAGCGCGTCGACCGTGCGCGGGAGGTCACGCTCGACGAGCTGGCGCTGGAGCGCCAGGGTGGCCGTGGCCACCACCACCCGCTCGCCCTGGGCCAGCGCCGGCACCAGGTAGCCGAGCGACTTGCCCGTGCCGGTGCCGGCCTGGACGAGGAGGTGGGAATTGTCGTCGATGGCCTCGGCCACGGCCTCGGCCATGGTGACCTGGCCGGGCCGCTCCGTGCCGCCGACGGCGGTGACGGCGGCGTGGAGGAGGTCGGGGAGGGATGGCTTCGTCATAGCCCTTCCACCCTACGGGGCGCCACTGACAGCCAAGGCACGCGCGCGTGTCACGCGAGCGGGTTGGGCACGGTCCCGTGGACGGCCGCGTGGGGTCGCTCGGGGCGGTCCCGGTAGCCGTCCAGGTGCAGACGGTTGCGGTTGAGGCAGAGCCGCTCGATCCGGGGGGTGAGGAGGTCGAAGAGCTCGAACCGTTCCTTCAGCTCGGGGAAGCGCGCCTGGTGACGCACGATCTCCGCACGGACGAGGGACCAGAAGTCCTCTTCCGGCACGCCGAGTTGTTCCTCGCAGAGCGGTGCCAGATAGCGGAAGACACCGACGAAGAGCCCCGAATGGATGAACTGGACGAGGAAGTCGGGCTCCTCGGTCAGGAGGACGGCGCGCACGTCGTCCGGCAGGGTGTCGTGCTCGGGAAGCGGCTGGGCGCTGATGTTGACGTCGTCGACGAAGTCCTTGATCGCCAGGCGTACGGGCACGTCCTCTCCGTCGTAGACGACGATGGCGTTCTCGCCGTGCGGGGAGAAGACCGTGCCGTAGCGGTAGAGGAAGTGCAGCAGCGGAGGCAGCAGCGCGGCGAAGAGGCGCTGGAGCCAGACGGCCGGAGCGAGTCCGGAGCGCTCGACGAGTTCGGCGACGAAGGCCCGGCCGACGGGGTCCGTGTGGAGCAGGGAGGCGAGGGTGCGGGCCCGCTCGCCCGGGGGCAGCCGCAGCGGTTCGCGCCAGATCGCGCCGAGGAGTTCCTTGTACTGGTACGGGACTTCGGGCAGCCGGTCGTACAGGGGGTGCTCGACGGTGACGGAGGCTACCTCGCCGAGGAGGATCACCCCGCACTCGTCGCGCAGGAACGGGTCGGCGTCGCGGAGGCCGTGGACCCAGGCGGTGACGGCCGGGGCGGCGAGGGTGCGTTCGGTGGGCAGGCCGCGCCAGACGAGGGTGTTGAGCACGGACAGCGGGAGTTTGACGGTGTGCCGGTCGGGGCGGCTGGTGTTGAGGAAGGTACGGACAGACTGCTGCGGCAGCCGTAGGTCGCCGTCCGCGAAGAGCGGGACGACGGTCCCGGCGGCGATGGCCGGGGCGTAGAGCGGAAGCAGGACCTCGTCCCACTGCCAGGGGTGGACGGGCAGCAGGAGATAGCCGTCCGGTTCGTGGCCGCGGGCGGTCAGTTCGGCGCGGAACGCGGCGTGGACCTCGGGGTCGAGCTCCTGGGCGTAGAGACGGTCGGGTGTGCCGAGCCCGGACACGCCGCGGTAGGCGGCGAGGCGGTTGCTGACCGCGATCCACGGCAGCCGCGTCGCGCGGCGGGCCTCGGGTGCCCACTGGGCGGCATCGGTCGCGGAGAAACCGATGCGGCCCTTGTTGAGGACGAGCCAGGGGTGGCCGGTCTGGTGCCCTTCGAGCTCGGCGTAGGAGAGGTCGGCGAGCCGGGCGGCGGAGAGGGCGGTGTGGTCGAGGCGGGCGTCGGCGGCCAGGGTGGCGGAGAGCTCGCGGATGAGGTGGCCGAGGGTGGCGCCGTCGAGCCGGAGGAGGCGGCGGGCCCGGACCAGGAAGTCGAGGACGTCGGTCAGGGGCCGGCCCTCGTGGGTGATCGAGCCGGGGGCGACGTACCAGCTGTCGTAGGCGCCTCGGCGGGCACGGAACGTGAGGGTGGTGCCGTCGTCGAGCCGCAGGGTGTGGAGGTCCGGTTCGCCTGCCACCGGTGCGGGCTCGACGATCTCCTCGTAGGCGAACTCGGCGAGGGCCTTGGCGAGGAGCCGGGAGGAGGCCCTCGTCCATGCGGCGGCGTTCAGCTCGGGGGGCGCGAGCAGTTCAGGGGACGTGGGGAGTGCGGGCGCCGGCGACGGTTCGGCCCGGGAGGAAGGGGCGGGCGCTGTGGCGGACTGGGTGGGCTGTGCGGAGTCGTGGGGTGCAGGGGACATCGACACGAGGACTCCTCGGAGTGGGAACCGCTGTGGGTCGGGCGGTGTATAGAAGACAGAGGGTTGTTCACAGAACGTGACGGAGGGCGCGGTCACGCATCATGAGCGCCGCTCGCTTGTCAGGGAGGTCGACTTCCGCCGCATAGCGGAAGCCGCCGCTGAGGAAGGCCGAGACGGAGGGGGTGTTACGGATGTCGGGTTCGGCGACGACGCGGGTACAGCGGGGACGGTGGTCGAGGACGAGATCGGCGACGGCGCGCAGCAGTGTGCTGCCGACGCCGCGGCCCCGGTCGGTGACGCCTCCGATCAGCAGATGGATACCGGTGTCGTGGGGGCGCGCCGGGTAGTGGCGGGCGAGCGGGTCGAGGTCGGCGCGGTAGATCTCGAAGTAGCTCATGGGCGTGCCGTCGAGCACTCCGAGGCAGGGGACGCTGCGGCCGTCGCCCTCGAGTTGGGTACGGATGTGCTCGGCGGTCACGGTCTCGGGTCCGGCCAGTTCCCAGAAGGCGGCGACGGCGGGGTCGTTCATCCATCGGGCGACGAGCGGCAGGTCTCGTTCGAGACGCACGGGGACGAGCTGGAAGACCCCGGCGGACGTGTGGGCCGGGGTCCAGGAGGCGACGGAGTCCAGCAGGTCGCCGTCGAAGAGTTCGGCGTCGATGTGGCCGCCTTCGAGGAGGGTGACGAGCTCGTCGAGCCTCAGGTCGAGGGTGTCGTCACCGGGCGGGTCGGCCGGTGGGCGGGTGGGTGACACGGTGTCGCTCTCCTCTCGGCGGTGCGGTCGGGGCGTGGGTTCTCCGAAGGCGGGTTCAGGCGCGAAGGGGGTTGGTGACGGTGACATAGACGGACTGGGTGTCGACGGGTCCGACGAGTTCGTCCATGCCGTGCAGGCGGGTGAGGAGGTTGGCCTTGCTGCGGAGGGTCGCGGCTTCCAGGAGGCGGTGCGGCAGGGGTGAGCCGAGGCTGGTGGCGGAGGTGAGGAAGCTGCGGAAGGCCGCGAGCAGGACGCGCTCGTCGGCGAGGTGCTGGGCGCCGAAGGCGCCGATCAGGCCCAGGACGTTGTTGATGCCGAGGTAGTAGGCGAATCGCTCGTCGGTGACCTGGTCGGAGACGAAGGTGTCGCTCGCGGCGCCGATGCCGGGGAGGCGGCTCTCCAGCTCACTCCGGTGGGACTCGCGGAAGTAGTAGCCCTGGTTGTCCCGGTAGCGCCCGCCGACCGGCCAGCCGTCGGGGTCGAGAAGCACCAGGGTGTTCTGCTGGTGGGCCTCCAGGGCGATGCCGGCGTGTCCGTCGAGCCAGAGGACAGGGCGGACGACCTGGTCGAGATAGCGGAGGAACCACTCGGCTGCGACAGCCGTGGTGGGACGGCCGGTGCGGAGGGCGAGGCGGCCGATGACGTCGGCGAGGCGGGAGCGCATGGCACTGGTTCCCGGCCAGGGCCGGGGGGCGGTGAGGGAGGCGATGCATACGGCGTCGTCGCCGGGCCCGAAGGGGTTGTGGCGAATCATCAGGTCGAGGCCGGGGACGGGGGCGCCGTCCGGGGTGTCGACGGCGAGCCACGCGGGGTCGCGGACGATGTCGAAGCCGGGGTGGGCGGCCTGCCATTCGTCGACGAGGCCGGTTCGGAGCAGCCGGTGGACCTCGACGCCGCGGTGGAGTTCCTTGCGGAGGTTCTCGCGGCGCGAGTTGGTGATGCGCAGGCCGAGGGAGAGCTTGAGCATGGCCCGCGCGCCGGGGCGGTGCACGGTACGGACGGAGGAGGTGGGGTGCCACGGGCTGCCGTGGAGACCGAGGTCGTGGAGGAGGCCGGCGTCGAGGAGTGCGCGGATGTCGGGGCGGTGCAGCAGCTCTCGGGCCTGCCAGGGGTGGACGGGCAGGGGTGCGGTTCCGGCGGGGAGCGCGAGCCCTTCGGCGAGGCCGATGGCGAGTTGCTCGGCGCTGACGGGACGGCCCTGTTCGGTCCAGCCGGAGTCGGAGGCCAGGAGGGAGGCGTCGACGGCGAGCCAGTGGAGGGGGAAGGAGCCGTGCAGTTCGGGTGAGTAGAGCCGGGCCTCCGCGTCGGAGAGGCCTTCGCGGCTCTTGGGCGTGGGGTGGAGGGGGTGGCCGAGCAGCAGGGACTGTTCCGCGGCGAGGAAGAGGTCGGCGTCCGGGTGCGGTTGAGGCGAGCGGCGGCGCTCGGTGAGGAAGTCGGCGGTGCGACGGGCCGAGTCGGCGACCCTGCCGACGAGTTCGGTGCCCTCGGGGCGGCCGGTCTCCCGGCTGAGCAGGGCGGCCACGGTCACGGCGTCGACGGCGGGGGCCGTGGCGGGGAGGCCTTCGAGGGCGGGCGCGCCGAAACGGTGCCAGCCGGTGGGCGACCAGTAGCGGACCGGGACGAGGAGGGCGGTGCCGCTGGCGTCGAGGGGGATGCGCAGGGTGGTGGAGCCGGGGGCCGGCAGGTTCTTCTCGCGGACCCAGCAGCGGAGGAGGTTCTCGACGGTGGCCGCGTCGGCGGCGCGCTGCGGATCCGGGTCGTCCAGGGGGTCGGCGCCGACCGGGAGGTGCGGGTTTGGGGCGGCGTCGCTCAGCGGGTCGGCTCCCGTGGCCGGGCGGTGCGGTCGTGGGTCGTACGGGCCGATGTGCTGGCGCGGGACCGTGACATCGGCGTGGCGGGGTGCGGCGGCGCCGGGCTCCGTGACATCGCGCTCCGTGGCGCCGGGGACCGCGGAGCCGGGGTCCGTGGAGCCGAGGTCCGTGGAGCCGAGGTCCGCGGAGCCGGGGACGGTACCGCCGAGGTCCGTGGAACCGGGGACCGTACCGCCGAGGGCTGGGGCGCGGAGGTCACCGTTGCCGAGGTCCGAGGGGCGGAGGTCCCCGTTGTCGAGGTCCGAGGTGGGGAGGTC
>NZ_LIPQ01000234.1 GCF_001418135.1 Streptomyces aureus
ACCGGCCAGACCCGCGAGGACACCCGTCTGACCCTCGCGGCCCTGCTCACCCCCAGCGGCCAGAGCGCCGCGGAGACCCCCCTGCGTTCGCGGGCGGGGATCGTGCCGGGCGGCTTCGTCCTGACCGGCAACCTGCCCATGCAGTGCACCATCGGCACCGGCCGGGCGATCGTCCAGGGCAACGACACCGCCCAGGGCGCCTATCTCGTCGCGGCCACCGCGCCGGAGACGTTCACGCTCACGGACGGCGACCCGCAGTACGACCGGATCGACCTGATCGAGCTGGCCGTCGTGGACGACGCCTACGACCGGACCGGTGCCACCGAGGCCGTCATACGGGTGATCAAGGGCGAGGCCTCGGCCACCCCGGTCACCCCGCCGAGCGGCCCCGGCAGCACGCTCCCGCTCTACACGGTCCGCGTGCTGAAGGGCACCTCGGCCGGCACCGGCGGCATCGCCTGGACCGGCGGCGCGGTCACCGCCCAGCACTGGCCGGTCGTCGCGCTCGGCGGCATCCTGCCGACCAGCGGTTTCAAGGGCGCGTACCCGGGCCAGTACCGGGACGCCGCGAGCCTCCTCCAGCGCTGGGACGGCGAGACCTGGGTCTCGTACCCGAAGACCATCGGTGGCATCGCCCCCAGCGGCACGGTCACCACCGGGAGTTACCCGGGCCAGTACCGGGACAACGCGGGTGTGCTCCAGCGCTGGGACGGCACGGGCTGGCAGTACGTCGAGGGCAGGGCCACGGTCCTGTTCAGCGCCTCGCAGACGGTGCAGCAGACCGTCTCCCCCAACGTGTGGACCCCGGTGACCCTGCAGAGCGTCGACGTCGACGACGCCACGGGCTGGAACGGCACCACCACCTACACGGCGCCCCGGGCCGGCTGGTACCGGATCTCCGGCCACGTCGTCTGGTCCGGCGACTCCGCCAACGGCATGCGCGGCGCCCGGATCCTCGTCAACGGCGTGGGCGTGAGCCGCTGCACCTGGCTGACCCCGGCCGGCGGCGGCGCCGTCGCGGTCGGCGGACAGGGACTGATCAAGCTCACCACGGGCAGCACCGTCCAGCTCGCCGCCTACCAGACCCACACGGCGGCCGTGAAGACGCTCGGCGGCTCGGGCTACTCCTGCAACCTCAACGCCGAGTGGATCAAGTCCTGACCCCCCGCTCCCCCTTGCGACCTTCCCCGAACGGAGAAACCCCATGAACCTGCGCAGCAGCTGGGTCGCCGAGACCGGCCAGACCCGCGAGGACACCCGGCTCACCCAGACCGGTGTCACCACCCTGACCAACCCCGTCCAGGTCCGCTCCGGCGTCCTGCCCGGCTCGTACGACGGCCTGTACCGCCTGTCCGGCTTCTGGACCTACGGCTCCGCCGCCATGTCGGCGACGGTCTCCGAGGGCCGGGCCGTCATCCAGGGCGAGATCTCCCAGGGCGTCTACCCGGTGACCCTGCCGGCCTCGGAGGTCGTGACCTTCGCACCGGGCAACGCCCTGTACGGCCGGATCGACCTGCTCGTCCTGAGGGTCCACGACAAGCTCTACGACGGCGGCGAGCGCACCGAGGCCACGATCGAGATCATCCAGGGCGCGCCGGAGCAGGACCCGAAGGTCCCGGTCGTCCCGCCGCGCTGCCTCCCCCTGTACGAGGTGGCCGTCCCGGCCGGCGCCAGCGCGGGCAACGGCGGCATCCCGTGGAACGCCGCGCTCAAGGACCTGCGCACCCCGGTCGTCGCCCTCGGCGGCATCCTCCCGGTCGAGGGCCCGGTCCTGCCCGGCGCCTACCCGGGCCAGTACCAGGACGCGGGCGGCGCGCTCCAGCGCTGGGACGGCGGCGCCTGGGTGTCGTACCCGTCGGCGCTCGGCGGCATCATCCCGGCGTCCGCCTCCACCACGCCGGCCAGCTACACCGGCCAGTACCGCGACTCGGTGGGCGGCCAGCTCCAGCGCTGGAACGGTTCGGCATGGACACCGGCGGTGCCCGGTCCGTACTTCGTCGACAACGGCGACTTCGGCGACACCGCGGCGACGACGTACACCTCGACGCTCGCGGGACGCGCCACGAACCCGCTCGCGGTCAACTTCGTCGCCCCGCCGTCGAAGGCCGTCGCCGTCAGCTTCGGCTGCAAGATGCGGTCCCGCGACGACCACTACGCGTACATGGCGCTCCGCCTCACCCAGGGCACCACGGTCGTCAACGACCTCGACGACGACTACGCGGTGATCGCGGCCAGCACCGACTTCATCTCGGCCTCCGGCGCGCGCCGCCTGTCGGGCCTGACGCCGGGCGCGACCTACACGCTCACGGCCTACTTCAAGATCATCACCAACACCCTCGGCCTCAAGGCCGGGTTCGACAACACGTTCATCAAGGTCGACCCGCTGCCGTAGTCCCGGATCCACCCACCCGACAGGAGAAACCATGGCACTGCGCAGCGGCTGGCTCTCGCCGACCGGGCAGACCCGTGTCACCACCCGCCTCACCGCCCTGGGCGCCACCACCCCGGTCGGCCCGCTCGCCTCGCGCTCCGGTGTCCTGCCCGGCACGGCCGACGGCAAGTTCCGCGTCGGCGGCCTCTGGCTGAGCGGCAGCGGCCCCATGAGCGCGACCGTCTACGCCGGGCGCGCCATCGTCCAGGGCCCGAACGCCCAGGGCGCGTACCCCGTCACCCTCGACGCGGACACCGTCCTCACCTTCGGCGACGGCGACCCCCTCAACCCGCGCGTCGACCTCGTCGTCCTGCGCGTGTACGACGACGAGTTCGACAGCCTGACCAGGAGCGAAGCCGCCCTGGAGATCGTCAGGGGCCAGCCGAAGGCGCAGCCGTCCGCCCCGGACGCGCCACCGCTCTCCCTCCCCCTCTTCTCGGTCAGGGTGCAGGCCGGGGCCTCGGCCGGCACCGGCGGCATCGCCTGGACCACGGGGGCCGTGACCGATCTGCGCACCACGCTCGTCGGCGTGGGCGGCATCCTGCCCGTCTACAACAACGCCGGCGTGCCCGGCTCCTACCCGGGCCAGTACCAGGACAACGACAACGCCCACTTCCTCCAGCGCTGGGACGGCAACGGCTGGGTCGCGTACCCGAAGGAACTCGGCGGCATCGCCCCGAGCGGCACCGTCTCCACCGGCAGCTACACGGGCCAGTTCCGCGACAACCAGGGCACCCTGCAGCGCTGGAACGGCACCTCGTGGGTGAACTACCAGCCGCCGGTGGAGGTGGAGACCACCACCGGCGGAGCGACCGCGCTGGCCGGCTGGACGGTCGTGAGCTTCTCCGCCCGGCGCAGCCGGGGCCTCGCGACCGTCCTCCTCACCGTCACCCGCAGCGGCGCCGACATCACCGCCTCCGCCACCGGCCACATCAACGACGAAGCGCTGTGCACCCTGCCCGCCGGGTGGCGTCCCGCCATCGACTACGAGGCCTCCGCCTGCGACGGCATCGGCAACGGCGGCGCCAACTTCTGGACCAACGGACAGGTCAACCTGCGCACCTGGTCCTCCAACGGCTCTCTCGTCGCGGGCCGCCACGTACGCGTCTCCGCCACCTACGTCCTGTAAAGGAGGGCTGTCCCATGGCACTCGACACGCCCTACCGGGCGATCTTCTGCGACCTCATGACCGACCTCACCCTCGACATCCTGCCGCTGCGGGACGTCTCGTTCGAGGACTACATCGGCCGGGCGGGCTCCCTGTCCGGCACCGTCCCCATCCCCGACCGTGCCATCGCCGAACGGGCCCACAAGATCAAGCCGGGCCGCACCGCGGTCTACCTGGAACGCGGCGGGGACCTGTGGTGGGGCGGCATCGTCTGGACCACCAACCTGCAGGGCAGCGACCGCGGCGTGGTGACCCTGGGCATCCAGGCCTCCACCTTCGACTCCTACGCGAGCCGGCGACGCATCCGCACGCCCATCGAGTTCACCCAGCCGACCGACCAGTTCCGCATCGCCCGCCACCTGTGGGACACGCTCTCGGCCGGCCTGGGCCACAGCTCCATCGACACCGGCGACCCCCTGGAGGAATCCTCCGTCCTGCGGACGGCGTCGTGGCGGTTCGGCGACGAGACCGTCTACCAGGAGGCACTCGACCAGCTCGGCGCCCAGGAGAACGGCTTCGAGTACCAGATCCTCGTCTACCGGTCCCCGGAGGACGGCCGGCGGATCCGCCAGCTCCGGCTCGGCTCGCCGAAGATCCGGACCGGCGCCACCGACATGCTCTTCGACCGGCCCGGCACGATCCTGTCGTACTCCATCCCCGACGACGCCACCCGCGGCGGCACCCAGGCCCTGGCCCGCGGCGCCTCGACCAACAGCAACGCGGGCGCCGAGTCCCGGCCGGCCCTGTCCTCCCTGGCCGAGCCGAAGAAGCCGCTCCCCGACCTCTGGCCCCAGCTGGACCTGTCCTCGGACCACAACGACATCGGGGACAAGAGCACGCTGGACTCGCTGGCCCAGGCAGCCGTCGACACGGCGTCCGGCTCCGTGCAGATCCCCGAGATCAGCATCCGGCTCGGCGGGATCGTGCCCCCGGCGCTCCTCGGCCGCACCGCCCGCATCCGCATCACCGACGAGTGGCACCCGGCGGGTCTCGACTCCCGCTACCGCATCGTCGGCGTCAAGGTCCGGCCCGCCGAGCGCGGCCGCCCCGACACCGCCGAACTCGCACTCGAGGAGGCCTGATGGCCCTGCTGCCCGAGGACATCATCGACCGGCTGATCCAGATGGAGCGCCGGATCCAGGCGCTGTCCACAGCGGTCAACACCCGCCCGTCCTTCAACGAGATCCGTCCGTTCCCGCCCTCCACCACGAGGCCGACCCTCCGGATCTTCGACAACCACAACCACGAGATCTTCGCGGACGACGTCGCGACCGGCGGGCTCGCCCGGCCGTGGCTGCAGCTGATGCCGCCGGTGGACCACCTGAAGGAGGCGAAGTGGCCGTCCACCACCAGCACGGCCTTCACCGCCATCGCCCAGTCCTTCAACCCGGTCTGGCAGCCGAGGATGCGCCTCGCGATGTACACCAAGGCGTCCAGCGGCGCGACCGGTCAGGTGAAGGTCATGGTCGACGGCCAGCAGTTCGGTCCGACCGTCGCCGCCGGACAGACCTTCGACCACACGGGTCCGCTGCCGGTCGACCTGGCGACCAAGTTCGGCAAGGTGATGACCGTCGAGATCCACGCCGTGGTGACCAGCGCCTCCGGCACGGTCTACGCCCAGCCCGTGAGCATGTACGGCACCCAGACCTGATCCGCCCACCGCGGCCGACGAGGCCATCGAGGAGCACCCCATGAACATCGATCCCACCCAGCCCTGGGGCGTGGTCATCGACTACGCCGGCCGTGCCACCGTCACCGAGAACGGCCACACGCTCTCCATCCGCGTCTACGACAACGGTCTGGGCCACACCCTGGAGCGGGACCCGTTCACCGGCCAGTACCCGTCGGTCGACGTCAGCGCGGAGTTCGCAAGGACCGGCCAGGGCGACACCGTCCTGCGCGGCTTCGGCCGGGCCACCGTCGAGGCGACGGACGGCGTCCCCGCCGTACCCGACCCGACCGCCGTCCAGCAGGCCGTCGCCGCGGCGCTCGCCG
>NZ_LIPQ01000235.1 GCF_001418135.1 Streptomyces aureus
GCTCCTCCGCCCCCTCCTGGCCGACCCCGACCCCGAGCGGGCCGCCGCGGAGACGGAGCGCGTGCTCGCCGCGACCCCGTGAACGGGCCGTCTTCGCCGCCGTGGCCGCTCTGCCCCCACCCGGGGATCCCGGCGCCAGGAGCAGGGCCCGCGCACTCGGACGCAACCTGACGAGGTCACCCGCGCCGAGCAGGACCGGAGCTGGACCTGGCCGGCCCGCCGTACCGCCTGGCTGATCAGCGCGGGACTGCGCGAGCGGCCCGAGCTGCTCGCCCGGTGGGGGCTCGGGCGAGGGTGGATCTCGACGGACTTCCACGCACCCGACACCACCGTCGTCACCTTCGACGGCCCGCCCCGGACCGCGGACGGCACACCCGACACGGAGCAGCCGGTACGCCAGTTCCTCTGGCGCCTCCCGGACGACGGAACCCCGCCCGAACAGCAGGCCGCGGCCACTCTGCGCCGCCTCGCCGAGGAGGACCCCAGGGGCTGCGCGGAACCGCCCGGGTGATCCGTACCGCCGTCCAGGTGCGTGCCACTGGTCCACTCCAACGGCGGTTTTCCACAGGGGTGGTACGGCCGCCGGGCGGCGCGTACGGTGCCAGTCATGAAGATCCTCATCAGCGCCGACATGGAGGGCGCGACCGGTGTGACCTGGCCCGCCGACGTGCTGCCCGGCACGCCCCAGTGGGAGCGGTGCCGCGCGATGTTCACCTCCGACGTGAACGCCGCCGTGCTCGGCTTCCTCGACGGCGGCGCCGACGAGGTCCTCATCAACGAGGCGCACTCGTCCATGCGGAACCTGCTCCTGGAGCGGCTCGACGAGCGGGCCGAGATGCTCACCGGCAGGCACAAGTCCCTGTCCATGGTCGAGGGCGTCCAGCACGGGGACGTCGACGGCATCGCCTTCGTCGGCTACCACACCGGCGCCGGCACCGAGGGCGTCCTCGCCCACACCTACCTCGCCAACTCGATCACCGGCGTCTGGCTCAACGGCGAACGGGCCAGCGAGGGCCTGCTCAACGCCCATGTGGTCGCGGAGTACGGCGTGCCCGTCGTCCTCGTCACCGGCGACGACCTGACCTGCGAGGACGCCCTCGGCTACGCGCCGGAGGCCCCCAAGGTCGCGGTCAAGGACTACGTCTCGCGGTACGCGGCGGTGTGCCGGACCCCGGCCAGAACCGCCGCCGACATCCGGGCGGCGGCGAAGACCGGCGCCGCGCTCGCCGTCTGCCACGAGCCGGTCCACGCCGGCCCCTTCACCGTGGAGCTGGAGTTCGACGCCGAGCACCTGGGCGCGGCCGCCACGGTGGTTCCCGGCGTGGCGCGGAGCGCGGAGCGGCGCGTCGCGTACACCAGCGAGACGATGTACGAGGCAATCCGCACGTTCAAAGCGGTCACGACGATCGTCTCGGCCGCGGTGGAGGAGCAGTATGGCTGAGGAGGTCCGGGGCCCGGACACGACGGCGCTCGACGAGGTGGTCACCTTCACCTCCGAGCTCATCCGCATCGACACCACCAACCGGGGCGGCGGCGACTGCCGTGAACGGCCCGCCGCCGAGTACGTCGCCGAGCGCCTCGCCGCCTCCGGCATCGAACCCACCCTCCTGGAGCGGACCCCCGGCCGCACCAACGTGGTGGCGCGCATCCCCGGCACCGACCCCTCGGCCGAGGCCCTGCTCGTCCACGGCCATCTGGACGTCGTGCCCGCCGACCCCGCCGAGTGGACCACCCACCCCTTCTCCGGCGAGATCCGCGACGGGGTCGTATGGGGCCGCGGCGCCGTCGACATGAAGAACATGGACGCGATGGTGCTGGCCGTCGTCCGCTCCTGGGCCCGGCAGGGCATCCGGCCGCGCCGCGACATCGTCCTCGCCTACACCGCCGACGAGGAGGCGAGCGCCGAGGACGGCTCCGGCTTCCTCGCCGACCGCCACGCCGCCCTCTTCGAGGGCTGCACGGAGGGCATCAGCGAGTCCGGGGCCTTCAGCTTCCACCCGCAGCCCGGCACCACCCTCTACCCGATCGCCGCGGGGGAGCGGGGCACCGCCTGGCTCAAGCTCACCGCCCACGGCCGCGCCGGGCACGGCTCCAAGGTCAACACGGCCAACGCCGTCACCCGCCTCGCCGACGCCGTCGCCCGGATCGGCTCGCACACCTGGCCCGTCCGGCTCACCGCCACCGTCCGCGCCGCCCTCGCCGAACTCGCCGCGCTGTACGCCATCGACATCGACACCCGCGTGCCCGACCTCGACGTGGACGTCCTCCTCGACAAGCTCGGACCCGCCGCCGCCCTCGTCGCGCCGACCGTCCGCAACAGCACCAACCCGACGATGCTCGACGCCGGCTACAAGGTCAACGTCATCCCGGGCCAGGCCGTCGCCTACATCGACGGGCGGACGCTGCCGGGCACCGAGGAGGAGTTCGCCGAGACCATGGACGAGCTGACCGGCCCGCACGTGGAGTGGGAGTTCCACCACCGCGAGGTCGCCCTGGAAGCGCCCGTCGACTCGCCGACCTTCGCGAAACTGCGGGCCGCCGTCGAGCGCTTCGACCCGGACGGGCACGTCGTGCCCTTCACCATGTCCGGCGGCACCGACGCCAAGCAGTTCTCCCGGCTCGGCATCACGGGCTACGGCTTCTCGCCGCTCAGGCTGCCCCCGGACCTCGACTACGGAGCACTCTTCCACGGCGTCGACGAACGCGTCCCCGTGGACGCGCTGCACTTCGGCGTCCGGGTGCTCGACCACTACCTGAAGTCGGCGTAGGGCCGTCATCGTTCGCGTATCACCGTGACAGGGGGAGCTGGGATGAAAACGATCGCCGCCCACGGCAGCTGGCCGTCACCCGTCGACGCGGCGCTCGCCGCCGCCCACGACGGGCGGCCCGAGTACCCCGGCGTCGTCGGCGACGAACTGTGGTGGACCGCGCCGCGGCCCGCGGAGGGAGGCAGGCGCGCCCTCGTGCGACGGCGCGCCGACGGCACGGAGGAAAGCCTGCTGCCCGCCCCGTGGAACGTCCGCAGCCGGGTGATCGAGTACGGCGGCCTCCCCTGGGCGGCGGTCCCGCGCCCGGCCGGCGGACCCCTCGCCGTCTTCTGCCACTTCCCGGACCAGCGGCTCTACGCCTACGAGCCCGACGCCGCTCCCGGCGTCGAGCCCCGGCCCCTCACCCCCGTCTCCGGGACCGGCGGAGGACTGCGCTGGGTGGACCCGGTCATCCACCCCGACCGGGGCGAGGTGTGGTGCGTCCTGGAGGAGTTCACCGGTCCCGCCCCGACCGACGTCCGCCGGGTGCTCGTCGCCGTACCCCTCGACGGCTCCGCCGCCGACGACCGTGCGGCCGTACGCGAGCTCTCCGACGGGCGCCACCGGTTCGTGACCGGCCCCCGGCTCTCCCCGGACGGCCGCCGGGCTGCCTGGATCGGCTGGGACCACCCCCGGATGCCCTGGGACGGCACCGAGGTCCAGCTCGCCGAGGTCACCCCCGACGGCACCTTCCAGCGCGCCGGCACCGTCGCGGGCGGGCCCGCCGAGTCGATCCCGCAGGTCGACTGGGACGCGGCCGGACGGCTGCTCCTCGTCAGCGACCGCACCGGCTGGTGGAACCTCTACCGGGCGGAGATCGACACCGACGGCGGCCTCGGCGAACCGGCCGCGCTCTGCCCCCGTGCCGAGGAGTTCGGCGGACCGCTCTGGAAGATCGGGCTGAACTGGTTCACCCCCCTGGAGAACGGTCTGGTGGCCGTCGTCCACGGCAAGGGCACCACCACCCTCGGCATCCTCGACCCCGACCGCGGCACGCTCGTCGACGCCGCCGGCCCCTGGACCGAATGGGCCCCGACCCTCGCCGCCCACGGCAGCCGCGTGGTCGGCATCGCCGCCTCCCCGCACAGCTCCTACGAGCTCGTCGAACTCGACACCCGCACCGGCCGCACCCGGGTCGTGGGCGCCGCCCACACCGACGCCGTCGACCCCGCCCACCACCCCGAACCCCGCGTCCGTACCTTCACCGGCCCCGGCGGACGCGAGATCCACGCGCAGATCTACCCACCCCACCATCCCGGCTTCACCGGCCCCGAGGGCGAACTCCCGCCCTATGTGATCTGGGCCCACGGCGGCCCCACCGGACACGCCCCGCTCGTCCTCGACCTGGAGATCACCTACTTCACCTCGCGCGGCATCGGCGTCGCCGAGGTCAACTACGGCGGCTCCACCGGCTACGGCCGGGAGTACCGCGAGCGGCTGCGCGAGCAGTGGGGCGTCGTCGACGTCGAGGACTGCGCGGCCGTCGCCGCGGCGCTCGCCGCCGAGGGCACCGCCGACCCGGACCGGCTCGCCGTCCGCGGCGGCAGCGCCGGCGGCTGGACGGCCGCCGCCTCCCTCGTCTCCACCGACGTGTACGCCTGCGGCACGATCATCTATCCCATCCTCGACCTGCGGGGCTGGGCCACCGACGAGACCCACGACTTCGAGTCCCAGTACCTGCACGGGCTCATCGGATCCGTCGACGACGTCCCCGCCCGGTACAAGGAGCGCTCGCCCATCGAGCACGTCGACCGCGTCACCGCGCCCTTCCTGCTGCTCCAGGGCCTCGACGACGTCATCTGCCCGCCCGCGCAGGCCGAGCGCTTCCTCACCCGCACCGCCGGCCGGGGCGTCCCGCACGCCTACCTCGCCTTCGAGGGGGAGGGCCACGGCTTCCGCAGGGCCGACACGATGGTCCGCGCCCTGGAGGCCGAACTCTCCCTGTACGCCCGGACCTTCGGCATCACCCGGACGGACGTGCCCGACCTGGAGTACCGCACGTGACGACGCCCGATCCCGCTCCCTCCGCCCCGGCGGAGGCCCGGCCGCCCGTCGGACCGCTCACCCGGCCCGAACGGCTGCGGCCCGGCGCCCGGGTCGCCGTCGTCGCCCCCGCCGGACCCGTCCCCGAGGAGCGGCTGCGGGCGGGGCTCGACATCCTCCGCGGCTGGGACCTCGACCCCGTCGTCGCCCCGCACGTCCTCGACACCCACCCCACCCTCGACCACCTCGCGGGCGCCGACCGGGCCAGGGCCCGGGACCTGACGGAGGCATGGTGCGACCCCACGGTCTCCGCCGTCCTCTGCGCGCGCGGCGGATTCGGGGCGCAGCGCATGGTCGACCTCGTCGACTGGCGGGCGATCAGGGACGCGGGGCCCAAGGCGTTCGTCGGCTACAGCGACATCACCGCCCTGCACGAGGCCTTCGCCGTCCGGGCCGGCTGCTCCACCCTGCACGGCCCGATGGTCGCCGCGGGCACCTTCCTCTCGGACCCGCGCACCCGGGAGTCCCTGCGGGCCACGCTGTTCGAGCCCGAGTCGGTACGCACCCTCGGTCTGGACACGGCACGAACCCTGGCACCGGGCCGCGCCCGTGGCGTGACCCTCGGCGGCTGCGTCAGCCTCCTCGCCGCCGACCTCGCGACCCCCCGTGCCCGCCCCTCGGCCCGCGGCGGCCTGCTGCTCCTGGAGGACGTGGGGGAGGAGCCGTACCGCCTGGACCGCGTCCTCACCCAGCTCCTCCGCTCCGGCTGGCTCGACGGCGTCGCGGGAATCGCCCTCGGGTCCTGGGCGGACTGCGGCCCGTACGAGGAGATCCGGGCGGTCCTCACGGACCGCCTCGGTGGCCTCGGCGTCCCGGTCGTGGAGGAACTGGGCTTCGGCCACAGCGAAACGGCCCTGACCATGCCGCTCGGCGTGTCAGCCGTCCTGGACACGGAGACGAACACCCTCACCCTGGACGTCCCGGCCCTGCGTTGATGGGGGGCGGACAAGGGGCCCCGGGGTGTCCCATGCCGCGCGGGTCGGCGAGCTGGACGAGCGGGCGGCCGGAGTCGCGCTCGATGTCGGCGTCGGCCCCGATCCCGCGAGGCCCTCGCGCTCGGGCCCGGAGCCGCGGCGCTCGCCGGGCCGCCGACGCTCGCCGGGCCCGCGAGCGGCGCCGAGGCCCCGTACACCCTGGCCCAGAGGGGCGTGGGTCGGACGGGTCAGACCGACACGGCCCGGAGCGTCGCGTAGCCGGGGCGGACGATCTCGTCGATCAGCCGCCGGCGCTCCGGCAGCGGCAGGAAGGCGGCCTCCAGAGCGGCGACCGTGAACTCCTCGAAGACCTCGGGGCCGTAACCGAAGGCGTCCACCATGTGCTGGAACTCCTCGCTCATGGTGGTGCCGGAGACCAGCCGGTTGTCGGTGTTGAGCGTGATCCGGAAGCCCAGGCGGCGCAGCTCGTCGATCGGGTGCGAGGCGTAGTCCTTCGCGGCGCCCGTCTGGAGGTTGGACGTCGGGCAGACCTCCAGGGCGATCCGGTTGTCCCGGACGTACGAGGCGAGCCGGCCCAGCGTGCCGTCCTCGGCGATGTCGTCCGTGATCCGTACGCCGTGGCCGATCCGCTCCGTGCCGCAGACCTGCACGGCCTCGTGGATCGACTCCGCGCCGACGGCCTCGCCCGCGTGGATCGTGAAGTGGCAGTTCTCCCGCTTCAGGTGCTGGAAGGCGGGGAGGTGGCGGGCCGGCGGGTTGCCGATCTCGCCGCCGGCGATGTCGAAGCCGGCCACGCCCTTGTCCCGGTGCGCGACCGTGAGCTGCGCGATCTCCAGGGAGCGGTCCGTGTGACGCATGCCCGTGAGGAGGGTGCGGACGGTGATACGTCCGCCGGAGCGGCGCTCGCCCTCACGGAAACCGGCGTTGACGGCCTCGACGACCTCGTCGAGGGTCAGACCGCCCTCCAGGTGCTGCTCGGGGGCGTAGCGGATCTCGGCGTAGACGACACCGTCCGCCGCGAGGTCCTCGGCGCACTCGGCCGCGATGCGCGTGAGCGCCCCGCGGGTCTGCATCACCGCGCAGGTGTGGGCGAACGTCTCCAGGTAGCGCTCCAGCGAACCGGAGTCGGCCGCGTCCCGGAACCAGACCGCGAGCGCGGCGGGGTCCTCGGTCGGCAGCGCGGTGTAGCCGCACTCCCGTGCCAGCTCGACTATGGTCGCGGCGCGCAGCCCACCGTCGAGGTGGTCGTGGAGGACGGCCTTGGGGGCCCGGCGGATCCACTCGGAGACGGTGGCGGCGGCAGGCGTGGCAGGGTTGTCAGACAAGTGCATGGCGGGGAAGTGTACGCCACGAGGGAGGGCCCCGCTGTGACGGGCCCGAC
>NZ_LIPQ01000236.1 GCF_001418135.1 Streptomyces aureus
CACCTGGGTGCCCGCCTCCCCGCCTCCCGGGCACCGGCCGGCGGTCGCCGCCGCGGGCCGTCCGGCGGCTCCCGGCCCCGGCACGCACGGGGGAGCGGGCACCCAGGTGCGCCGCTGGATCGAGATCAACGGCACCCGCCATCAGATCTCCCGCCCGACCCTGGTCCTCGGCCGCAGCACCGACGCGGACGTGAGGATCGACGATCCCGGCGTCTCCCGCCGGCACTGCGAGATCCGGACCGGAACGCCCTCGACGATCCAGGATCTGGGTTCCACCAACGGCATCGTGGTGGACGGGCAGCACACCACCCGCGCTACGCTCCGCGACGGCTCGCGGATCGTCGTGGGCAGCACCACCATCGTTTACCGGCAAGCCGAAGGGTGAAGCGGGGGCAATGTCAGAGCTGACCCTGACGGTCATGCGGTTGGGTTTCCTGGCCGTTCTGTGGCTGTTCGTCATCGTGGCCGTCCAGGTCATCCGCAGCGACCTCTTCGGTACGCGGGTCACCCAGCGCGGTTCACGGCGCCAGGAGGCGCGACCCCAGCAGCAGCAGGCGCGGCAGGCCGCCGCGCCTCCGCAGCAGCGCGGCCAGCAGACCGCGGGCGGTGGGCGGCAGCGCCGCGGCGCCCCGACCAAGCTGGTCGTGTCCGAGGGCACCCTCACCGGCACGACCGTCGCCCTCCAGGGGCAGACGATCACGCTGGGCCGGGCCCATGATTCGACGATCGTGCTGGACGACGACTACGCGTCCAGCCGGCACGCCAGGATCTACCCGGACCGGGACGGCCAGTGGATCGTCGAGGATCTCGGGTCCACGAACGGCACGTATCTCGACCGGTCGCGCCTCACCACCGCCACACCCATTCCGCTGGGCGCGCCGATCCGCATCGGCAAGACCGTCATCGAGCTGCGGAAGTAGTGCTACATCATGAATAGGCGCGAGCGGAGCGAGCGAGTCGGGACGGTCCCCGCCACAGACCGTGCCGGGCTCCTGACCGGAGCGACTGAAGCGACCGGCGTGACCGGAGCGACCGGAGGGTGGGCAGTGTGGGTCGAGACCGGCTGTACCCCGATGCAGCGTCGACAGGGCAGGTGCGCATGACTCTGTCCCTGCGATTCGCCGCGGGCTCGCACAAGGGCATGATCCGCGAGGGCAACGAGGACTCCGGCTACGCCGGCCCCCGGCTGCTCGCCATCGCCGACGGCATGGGCGGCCAGGCCGCCGGTGAGGTCGCCTCCTCCGAGGTGATCTCCACCCTCGTCACGCTCGACGACGACGTCCCCGGCTCCGACATCCTCACCTCGCTCGGTACGGCGGTGCAGCGCGCCAACGACCAGCTCCGGATGATGGTCGAGGAGGACCCGCAGCTCGAGGGCATGGGCACCACGCTCACCGCCCTGCTGTGGACCGGTCAGCGCCTCGGTCTGGTGCACGTCGGCGACTCGCGCGCCTATCTGCTCCGCGACGGTGTGCTGACCCAGATCACCCAGGACCACACCTGGGTCCAGCGGCTCGTCGACGAGGGCCGGATCACCGAGGAAGAGGCCACCACCCACCCACAGCGCTCGCTCCTCATGCGCGCGCTCGGCAGCGGCGACCACGTCGAACCCGACCTCTCCATCCGTGAGGTCCGGGCCGGCGACCGCTACCTGATCTGCTCCGACGGCCTGTCCGGCGTGGTCTCGCACCAGACGCTCGAGGACACCCTCGCCAGCTACCAGGGCCCGCAGGAGACAGTGCAGGAGCTGATCCAGCTCGCCCTGCGCGGCGGCGGCCCCGACAACATCACGGTGATCGTCGCCGACGTCCTGGACGTCGACGGCGGAGACACCCTCGCCGGTCACCTCAGCGACACCCCAGTCATCGTGGGCGCGGTCGCCGAGAACCAGGCCGCCCAGCTGAACGACGGCGGGGCGATGCAGACCCCGGCGGGCCGCGCCTCCGGACTCGGTCGCCCGGCGCCCCACCAGCAGCCGCCCGCCGGCGGGTTCGGCCCGCCCGGAAGCGGCGACGGCCACGGCTACGGCGGAATGCCCCCGCAGGGCTCCTTCGAGTCGTACACCGACGACGACTTCGTGAAGCCGCGCAAGGGCCGCAAGTGGCTGAAGCGCTCCTTCTTCCTGATCCTCGTCCTCGCGATCATCGGCGGCGGGCTGTACGGCGGCTGGCGCTGGACGCAGACCCAGTACTTCGTCGGGTCCAAGGACCAGCACGTGGCGCTGTACCAGGGCATCAGCCAGGACCTGGCCTGGGTCTCGCTGTCGAAGGTCGAGAAGGACCACCCCGAGATCGAACTCAAGTACCTCCCCGCGTACCAGCAGAAGCAGGTCGAGGACACGATCACGGGCGGCAGCCTCGCCAAGGCCGAGACGAAGATCGCCGAGTTGGCCGTGCAGGCCTCGGCCTGCAAGAAGACGGCGGAGCGCCGCGCGGCCGCCGAGAAGGCGGCCGACCAGGCGAGCAAGCCGCCGGCCGAGACGCCGGACGGCGCCGCCACCCCTGACTCCAAGCCCACCACAGCCGCTCCGACCCCGGGTCCCACCCTCACCGCGGAGGAGCAGAAGCTGGCCTCGAACTGCGGCAAGCAGTAAGCACCCGTAGGGGGCCTTTCACCACCATGAGCGTTGTCACCAACACGACCACCATCGGCGCGATCGAGGCGCCGAGCCGGCGCAACACCGAGCTGGCGCTGCTGGCGTTCGCCGTCGCCATCCCGGTGTTCGCCTACCTCAACGTGGGCCTGGCCATGGACGGCAAAGTCCCGGCCGGCATGCTCGGATACGGGCTCGGCCTCGCGCTGCTCGCGGGCGTCGCCCACCTCGTGGTGCGGAAGTGGGCCCCGTACTCTGACCCGCTGCTGCTGCCCTTGGCGACCCTGCTCAACGGCATGGGCCTGGTGCTGATCTGGCGGCTCGACCAGTCGCCGCGGCTGATCGCGACGTCGATGCGGCTGTACGACAGCTTCAGCCCGGACGCTCCGAAGCAGATGATGTACTCGGCCATCGGCATCGCCATGTTCGTCGGCATGCTGCTGTTCCTGAAGGACCACCGGGTCCTCCAGCGCTACACGTACATCTCGATGGTCGTGGCGCTCGTCCTCCTGCTGCTGCCGCTGGTCCCGGGTCTCGGGTCGGCCGTCTACGGCGCCAAGATCTGGATCAACGTCGCCGGTTTCTCCATCCAGCCCGGTGAGTTCGCGAAGATCGTGCTCGCGATCTTCTTCTCCGGCTACCTGATGGTGAAGCGGGACGCGCTGGCCCTGGCCAGCCGCCGCTTCATGGGGCTCTACCTGCCGCGAGGGCGCGACCTCGGCCCGATCCTGACGATCTGGGCGGTCAGCCTCCTCATCCTGATCTTCGAGAACGACCTCGGTACCTCGCTGCTGTTCTTCGGCATGTTCGTGATCATGCTGTACGTGGCGACGGAGCGGACCAGCTGGATCGTCATGGGTCTTCTCATGTCGGTCGCCGGCGCGGTCGGTGTGGCCTCCTTCGCCGGTCACGTGCAGGACCGCGTGGACGCCTGGGCCGACCCGTTCGGCTGCGCCAAGGAGGGCGTCGCGGCCTGCCAGCAGATGAGCCAGGTCATGATGTCCTTCGGCTCCGGCGGCATCCTCGGCACCGGCCTCGGCCAGGGCAACTCCGACCTGATCGGCTTCGCCGCCAACTCCGACTTCATCTTCGCCACCGTCGGCGAGGAGCTCGGTCTCGCCGGTGTGATGGTCTTCCTGCTCATCTACGGGCTGATCATCGAGCGCGGTGTCCGCACCTCCCTCGCCGCCCGTGACCCCTTCGGCAAGCTGCTCGCGATGGGCCTCTCCGGCGCCTTCGCACTCCAGATCTTCGTCGTCGCCGGCGGCGTGATGGGCCTCATCCCGCTCACCGGTATGACCATGCCGTTCCTCGCGTACGGCGGATCGTCCGTGATCGCCAACTGGGCTCTGATCGGCATCCTGATCCGGATCAGCGACACCGCGCGCCGCCCGGCGCCCGCGCCCGCCCCGTCCCCCGACGCTGAGATGACCCAGGTGGTCCGTCCGTGAACAAGCCGCTGCGCCGGGTCGCGATCTTCTGCGGCCTGCTCATCCTCGCCCTGCTCCTGCGCGACAACTGGCTCCAGTTCGTCCGCGCCGACGAGCTGAACGCCCACCCGACGAACAAGCGCGTCCAGATCGAGCGGTACGCCAACGCGCGGGGCAACATCATCGTGGACGGCAAGCCGATCACCGGCTCCGTCGACTCCAAGGACCCGTACTACAAGTTCAAGCGGACCTACACCGACGGCCCCATGTGGGCCCCGGTCACGGGCTACGCCTCGCAGGCCTACGACGCCAACCAGATCGAGAAGATCGAGGACGGCATCCTCACCGGCAACGACGACCGGCTCTTCTTCGACCGCACCCTCGCCATGTTCACCGGCGAGACGAAGAAGGGCGGCGACGTCGTCACCACCCTCAGCGGGGCCGCGCAGAAGGCCGCCTTCGAGGGCCTGGGCAACAAGACCGGCGCCGTCGTCGCGATCGAGCCGAAGACCGGCAAGATCCTGGCGATGGCCTCCACGCCCTCGTACGACCCCTCCTCCTTCGCCGGCTACTCCGCCAAGGACGAGAAGGCCTGGGTGGCGCTGGAGAAGGACAAGAAGAAGCCGAAGCTCAACCGGGCGATCCGTGAGATCTACCCCCCCGGTTCCGTCTTCAAGGTCGTCACCGCGGCAGCCGCGTTGGAGAACGGCAAGGTCACGGACATCAACGCCGCGACGGACACGCCGGAGCCGTACATCCTGCCGCTGTCCACCATTCCGATGAAGAACCACGCCCGGGGCTGCAAGAACGCCAGCCTGAACAAGGCGCTGGAAGTCTCCTGCAACTCGGTCTTCGCCAAGCTCGGTGACGAGGTCGGCCGCGACAAGATGATCGAGATGGCCGAGAAGTTCGGTTTCAACGCCGAGCAGTTCACGCCGGTCCGCTCGGCAGCCTCCGTCTACGACAAGCAGATGGACCGCGGCGGCAACGCGCAGTCCTCCATCGGCCAGTTCAACACCGCGACCACCCCGCTCCAGATGGCGATGGTCACGGCGGCGATCGCCAACGACGGCAAGCTGATGAAGCCGTACATGATCGACGAGCTGCGCGCGCCCAACGTCGACCTGCTCAAGAAGACCGAGCCGGAGGAGATGAGCCGCCCGGTCTCGGAGAAGAACGCGCAGCTGCTCCAGCAGATGATGGAGAACGTCGTCACCAACGGCACCGGCGGCAACGCCGACGTGGAGATGGACGGCGTGAAGGTCGGCGGCAAGACGGGTACGGCCCAGCACGGCGAGAGGAACGCCAAGCGTCCGTACGCCTGGTTCATCTCGTACGCGAAGACCGCTGAGGGCTCCCCGGTCGCGGTCGCCGTGATCGTCGAGGACTCGGCGGGCACCTCGCGTGAGGACATCAGCGGTGGCGGTCTCGCCGCCCCCATCGCGAAGGCTGTGATGAAGGCGGTCCTGAACACCCGGGGCTGACGTCTCGGGCCCGTACGTGCCAGGTACCGGTCAGGTATCAGCTACCGGCCCCGGGCGGATCGTCCACCCGGGGCCGGTACCGTATGCGCGAACAGCACACACCGCCGGACCACCCATGGGTGCGGTCGGGACAGACGGAGAGGGCTGGATTAGCTATGGAAGAGCCGCGTCGCCTCGGCGGCCGGTACGAGCTGGGCTCGGTGCTCGGCCGTGGTGGCATGGCCGAGGTGTATCTCGCCCAGGACACCCGGCTCGGCCGCACCGTCGCCGTGAAGACGCTGCGGGCCGACCTGGCCCGCGATCCGTCCTTCCAGGCCCGGTTCCGCCGTGAGGCACAGTCCGCCGCCTCGCTGAACCATCCGGCGATCGTCGCGGTCTACGACACCGGCGAGGACTACGTCGACAACGTCTCCATCCCGTACATCGTGATGGAGTACGTCGACGGGTCGACCCTGCGTGAGCTGCTGCACTCCGGGCGCAAGCTGCTGCCCGAGCGCACCCTCGAAATGACGGTCGGCATCCTCCAGGCACTGGAGTACTCGCACCGCGCCGGCATCGTGCACCGTGACATCAAGCCGGCGAACGTCATGCTGACGCGCACCGGCCAGGTCAAGGTCATGGACTTCGGCATCGCGCGCGCCATGGGCGACTCGGGCATGACCATGACGCAGACCGCCGCGGTCATCGGCACGGCCCAGTACCTCTCCCCCGAGCAGGCCAAGGGCGAGCAGGTCGACGCCCGCTCCGACCTGTACTCCACCGGCTGCCTGCTGTACGAGCTCCTCACCGTCCGTCCCCCGTTCATCGGTGACTCCCCGGTCGCGGTCGCGTACCAGCACGTACGCGAGGAGCCGCAGCCGCCGAGCAACTTCGACCACGAGATCACGCCCGAGATGGACGCCATCGTCCTCAAGGCGCTGGTCAAGGACCCCGACTACCGGTACCAGTCCGCCGACGAGATGCGCGCGGACATCGAGGCCTGCCTCGACGGTCAGCCGGTCGCGGCCGCCGCCGCGATGGGCATGGGGATGGGCATGACGGGCGCCCCCGCGTACGGCGGGGGCTACGGCGGCTACCCGGAGGACCAGCCGACGACGGCGCTGCGCCAGGCCGACCCGGCGGGCCAGACCTCGATGCTGCCCCCGATCAACGGGGACGACGGTGGCTACGGCTACGACGACCGCCCGGACCGCCGTCGTGGTGGCCAGAAGAAGTCGAACACCTCGACGATCCTGCTGGCCCTCGCGGGCATCCTGGTGCTCGTCGGCGCGATCTTCATCGGCGTCTCGCTGTTCGACAAGAAGGACGGCACCCGGCAGGTCGCCATCCCGCAGCTGGTCGGCCAGACGGTCGCGGTGGCGACGGAGCGGGCGACCAACGCGGAAGTGAAGGTGCAGGAGACCGGCACCGAGCGCTGTGACCAGCCCAAGGGCACCATCTGCCGCCAGTCCCCGGTCGCGGACGGCACCACGAAGATGGACACCGGCGCCACGATCCAGGTGGTCGTCTCCGAGGGCTCGCCGCTCGTGGAGGTCCCGGACGTCCAGGAGCAGTCCCAGGAGCGCGCCGAGCAGTCCCTGAAGGACAAGGGCTTCAAGGTCAAGGTCGAGCAGCAGGAGTCCGATGAGGACCCCGGCACGGTCCTGCAGCAGAATCCGGACGGCGGCACCAAGGCGGAGAAGAACTCCGAGGTGACGATCACCGTCGCGAAGCAGAAGCTGCTGCAGCTTCCCGATGTGAAGACGCGGAGCTACGACCAGGCCGTTCAGCAGCTGAACGGGGTCGGCTTCACCAACATCACCAAGGAAGAGGTCGACTCGGACCAGCCCGCGGGCACGGTCATCGACCAGACTCCGCAGGGCCCCTCGGACCAGTCCAAGGAGACCCAGATCACGCTGAAGGTCTCCAAGGGCCCGCAGCAGACCCAGGTCCAGATCCCCACCGGTCTGACCGGCAAGAAGTTCAGCGAGGTCAGGGACATGCTCCAGGGCCTGGGCCTGACGGTCGTGCAGCAGAACTCCGACAAGGAGGACGCCGTGGTCCTCGGCACCAACCCCCCTGAGGGTTCGACGGTCCCCACGACCCAGCCGATCACCGTCGTCACGCTGGGCGGCGGCCAGGGCGGCAACCCCGGCGGCGGAGACAACAACGGTGGCGGCGGCGGCTTCTTCGACTGACGCCCCCACGACCGTTCAGACGGTCGGACCGTTCGAAGGGGAGAGCCCCGGCAACCAGTGGTTGCCGGGGCTCTCCCCTTGGGCCCGCGCGGGGCACTTCAGCCGTTCCCCCGCAGGGCGCTTCAGCCGTTCCCCCGCAGGGCGCTTCAGCGCAGCTCCGCCGGAGGCGTCCGGTCGCGGTCGACCTTCTCCGTGCGCACCAGCTCGCCCCAGACGATGTACCGGTAGTCGGAGGTGTACATGGGGGTGCAGGTGGTCAGCGTGATGAACCGGCCGGGCTTCGTCTTCCCCGATTCCTTGGGGACGGGCTGAAGGACGTCCACGTTGTACTTCGTGGTCTCCGGCAGGGTCTTGTAGACCTTGTAGACGTACCAGGTGTCCTTGGACTCGAAGACGATCGGGTCGCCGTTCTTCAACTTGTGGATGTTGTGGAACTTGGCGCCGTGTCCGTCCCGGTGCGCGGCGAGCGTGAAGTTGCCCTGCTTGTCCTGCGGGAGCGCGGACTTGATCGGGTCGGTGTAGTAGCCGGCGACGCCGTTGTTGAGGATGGCACTCTTGGTGCCCTGCTTGACCAGGACTTCGCCGTTGTTCATCGCCGGCACGTGGAGGAAGCCGATGCCGTCCTTGGTGTCGAGCGCGCCGGGTCCGTCGGCCCAGCGGTCGCGGACCTGGGCGCCGTCCTGGTCGGCGGCGCGGTCGGCGAGGACGTTGGTCCACCACAGGGAGTAGGCGACGAAGAGGCCGAGCACCAGGCCCGCCGTGATGAGGAGTTCGCCGAAGAAGCTGATGACTCCGGCGATCCGATTGCGCACGCGTGCCACTAGGTCGTCCTGTCGTCCCGTCCGGAGGTGTGGGGTCTCAGCCTACGAGCGCTTTCGGCTTTCCCTCACTGCGCGGGCGTTCCTCGACCAGCTTGCCCCACACGATCATGCGGTACGTGCTGGTGAATTCGGGCGTGCAGGTGGTCAGGGTGATGAACCGGCCGGGCTTGGTGAAGCCGGAGCCCTTCGGCACCGGGTCGATCACGGAGACGTTCGAGGGCGCGGTCTGCGGCAGGATGCTCGCCATCTCGTAGGTGTAGTACGCGTTCCGGGTCTCGACGACGATCGGGTCGCCGGGCTTCAACTGGTTGATGTAGCGGAACGGCTCGCCGTGGGTGTTGCGGTGGCCGGCGACGGCGAAGTTGCCCTGCTTGTCGGAGGGCATGGCCGTCTTGAGCTTGCCCTCGGCGTAGTGGCCGACCATGCCCTTGTCGAGGACCTTCGCCTTGTTGATGCCCTCGGCGACGGGGACGACGACGTCCAGCTTGGGGATGTACATGATGGCGAAGCCCTCGCCGGGTTCGAAGGCCCCCGGCTTGCTGTCGTTCTTCTCGGCGTCGCCCTTGGCCCAGGTGTCCTCGATCTGTTCCTTGGCCCGGTCGGTCTCCTGGCCGGCGAGGATGTTCGTCCACCACAGCTGGTAGGTGACGAAGAGCAGCATGACGACGCCGAAGGTGATGAAGAGTTCCCCGACGGCGCGGCTGGCGACGACGCCGACGCTGTCCTTGGCGGCGCGTGCGGCGCGCCGGGCCTCGACGCGGGAGAGCGGCGCCGCGGGCGGTTCGCCGGTCGGGGCGCCGGCCGCGGGGGCGGTCGGGGCGCCTCGACGGCCCTTGCCCCTGCTGCCGCCCTTGGCCGCTCGGCGGCGTTCTGCCCGGCCGGGCCCGGGAAGGGGCTCCACGGCCTCCAGAACGGTCGTGTCGCCCACGGAGGGCCGCGGGACCTCGGGGGTCTCGTACGGCTCGTACGGGGCCGTGTAGGCGTCCTCGCGCGGAGCCTGGCGGGGAGCGTCGTAGGCGTCCTCGCGGCGGGCCTCGCGGGGAGCGTCGTAGGGGGCCTGGTGAGGAGCCTCGTAGCCGGGCTGGGGCTCCCGGTACCCCTGCGAGGGCTCCCCGTACGCCTGTGCGGGGTCCCGGTGCGTCTGCGTGGGTTCCTGGTAGGCCTGTGCGGGGTCCTGGTACGGCTGTGCGGGCGCCTGGTAGGCCTGCTCGGTGTACGGGTACGGGGACGCAGCCGGTTCCTGGTACGGCGAGGGGACCGCGTAGGGGTCCGCGGGTATCGGCTCGGGCTCCGGCTCGTTCGTCGTCGCCCGGAACCACGGAGAGCCCGTCGTCACGCGACGGCCTTGCCCACCACCGGCGCGAGCCCCGCCGACCGTCCGACCGCCCCCTTGTCTCCGCACTGCTCCAGCCAGTTGGCGAGCATCAGGTGTCCGTGCTCGGTGAGCACCGACTCGGGGTGGAACTGGACGCCCTCGACGGGCAGTTCGCGGTGGCGCAGGCCCATGATGATGCCGTCCTCGGTCCGCGCGGTGACCTGGAGCTCGGCCGGCAGGGCGGCGGGCTCGGCGGCGAGCGAGTGGTAGCGGGTCGCGGTGAACGGCGAGGGCAGCCCCGCGAAGACGCCCTGCCCCTCGTGGGTGACGAGGGAGGTCTTGCCGTGCAGCAGCTCGGGCGCCCGGTCGACGACACCGCCGTACGCCACGGCCATCGACTGCATGCCGAGGCAGACGCCGAAGACGGGCACGCCGGTGGCCGCGCAGTGCCGGACCATGTCGATGCAGACCCCGGCCTGTTCGGGCGCGCCGGGGCCGGGCGAGAGCAGGACGCCGTCGAAGCCGTCCTGGGCGTGGCTCAGCTCGACCTCGTCGTTGCGGAGGACTTCGCACTCCGCGCCGAGCTGGTAGAGGTACTGAACGAGGTTGAAGACGAAGCTGTCGTAATTGTCGACGACGAGAATTCGCGCGCTCACTGGCCGTCCACCGTCACATCGTTGAACGGAAGCAGCGGCTCCGCCCAGGGGAACACGTACTGGAAGAGGGCGTACACGACCGCGAGGACCAGCACGATCGAGATCAGCGCCCGCACCCACGCGTTGCCCGGCAGATGCCGCCAGATCCAGCCGTACATGACGTCGACCGCCCCTTCCGTTCGTTACGGGGACCAGAGTACGGGGCGAGGGGGCCGTGGGGGGTCAGCTGTCCAAAGCCTGTGGACGACCGTCGGCGACCGGCCGGGTGGCGTCGAGGTGTGCCCAGACGACGAGCCGGTGGCTGCTGCCCCACTCGGGTTCGCAGGTGGTGAGGGTGAGATAGCGGCCGGGCCCGTCGAATCCGGACTTCGCGGGTACGGGGTCGATGACGCCGACATCGGTGGGCACGGTCCGGTAGGGGGCGCGGTCGACGCGGTAGGTGAACCACGTCGTCCCGTCGGTGAGGACGATCGCGTCGCCCTCGCGCAGCCGGGGGAAGTCCTTGAAGGGGTCGCCATACGTGCGGCGGTGGCCGGCGACGGCGAAGTTGCCGGTCTCGCCGAGGCGCGCGGTGCCGGTGTAGTGGCCGAGCCCCTTCTTCAGGGTGCCGACCTCGGTGCCCTGGAGGACGGGCCACTTCCAGTCCTTGCCGAGCCGGGGGACGTACATGACGGCGATGCCCCGGCCGGGGGCGTGCGGCACGACCTCGGGGACGGGAGCGGCGGTACGGACCGGGGTGCTGGTCCACTCGCGCTGGAGGGTGTCGATCTGGCCGGCGCTCGCGCTCGCGGCCTGGACCCCGGTCCAGTACAGGACGTACACGACGAAGAGCACGATCAGGGCGCCGACGGTGATGCACAGCTCGCTGAAGGTCCTCACGACGAGACGCAAGCGCCCCTCCCGCAGTCGGCTCCCGGCGGTGCCACCCCGGCCGCGCGCGTGGTGTCAGCTCACCGGCTTCGCTTGGTGGAGGTCCACTGTGCCCGAGTACCCGGGAAGAGTCACCGCCCTGTGCTCGTCGACTTTCCAGCCGAGCCCGTACGCCTTCACGTACAGCTGGTAGTTCTGGATCGCCGGGGAGCCCGCGAGGGCCCTGTTCAGCTTCCCCCGGTCACCGACGGCGGTGATCTTGTACGGGGGCGAGTAGACGCGGCCCTGGAGGATCAGGGTGTTGCCGACGCAGCGCACGGCGCTGGTGGAGATGAGCCGCTGGTCCATGACCCGGATGCCCTCGGCGCCGCCCTGCCACAGCGCGTTGACGACGGCCTGGAGGTCCTGCTGGTGGATGACCAGGTCGTTGGCCTGCGGCTCGGGGTAGCCGGGGGCGGCCTGGGCGTTCGGCGGGGCGTCGTCGAGGGTGACGGTGAGACCGGAGCCGGAGACCTCGGTGGTGCCCGCCGCCGCCTCGAGCGCGTCGAGTCTCCGGTCCTCCGCGCGCGTGGAGCCGTCGTCGCGGGCGGCGAGGGAGTCGACCTGGGCGCGGAGGGCGGAGGTGGACTCGTCGAGGCCCGCGTTCTTGTGGCTGCGCTCCTCGATCAGGTCGGAGAGCCGCAGGAGCGAGGCGTCGGTGCGGATGTTGGTGCCCTTGGCGGTGTTGAAGCTCGTGACGAAGATCAGTCCGGCGAGGGCGAAAACGGCAAGGGTGAGCACCTGGACGGGGCGCCACCTCGCGGTGCGGCCAGGTCCTTCGGGAGTGCCGGCGGAATTGCTCAACGTACCCTGATCCCCTTCGGTGCCGCGGAACCACTACGCTAACGGACGCCTGGGGGACGCAGTCGTCCTCCTTCGTCACATCCCGGCGCCAGCCACAGTTCCCTGCGCGGTCACGCAGCGCATCGACAGGAGAGTCCCTCGTGCCGAAGTCACGTATCCGCAAGAAGGCCGACTTCACGCCTCCGCCCGCGAAGCAGGCCACCTCGATCAAGCTGACCAACCGCAGCTGGGTGGCGCCGGTGATGCTCGCGCTGTTCGCCATCGGTCTGGTGTGGATCGTGGTCTTCTACGTCACCGACGGTTCGATGCCGATCGAGTCGATCCGGAACTGGAACATCGTGGTGGGCTTCGGCTTCATCGCGGCCGGGTTCGGTGTCTCCACCCAGTGGAAGTAGCGACGAACAGCAGGGGTACGGCGGCCGTCTAGCGTCCGTACCGGCTACTCGTCAAGCTCTCCCCTGAACTTATCCACAGCGTTGTGCACAGCACTGGATAACTTACGAAGATCTGTGGATAACTCGCGCGAGGTTGACGCCGGTATGACCGGAATCACCCTCGCCGGAGCCCACAACACCCCTCGCCTCCCTGGAGAAATGCCAGGTCAGAGGCGAGGGGTGCGGTCTTTCCCCAAAGAGTGGGGAGGGACCGCCACGCACTGTGGATAACTCTGGGGAAAGCTCACAGAGAAGCTCGTCCACAGCCCTGTGCGCTCAGGTGAGCGTCGCCGTACGGGCCAGCACGATCCCCACGTCGAGCAGCAGCACCAGGGCCAGCGCCCCGTACTGCACCAGGTCCCGGCGGACCCTCGGCGCGTGCACGAGCGCGTACGTCACCACGGCACCCGCGACCAGACCACCGACATGGGCCTCCCAGGAGATCCCCGGTCGGGTGAATGTCATCAGCAGCGACAGGGCCACGAAGAGGATCACCGGCCGCATGTCGTGACGGCGCCGGCGGGCGAGGACCACCCAGGCGCCGATCAGCCCGTAGACGACGCCGGAGGCACCGAGCGAGGGCTGGTTCTGCGCGGCGACGAGATAGGCCAGTACGGAGCCGGAGAGCCCGGAGAGCAGACACAGGGCCGCGTACCGGATCCGGCCCAGCTCGGGCTCCACGATCCCGCCGATCACCCACAGGCCCAGCACGTTGAAGAGGATGTGCCAGACCTCCTGGTGGAGGACGGTCGAGGTCAGCAGCCGGTACCACTCGCCGTCGGCGACCCCGACGAGCTCGCCGAGCGTCGGGCTGTAGGCGTAGCCGATGAGCACGAGCTCGTCGACGAGCCGGTCACCGAACGCCAGGACGGCGAGGTAGACCGCGAGGTTGATCCCGATGAGGATCTTGGTGACGAGGCGGTCGTCCGCCGCGACCCGGCCGCCCGCGAGCGTCCGCGGCTGGTTGGCGTCGGCGGCGTGGCCGGTCCCCGAACCGTTGCGAACGCAGTCGGGGCACTGGAAGCCGACCGATGCGGAGACCATGCACGTGGGGCAGATCGGCTTCTCGCAGCGCGTGCAGCGGATGCCGGTCTCCACCTCGGGGTGGCGGTAGCAGCGCGGCAGACCGGCGTGCGCGTTCTCGGAGGGTTTCGGTTCCATGAAGAGGTGCCGTCCCTTCCGCCTCAGCGCTTCTCGATCACCACGGACTCGATGACCACGTCCTGCAGCGGTCGCTCGGTGTGCGGGTCGGTCGCGGTGGCCGCGATCGCGTCCACGACCTTCCGGCTCTCCTTGTCGACCACCTCGCCGAAGATCGTGTGCTTGCGGTTCAGCCAGGTCGCGGGGGCGACGGTGACGAAGAACTGCGATCCGTTGGTACCCGGGCCGGCGTTGGCCATGGCCAGCAGGTAGGGACGGTCGAAGAAGAGCTCCGGGTGGAACTCGTCGGCGAACTCGTAGCCGGGACCGCCCGTGCCGTTCCCCAGCGGGTCACCGGCCTGGATCATGAATCCCTTGATGACCCGGTGGAAGGCCGTGCCGTCGTAGAGCGGGTCCGAGGAGACCGTGCCGGTCGCGGGGTGCGTCCACTCGCGCTCACCGCCGGCCAGCTCGACGAAGTTCCTGACCGTCTTCGGGGCGTGGAACGGCATCAGCCGCACCTCGATGTCACCCAGGCTGGTCTTGAGGATCGCGTACAGCTGCTCGGCCACGGTCGCCTTCCGTCCACGTCATGTCGCGTCATGCCCACGTCTGTCTCTGGCGTGTCCGATCCTCGCATGCCCCGGATGCCCACCCCGCATGCCGGACTTGGCTTTGGGGGGCATGATTCCGAAAAGGATGGAAAGGTGAAAAACCGACATCGTCGCCACCGAGGAGGAGGAATCCCGTGACCCGCATGGACAGCGTGCGCGCCGCGTCAGATTCGGCGAAGGAGAGCGTCCTGCACGCCGCGGAAGTGGTGGCGCCGTACGCCGGCACGGCCAAGGACCAGGCCGCGCACTACGCCCATGAGGCGCGTGTGCTGATCGCGCCGAAAGTCTCGAAGGCCGCTCAACAGGCCAAGGCGCAGGCTCGTGTGCAGTACGACTCGTACGTCGCACCGCATGTACCGCCGCGGGTCGACGCGGCCGCACAGCGTGCGGCGGTCAAGACCCGCTGGGCCTGCCGTCAGGCGGCCGACTACACCGTTCCACGTGTCGAGCAGGCGGTCGCCGTGACCGGTCCCGTCCTTGAGGAGGCCGGGGCGCGTTCCACCGCAGCCTGGGCCGCGCTGCGCGGTCAGGTGACACCGAGGGAAATCCAGAAGATCGTGAGGAAGCACGAGCGTCGGGCACGGGCCGGACGCCTCGCCAAGGGCCTCTTGGTCCTGGGCGTTCTCGCCGGCGGCGCGTTCGCCGCCTGGAAGTGGTGGGACAAGCAGGCCAATCCCGACTGGCTGGTCGAGCCGCCCGCTGCCACCGAGGTGGAGGAGGAGGGTTCCGTACTGACGTCCTACGACGAGGGTGGGGATTCCCTCGACCCGGATGTGGAGGCCAAGGAGTCCGAGGCCGAAGCCGCCGCCGCGGCGGAAGAGGCCGCCGAACGCGACGAGCGCCGCTGACCGACCGGGGTACCGCTGGGTGCTGCCGAGGTTCTTCCGGGTTCCACCAGGGCCCTGCCGATGTCTGCCGGGGTCCTGGTTCGCGTGGGGTGCTGCCGAGTCCTGTCCACAGGGCCTCTGCCGGGTCCTGCCGTCGCGGGAGTCCTGCGTGGTCCTGCCGTTCCCGGCGTCCTGCCGGGTCCTGCTGCGGTAACCGGCGTCCTGCCGGGTTCTGCCGGGATCCGGTTCGGCTCCGCGGGGGTCCTGCCTGCTCCCGCCCGGTCGTACGAAGCGACGTCGTACGCAGAGGTGCGGGTGGTGCGGGTGGTGCGGGCACACGTGCGGGTACGGGTGTGGGGAGTGCGCATCGACGTCTCCCCGCGCCCTACGCCGACGCGGCGAGCGCCAGCTCCGTCAGCGCGGCCGGCTCGTCGCTCTCGGCCACGGTGGTCGCGCCGGAAGCGGAGCGGTTCCGGGTGGCGGGAGAGGAACCGTGGGCCTCGGCGGCGATGCGCTGCTTGATCGTGGGCGGCAGGGACCGGTCCCCGACGAGCGGCCACCGGTGAGCCCTCTGTGCCGGTACGGAGGCGAGCGCGGCCCGCTTCTCCCCGACGGCGGGTGCGGCCGTGGTGGGGCCGACCGGCTCCTCGGGCTGCTGGACGGCGGGCTGCTGGGTCGCGGCGGCGGTGCCCGCCAGGCCGACGGAGGCGAGCAGGGCGAAGAGGACGGAGATGAAGGCGGTCCAGAACTGCTTGACCTTGGCGGTGGCCATGGCCCCTCACTTTCGTGACGTTCTCGAATGGTTCATTTCGGTTTGCGCGCTTTACGTACTTTCCTCATGATGTGGATGCGCTCCCGATTTCCACGGAACGTCGCCGCCGTCGCGCAGTTCTTCCGATGAACACCACCCGTCCGGAGCAGCGTCCACACCGCGGCCGCCCGTCGAGCGTGGCCGTGTCTTCGCGGAACCCTGCTGGTACGCGTCCGCCGGGATCTCCCTCGGCATCGGCGGAGCCGAGGCGGCGGGAGACGCGAAGGCCATCGGCTCGGCCGTGTCCTTCGCCGCGGGCAAGGACCCCCGACCGCCGCCCCCGGACCCCTCCGGCACCACCACGCAAAGCACCCCCTGTGACCTGCGTTTCCGCAGTTCACAGGGGGTGCTTGTCGTGGAGCCTAGGGGAGTCGAACCCCTGACATCTGCCATGCAAAGACAGCGCTCTACCAACTGAGCTAAGGCCCCGGAACGAGAACAGAGTACCGGGTCACCCCCCATGTCCCGCAAAAGGATTGGGACTCCCGGTCGGCGACCACTCTCCGTAAGATGCTGAGCGAGGTTCGCAGTGGCGAACCTAGGGATGGGGAGAAGAAATGGACGCAGCGCAGCAGGAAGCCACGGCGCGAGCCAGAGAGCTTCAGCGCAGTTGGTACGGAGAGCCGCTGGGGGCGCTCTTCCGTAGGCTGATCGACGATCTCGGACTCAATCAGGCCAGGCTCGCGGCCGTGCTGGGATTGTCCGCGCCCATGCTGTCCCAGCTGATGAGCGGCCAGCGGGCCAAGATCGGGAACCCGGCCGTCGTCCAGCGCGTCCAGGCCCTCCAGGAGCTCGCGGTGCAGGTCGCCGACGGCACCGTCAGCGCCGCCGAGGCCACCGACCGGATGGACGAGGTCAAGAAGTCGCAGGGCGGCTCCGTCCTCACCAGCACCGGCCAGCCTGCCACCGGCTCGGGCGCTCCGACCGTCCGCCGGGTGGTCCGCGAGATCCAGTCGCTGCTGCGCTCCGTAGCCGCTGCGGGCGACATCATCGACGCCGCCGACTCCCTCGCCCCGGCCCACCCGGAACTGGCAGAGTTCCTCCGGGTGTACGGCGCGGGGCGCACCGCGGACGCGGTCGCGCACTACGAGTCGCACCAGAACTGACGCGGTCGGCAGCCGGCCGGGATCGCCCACAGACGAGTCAACGGGGAGCGGACACAGCACGATGGGTGAGGTATTCGCTGGTCGGTACGAGCTGGTCGACCCGATCGGACGGGGCGGGGCGGGCGCCGTGTGGCGCGCCTGGGACCACCGGCGCCGCCGCTATGTGGCGGCCAAGGTGCTCCTGCAGAGCGACGCGCACACGCTGCTCCGCTTCGTGCGCGAGCAGGCGCTGCGGATCGACCATCCGCACGTCCTCGCTCCGGCCAGCTGGGCCGCCGACGACGACAAGGTCCTGTTCACCATGGACCTGGTCGCAGGCGGCTCCCTGGCGCACGTCATCGGCGACTACGGCCCGCTGCCGCCCCGGTTCGTCTGCGTCCTGCTCGACCAGCTGCTCTCGGGCCTGGCCACGGTGCACGCCGAGGGGGTCGTGCACCGCGACATCAAGCCCGCGAACATCCTGATGGACGTCACCGGGACCGGACGGCCGCATCTGCGGCTGTCCGACTTCGGCATCTCCATGCGCAAGGGGGAGCCCCGCCTCACCGAGACCAACTACGTGGTGGGCACGCCCGGCTACTTCGCGCCCGAGCAGCTCCTCGGTGCCGAACCCGACTTCACCGCCGACCTCTTCGCCGTCGGCCTGGTCGCCCTCTATCTGCTCCAGGGCCGCAAGCCGGACTCGCAGGCCCTCGTCGAGCATTTCCTCACGCACGGCACTCCCGGCGCCCCCGAGGGTGTCCCGGAGCCCCTGTGGCAGGTGCTCGCCGGTCTGCTGCAGCCCGATCCGCAGGCCCGCTTCCGGACGGCCACGGGCGCACGCAAGGCCCTGACCGCCGCCGTCGACATGCTTCCCGAGCCGCGCCCCGACGAGGAGCGGGTCGAGATCTTCGACCAACTCGGCCCCCTGCCGCCCGGCTTCGGCCCCCAGGGCCCGACGGGCCCCGCCGGCACCGCCGCTCCCACCGGCCCGGTCGGCGACGCGGCCACGGCCGCCCAGGGTGATGCCGCCACGGCCGCCGCGCCCGGCGCCGTACCGACGCCCGGCGCCCTGCTCGTACCACCCCAGCAGCAGCCCCCACAGCCGCACTACCAGCCCCAGCACCCGGTCACCCCGGCCACGGCCCCGCTCGCCGCTCCGGCCGCGGCTCCCGCGCCGCTGCCCGGGCCCTCCGAGACGGGCAGCTTCCACCTGCCCCCGCCGGTCGGCCACCCGACCCCCTCCTTCGACCGGGCACCGACCTCGGCGGTGCCATACGGACAAGCCCCTACTCCTCCATACACCGCTCGACCCGTTCAGGTTCCCGCGCAGCACACGGCCCCCATGGGGGC
>NZ_LIPQ01000237.1 GCF_001418135.1 Streptomyces aureus
GGGCTGATGGGGCGGCGTTCCGGGGGGCTGATCGGGGTGTGGGCCGAGCAGCAGCGGGTGGCGCAGCGGCAGCGGGAGGGGCAGCATCAGGCCGTGCTGCGGCAGCAGCGCGAGGCCGAGCGGGTGCAGCGGGCGTACGACCGGGACGTCGCCCGCATGCAGCGGGAGCAGAAGGCCGCCTACCGGCAGCAGCGCGAGGCCGACGCCCTGCGGCGGACCCAGGAGCTGGACGCGCGCGTGCGGGTGCTCGAAGGGCTGCTGGCCGCCGGTTGCCGGGTGCCCGCCTTCAGCGTCGACACGCTGCGGAGGGCCGAGACCGTCGAGCCGTTCACTCCCGGGCCGCTCGGGGAGCCCGTACCCATGCCCGATCAGCGGTTCTATCAGCCCGAGGCCTCCTGGACCGCCTCCGGACGGGCCCAGGCCGAGCGGGACGCGCGCGCCCGGTTCGAGCGGGACTGGTACGCCGCCCAGGCCGCCGAGGCACGGCGGGTGGAGCAGTTGGCCGCCTACCGGAGGGCGTACGACGAATGGGCCGCCGCCCGGCTCGACGAGATACGTGCCCACAACCGTGGGGTCGCCGGGACCGGGGCCGCCCTCGGCGGCGGGGATCCCGAGACCGTCGTCGAGTTCTTCTCCGCCGTGCTCTTCGCCTCCACCGCCTGGCCCGAGGGTTTTCCTCGCGAGGTGTCCGCCGCCTACGAGCGCGGCCGGCGCCGGCTCGTCCTCGACTGGGACCTGCCCGGGTACGACGTCGTGCCCGAGGCCAAGGGGGTCAAGTACCTTCCCGGTACCGATCAGGAGAGGGACGTCCCCCGGCCCGTCACCCAGCGGCGCGCCCTCTATCGCGACGTGCTCGCCCAGAGCGTTCTCCTCGCGCTGCACGAGCTCTTCCGCGCCGATCGATCCGGCGCTCTGGAGGCCGTCACCCTCAACGGGTACGTCGGTGGCGTCGACCCCGCCACCGGGCTCGCCGGGCGCGTCTGCGTCGCCTCCGTCGCCGTCGGGCGGGACGTCTTCGAGCGGCTCAACCTGGAGTTCGTCGGGGCCGTGGAGTGCGTGACCGGCGCCCTCGGCGGTCGGCTCTCCGCCAAGCCCGACGAGCGCGTGGCCGTCGCCCCCCTGTGGACTCCCGAGCAGGTCGGGGCCGAGGTGGTCGTGCAGGGGGACGGGGACGAGCCCGATCTGCTCGCCATGGATCCGATCGCCTTCGAGGGGCTGGTCGCCCAGCTCTTCCGGGCCCGGGGCCTGCAGGCCGTCACCACCCAGCGGTCCAACGACGGCGGCGTCGACGTCGAGGCCCTGGACCCCGACCCCATCAGCGGCGGGTCGATCCTCGTCCAGGTGAAGCGGTACCGGAACACCGTTCCGCCCTCCGCCGTGCGCGACCTCTTCGGGACCGTGCAGAGCGCCGGCGCCAACAAGGGGGTCCTCGTCACCACTTCCGGGTTCGGACCCGGCTCCTACACCTTCGCCAACGGCAAGCCGCTGACCCTGATCTCCGGCGTCGAGCTCGTCGATCTGCTGCATCAGCACGGACTTCGCGGGCGGCTGGGGTCCGGGGCGTCACCCGCGTCGCCCGCCGCGCCCGTCGCCGCCCCCACCGCCGAGGCCGACGCCGACTTCAATCTCCTCGGGATGGACTGGGCCGGGTCCGCCGCCCTCGACGTCTGCGCGCTCGTCTGCTCCGGTCAGCGGGTGCTCGGCGACGAGTGGTTCGTCTTCTTCAACAACCCCTCCACGCCCGACGGTTCCGTCGCCATGGTCGCCGCCCCGCCCGGCGACCGGGCCGCCGTCCGGGTCGGTTTCGACGCCCTGCCGTCCTCCGCCGACCGGCTCGTGCTCGTCGCCGCCGTCGACCCCGAGGTCAACCCGGACGCCGACCTCGGCGGGTTCACCGACGCCGGCATCCGGCTGCGTGACGACTCCGGCGCCGAGCTCGACCGGCTTCTCGTCTCCGACGGCCGCGCCGGCGAGACCGCGCTCGTCCTGGGCTCCTTCCGGCGGCGCGCCGGCGGCGACGA
>NZ_LIPQ01000238.1 GCF_001418135.1 Streptomyces aureus
CACCCCCGCGAGGCCCGGCCGGCGCGGCCGGTGGGCGCCGTTCTGCGGAGTCATCGGGCGCCCACCGGCCGCGCCGCGCCGGGCCCGGGTACGGCAAAGGGCCGGGCCCCGGTTTCCCGGGGCCCGGCCCTTCAGCCTGCCGACGGCTACGCGCTCATCGCGCGATCTCGCGCCGTCAGTTGTCGTCCTCGTCGATCAGGAAGCCACGCATCGGCGCCGGCGCCTGCTGCATCGGCTGCGGAGCCTGCGGACGGACCGGAGCCATCGGCTGGGTCATCGCCGGGGACATCTGCTGCTGGCCGCCGTAGGACGGGGCGCCGCCCATGGACGGTCCACCACCCATCCCGCCGTTGCCGCCGTAGGACGGCGCACCGGCGCCGGCCGAGGCCATCGACGGGGCCGGCGGCAGCGAGGCCGTGGCCGGGGTGCGCGGCGGGGCGAGCGAGTCGTCGGCCTGGGTCTCCAGCTGACGCAGCTGCGATTCCAGGTACGACTTCAGACGCGTACGGTACTCGCGCTCGAAGCCGCGCAGGTCCTCGACCTTGCGCTCCAGCGTGGCGCGGGCGGACTCCAGGGAGCCCATCGCGACGCGGTGCTTCTCCTGCGCGTCCCGCTCAAGAGCGTCCGCCTTGGCGCGGGCGTCCCGCTCCAGGCCCTCGGCGCGCGAGCGCGCCTCGCCGACGATCTTGTTGGCCTCGGAGCGGGCCTCGGCGATCGCCTGGTCGGCGGTCTGCTGGGCCAGCGAGAGGACACGCGCGGCGCTGTCGCCACCGGGACCCTGCTGGGGCTGCTGCATCTGCGGCGGCATCTGCTGCTGCATCTGCTGCTGCGGGTGACCCATGGGGCCGCCCTGCATCGGGCCGGGACCCATCGGGCCGCCCTGCATCGGACCACCCTGCATGGGGCCGCCCTGCATGGGGCCACCCTGCATCGGGCCGGCGGGAAGCTGCGGGGCACCGGACGGAAGCTGCGGCGGGCCCATCTGCGGCGGCTGCTGCTGGACCGGCGGTCCGGATATGGCGGCGGGCACGGGCGCGCCGGGACCGACGGGACGATCCTGCTGCTCCGGGGGCTTGCGCATCCCCTGCTGCTGCTGGTTCTGCGCGGCGGCACGGGTCGCGGCGGCCAGCTTGGCGCGCAGGTCCTCGTTCTCGCGGAGCAGGCGGGTCAGCTCGGCCTCGACCTCGTCGAGGAAGGCATCGACCTCGTCCTCGTCATAGCCTTCTCGGAGGCGGACGGTCGTGAACTGCTTGTTCCGCACGTCCTCGGGGGTCAGCGGCATCTCTTCTTCACCTCTACGTAGTCGTCGGCAGTCGGCAAGACCGTATCGTCCACATTCACCTCGCGAAGCTGCTCACGATGGAGATCAGGATGTAGACGATGATCATCAGAACGAAGAAGGACAGGTCGAGTGCCACGCCCCCGAGACGCAGCGGCGGGATGAGTCGCCGCAGAAGCTTGAGCGGTGGATCGGTGACAGTGTAGGTGGCCTCAAGGACGACCACCATCGCCTTACCGGGTTGCCATGAACGGGCGAACTGGAAGACGTAGTCCATGACAAGTCGGACGATGAGGAGGACGAGGAAGCACATCAGCACGATGTAGACCACCTGTAGTGCGACGCCCATCCCGCGTTTCCCTCTCCCCTGACCTACGTGCTCTCACTTGTTCCGGCCGCTTCGCGACCGGTCCGTCCGGTTCTCGTGTTCTCAGCTCTGGTTGAAGAATCCGCCCTCTGCGATCCGGGCCTTGTCCTCCGCCGTGACATCGACGTTAGCAGGCGACAACAGGAACACCTTCTGCGTCACGCGCTCAATGCTGCCATGGAGCCCGAAGACGAGTCCGGCGGCAAAGTCGACAAGTCGCTTCGCGTCCGTGTCGTCCATCTCCGTGAGGTTCATGATCACCGGGGTGCCCTCACGGAAGTGTTCCCCGATGGTACGGGCCTCGTTGTAGGTCCGGGGGTGCAGCGTGGTGATGCGGTAGGGCTCCCGCTCGGACACGACCTTGGGCATGATCACGGGTGCGTTCTTCTCCATGCTGGGACGTTCGGGTGTGATGGATGCCACGGGGGCAATTCGGGCCGGACGTCCGCTTTCGGCGAGTACCGGAACAGAATGGGACATCGGCTCGCGGGGGGCCGGAGGCTGCACCACTCGTACCGGCTCCTCACGCTCCACCTGTCGCGGGGGGGCGATGTGGCGCCGGTCGCGCTCGGGCTCCGGCTCCAGCTCGGGTTCGAAGTCGTCGTCGGGGTCGAAGCCCCGGCCGTCGTACCCATCGTCCTCCACGAGGCCGAGGTAGACCGCCATCTTGCGCATCGCGCCGGCCATTCTCTGAGTCCTCCGCTCTGTGGTGGATCGCCATACTGGCCAATGTCGCAGCGTCACCAAGTGCCCGCGATCCACGGGTCGTCCCGCCGTTCTGCGGAATGACCATATTTTCTGCTGTGGTCCGACTTGCTTCGCGACGTTACCCGAGCTTCGGGCGGACTCCGAGTACCGCCGTACCGACGCGTACGTGTGTCGCCCCGGCAGCGACGGCCTCTTCGAGGTCCGCACTCATCCCTGCTGACACCATGTTCGCAGCCGGACGGGTCGCGCGCAGGGCAGTCGACAAATCCATCAGCCGGTCGAAGGCGGCGCGTTGCCGTCCCGCGTACGGGCCGGAGAGCGGGGCGACGGTCATGAGTCCGTCGAGTCGCAGCCCCGGGGCGGCGTCCACCGCGGCCGCCAACTCCTCGATCCCGTCGGGTGCGATCCCGCCGCGGTCACCCCGCTCGCCCGACTCGGCGTCGAGCGCGACCTGGAGGAGACAGCCGAGCTCGCGGCCCTCCTTCTCCGCGGCCGCGGAAAGCGAGGAAACGAGCTTCAAGCGGTCGACAGACTGCACCACATCGGCATAACCCACCACGGATCTGACCTTGTTGGTCTGCAACTGACCCACGAAGTGCCAGGTCAGATCAAGGTCGGCGCAGGCGGCCGCCTTCGGGGCGGCGTCCTGGTCCCGGTTCTCGGCGACGTGCCGTACGCCGAGTCCGTGGAGGATTCTCACGTCGCTCGCGGGGTAGGTCTTGGTGACCACGACGAGCGTCACCTCTTCCCGCGGGCGCCCGGCGGCGGCACAGGCGGCTGCGATGCGCGCCTCCACCCGGGCCAGATTCTCGGCGAGTTCCGACGTGCGGTCCGTCATGTCTCTTCTCAGTCCAACCAGACATATCCCGCGAGTCGCCCCGTGGTGCGATCGCGGCGGTACGAGTAGTGGTCACCGGATTCCCGGGTGCAGACCACACTGGCCTGCCGATCCGTGACGCCGAGCCGTTCGAGCTGGGCGAGGACTCCGGCGGTGACGTCGACGGCCGGGGTGCCCCAGCTCGTCTCGGCCCAGGCGGCGGGCTCGGTCCCGGCGACCTCGGCCCGCATGGCCTCCGGCACCTCGTAGCAACGCCCGCAGACGGCGGGGCCGGTGCGGGCGACGATGCGGGCGGGGTCGGCGCCGAGATCGATCATGGCCGCGACCGCGGCGGGAACGACGCCCGCCACCATCCCGGGCCGCCCGGCGTGGGCGGCGGCCGCGACCCCGGCCACCGGATCGGCGAGGAGGACGGGGACGCAGTCCGCGGTGAGGACGGCGAGGGCGAGTCCGGGCCGGGAGGTGACGAGGGCGTCCACCGACGGGATCCCGTCGGTGCCCCACGGCCCCTCGACCTCGGCGACGTCCGCGCCGTGGACCTGGTTCATCCAGACCACCGACGCGGGGTCGAGCCCGAGGGCGCCGGCCGCGAGCGCCCGGTTGGTGCGTACCGCCTCGGAGGTGTCCCCCACCGCGCCGCCGAGGTTGAGCTCCTCGTACGGAACGGCGCTCACCCCGCCCCACCTGTCGGTGAAGGCGAAGTGCGCGCCGTTCGCGTCGAAGCGCTGTCCTATCACTTCAGGAAGTCCGGGACGTCCAGCTCTTCGGCCTGGCTGTCCGCGTACGGACGGGCCGGCGGGACGACCGGGGGGGCCGCCGACAGCGGGGTCTCGTTGACCGCCGGCGCGGGCTCGGCCGGAGCCTGGACCGGCTCCTCGCGCGGGGCGACCGTACCGAGGCCGCCCAGCGGGCGGGAGGTCTCGACGTGGCGGGGCGCCGGGGCCGGCTCCTCGCGCTTGGCGGAGACCGAGCCGATGATGTTGTCCCGGCGGGCCGGCGGCTGGCCGCCGTCGAAGCCGGCCGCGATGACGGTGACCCGGACCTCGTCGCCGAGGGCGTCGTCGATGACGGCACCGAAGATGATGTTGGCCTCGGGGTGGGCGGCCTCGCTGACCAGCTGCGCGGCCTCGTTGATCTCGAAGAGACCGAGGTCGCTGCCGCCGGAGATGGAGAGCAGCACGCCACGGGCGCCGTCGATGGAGGCCTCGAGGAGCGGCGAGGAGATCGCCATCTCCGCCGCCGCCACGGCGCGGTCGTCGCCGCGGGCGGAGCCGATGCCCATCAGGGCCGAACCGGCCTCGGACATGACCGACTTGACGTCGGCGAAGTCGAGGTTGATCAGACCGGGGGTGGTGATGAGGTCGGTGATGCCCTGCACACCGCTCAGCAGCACCTGGTCGGCCGACTTGAAGGCGTCGAGCACGGAGACCTGACGGTCCGAGATCGACAGGAGCCGGTCGTTGGGGATCACGATGAGGGTGTCGACCTCTTCGCGGAGCTCGGCGATGCCGTCCTCCGCCTGGTTGGCGCGACGGCGGCCCTCGAAGGTGAACGGCCGGGTGACCACACCGATCGTGAGGGCGCCGAGCGAGCGCGCGATGTTGGCGACGACGGGTGCGCCGCCGGTGCCGGTGCCGCCGCCCTCTCCGGCGGTGACGAAGACCATGTCGGCCCCCTTGAGGACCTCCTCGATCTCCTCACGGTGGTCCTCTGCCGCCTTGCGACCGACGGCCGGGTTCGCCCCGGCGCCGAGGCCACGGGTGAGTTCACGGCCGACGTCGAGCTTGACGTCGGCGTCGCTCATCAACAGCGCTTGCGCGTCGGTGTTGATGGCGATGAACTCGACGCCCTTGAGACCGACCTCGATCATTCGGTTGATGGCATTGACACCACCGCCGCCGACACCGATGACCTTGATGACTGCGAGGTAGTTCTGCGGTGCTGCCACGTCGAAGGCCTCTCGCCTCGAGTTACGTGTCGTCGCTGCGCGGTTGTTCGCGCGGCTCCGACGGATGCCGATTGGGACGGTCCGAAACGCCGACCCAAACCCTAACGTTGAAGTTTAGGGTTACCAGTGTCTCTGTTCGCTGGACTCTTCCGAACAGGACACTAAGTCGACAAGTGGCGCACGTTCAACGAACACGCCGAACCTCCCGTTTTTCTTTTCACCCTATGTGATCACCCGTAGCGCTGGCCAACCAGGGGGCTGGCCAGGGGTGATTCCCGTCAACTCCCGGACGATGCGGGCGCCGTGGGGGCACTTACATCGAAGTATCCCGCTTTGGGAGTGGCTTTCAGGAGCGCGGTGAGAACGCGGGCCTTGACGGGACCGTGTTCACCGCTGCCCCAGAAGACGGTGCGCCCCCTGGTCAGCTCCAGAGTGACGGAGTCGTACGAGGTGACGCGTACGACACGAGTGTTCCGGGCGATTTCCGCCGGGAGTTCACCCCGGACGCGCACCGCCTCCCGGAGCAGCCGGTCCGCGTCGAAGCGGCGCAGGCTGGGCGAGGAGGCGATGTCGAGGACGAGTCGGGGGACGCCCCGGGGAGCGGTGTCGACGGTGGCGAACCGCATTCCGGTTGCGTCCACTTCGATGAACTTTCCGCCCTTTTCCATCAGAAGAACAGGCTTCCGTTCCGTCACATTCAGCCCGATTCCGTGCGGCCAGGACCGCACGACGTCCACCGACTCGATCCGCGGGAATCCCTCCCGGAGCCGCGTCTCGATGACCTCGGTGTCGACGGTGACGAGCGGGGCGCCCATCGGGACGGCGGCGACGGCCTCGACCTCACGCGGGGTCAGGACCGAGGTGCCGGAAGTCTTCACACGTTCTACACGGAACCAGTTCGAGCCGTAGAGCGCCCAGATCCCGCCGGCCACGAGCAGGAGAACGGCGAGGGCGATGAGGAGCGCCCGGGTGCCGGGCACCCGGAACTTGTGATTCCGGGTGCCCGTGCGGGACGGACCGTCCGACGAGCCCTTCGACGACCTCTTCGACTCGCTCGCACCGCTCTTCTCCGCGGTCGTCGGTCCGGCTGCCACGTGGCGTCTCCTGCCCTCAGCCGCCGCGCTACGCCTGCCGGCGCGCGGCGATCGCCTCGTACACCATGCCGACGAGCAGATCGTCGGCGTCCCGGCGGCCGAACTCGGCGGCGGCGCGGGACATCTCGTACAACCGGTGCGGATCGGCCAGTACGGGCAGGACGTTGCCCTGCACCCACTGCGGCGACAGCTCCGCGTCGTCGACGAGGAGTCCACCGCCGGCCTTGACCACCGGCTGGGCGTTGAGCCGCTGTTCGCCGTTGCCGATCGGCAGCGGTACGTACGCGGCGGGCAGCCCGACGGCGGAGAGCTCGGCGACGGTCATGGCGCCCGCACGGCAGAGCATCATGTCGGCCGCCGCGTACGCGAGATCCATCCGGTCCACGTACGGTACCGGCACGTAGGGCGGCATTCCGGGCATGTTGTCGACGCGCGGCATTTCGTTCTTCGGGCCGACCGCGTGCAGGATCTGGATGCCGGAGCGCTGGAGCACCGGGGCGATCTGCTGGATCACCTCGTTGAGCCGCCGGGCGCCCTGGGAGCCGCCGGAGACGAGGAGCGTCGGCAGGTTCGGGTCGAGCCCGAACGCGGCGCGCGCCTCGGGGCGCACACGCGCCCGGTCCAGGGTCGCGATGGTGTGCCGCAGCGGAATGCCGATGTAGCGGGCGTTGCGGAGCTTGCTGTCCGGGGTCGCGACGGCGACCCCGGCCGCGTACCTCGAACCGATCTTGTTGGCCAGACCGGGCCTGGCGTTGGCCTCGTGGACCACGATCGGCACCCCGAGGCGCTTGGCCGCCAGATAGCCGGGCAGCGCCACGTAGCCGCCGAAGCCCACCACGCAGTCCGCCTTGGTGCGCTCCAGGATCTGCTCGGCCGCCTTGATGGTGCCGCGCAGCCGCCCGGGAACGGTGATCAGCTCGGGGGTGGGCTTGCGGGGCAGCGGTACGGCGGGGATGAGGGCCAACTCGTAGCCCCGCTCGGGCACGAGCCGGGTCTCCAGACCCTTCTCCGTGCCGAGCGCCGTGATCCCCACGCTGGGGTCCTGCCTGCGCAGGGCGTCCGCGAGGGCCAGCGCGGGCTCGATGTGGCCGGCGGTCCCCCCGCCGGCGAGTACGACATGCACCGAAATTCACCGCTCTCCGGACGGGCGCTTCTTGACGCGCCGTCGCATCGACTTCCATCTCACCCCGGCCCGCTTGCCCCAGCCGGGGCGGCGCATGGCCAGGGCCGCTTTCGCGGCGGGTTCCTGTCGCGCGAAGGCGATGAGGAGCCCGACGGCGAACATGGTCGGCAGCAGGGCCGACCCACCGTAGGAGAACAACGGGAGCGGGACACCGGCGATCGGCAGCAGACCGAGCACCGCACCGATGTTGATCACGGCCTGAGCCGTGATCCAGGTGGTCACACCTCCCGCGGCGAACCTCACGAAGGGGTCCTCCGTGCCTCCGGCCACGCGGATACCCGCATAGCCTAGAGCCGCGAACAGGGCGAGTACCGACAGCGTCCCCGCGAGACCCAGTTCCTCACCGGTGACCGCGAAGATGAAGTCGGTGTGCGCCTCAGGCAGTTGGCCCCATTTCTCGATGCTCGCACCGAGTCCGGAACCGAACCATCCGCCCGACGCCAGAGCATAGATTCCGTGCGCGGCCTGCAGACAGGGGGCTCCCTCGCCACCGGGGTCGGAGGCTCCGATGCACTGGAACCGGTCCATCCGGTGCGGGCTCGTCTTGATGAGCAGCGCCCCGAGGGCGCCGGCCACGGCGAGCACCCCGACGAAGAGCCGGGTGGGCGCTCCGGCGGTCCACAGCAGGCCGAAGAGGATCGCGGTGAGGATGATCGTGGTGCCCATGTCGCCGCCGAGCATGATCAGTCCGAGCAGCATGAAGGTACCGGGGACCAGCGGCACCAGCATGTGCTTCCACTGCGTGAGCAGCCGCATGTCGTTCTTGCGGGCGAGCAGGTCCGCGCCCCAGAGGATCAGCGCCAGTTTGCCGAACTCGCTGGGCTGCAGCATGAACGGGCCGCCCAGCGAGATCCAGTTCTGGTTGCCGCCGACGGAGTGCCCTATCCCCGGGATCTGCACGAGCACCATCAGGAAGACCGCGCCGACCAGGATGGGGTAGGCGAGGGCCCGGTGGAGCTTCACGGGCATGCGTGAGGCGATCAGGAGCAGTCCGGTGCCCAGGAGCGCGGCGAAGAACTGCTTCCGGAAGAAGTAGGAGGGCACCAGCTCGTAGCGGAGTGCCGTGATCATCGAGGCGGAGTAGACCATCACGAGGCCGAGCGCGGTGATGAGCATGCCCGCGCCGATGATCACGTAATACGCCGTGAGCGGCCGGTCCCAGGCCTTCCGCGCCCGTTCGTGGAGCCCTCGCAGGCCCCCGCCGCGGGGTCGCCGCGGGGTCGCGGGGGTCCGCCCTCCGCCGCGTACGGCGGAGGGCCCGCGTGTCCCTGCGATCTTGCTCGGCATGGTCGCTGCCCCCTCCGGTCGTGCCCGGTCCCGCCGGACCCTCCCACGGGTCGGGTCAGGCGTCCCCGGTAGCGGCGAGGGCGCGGACCGCGTCCGCGAAGGCCTCGCCGCGCTTGTTGTAGTTGGTGAACATGTCCATCGAGGCACAGGCCGGGGCGAGGAGCACCGTGTCCCCCGCGTGGGCGAGCCGGGTCGCCTCTCGGACCGCCTCGGACATCGCCCCAGTGTCGGTCCGGTCGAGGTCCACCACCGGTACTTCCGGGGCGTGTCGCGCCAGGGCTTCGCGGATCAGGGCCCGGTCGGCGCCGATCAGGACGGCCCCGCGCAAGCGCTTCGCCGACTTCTGGACGAGCTCGTCGAAGGTCGCTCCCTTGGCGAGGCCGCCGGCGATCCAGACGATCGGATCGTAGGCGGCCAACGAGGCTTCGGCGGCGTGGGTGTTGGTGGCCTTGGAGTCGTCGACGTACGCGACCCCCTGGACCTCCTCGACCAGTTCGATGCGGTGCGGGTCGGGCCGGAAGGCCTTCAGGCCGTCGCGTACGGCCTTGGCGTCGACGCCGAAGGCGCGGGCCAGGGCGGCCGCGGCCAGGGCGTTGGCGATGTTGTGCGGGGCCGGCGGCTGGACGTCGGAGACCTCGGCGAGCTCCTGGGCGTTCTTCTGCCGGTTCTCGACGAAGGCCCGGTCGACGAGGATGCCCTCGACGACGCCGAGTTCGGACGGACCGGGTGTGCCGAGGGTGAAACCGATCGCCCGGCAGCCCTCCTCGACGTCGGCCTCGCGGACCAGGTCCTCGGTGGCCTTGTCGGCGACGTTGTAGACGCAGGCGACCTGGTTGCCCTCGTAGATGCGGCCCTTGTCGGCGGCGTACGCCTCCATGGAGCCGTGCCAGTCGAGGTGGTCGGGCGCCAGGTTGAGCACGGCGCCCGAGTGGACGCGGACGGACGGCGCCCAGTGGAGCTGGTAGCTGGAGAGTTCGACGGCCAGCACGTCGTACCGCTCCTCGCCGAGGACGGCGTCGAGGAGCGAGACCCCGATGTTGCCGACGGCGGCGGTCCGCAGTCCGGCCGCCTCCAGGATCGAGGCGAGCATCCGCACGGTCGTGGTCTTGCCGTTGGTGCCGGTGACCGCGAGCCAGGGGGCCGCTCCGGGCGCCCTGAGCCGCCAGGCCAGTTCGACGTCGCCCCAGATCTCCACGCCCGCCTCCGCGGCGGCGGTGAAGAGGGGCTTGTCGGGTCGCCAGCCGGGGGTGGTGACGATCAGCTCGGTGCCGGACGGCAGGGTGGCCCCGTCGCCGAGGCGGACGGTGATGCCCTCCGCCTCGAGTTCCGCGGCCTGGGCCCGGGAGCGCTCGTCGTCGCCGTCGTTGACGACGGTGACGAGCGCGCCGAGACCGTGCAGGACGCGGGCGGCCGGGATGCCGGACACCCCGAGTCCCGCGACGGTGACCTTCTTGCCGTTCCAGTCGAGCTGTTCTGTCACTTTTCCGATGCCCATCCCGCGTAGAAGAGGCCCAGGCCCACGATCACGCACATGCCCTGGATGATCCAGAACCGGACGACGACCAGGACTTCGGACCACCCCTTGAGTTCGAAGTGGTGCTGGAGCGGCGCCATCCGGAAGACGCGCTTGCCGGTCATCTTGAACGAGCCGACCTGGATGACCACGGACATCGTGATCAGTACGAACAGGCCGCCGAGCAGGGCCAGCAGGAGCTCCGTACGGGAGCAGATGGCGAGACCGGCGAGGGCGCCGCCGAGGGCGAGCGAGCCGGTGTCACCCATGAAGATCTTGGCGGGAGAGGTGTTCCACCAGAGGAAGCCGAAGCAGGAGCCCATCAGGGCGGAGGCGACGACCGCGAGGTCGAGCGGGTCGCGCACCTCGAAGCAGGCGTTGGGGTTGGTCAGGGTCATGGCGTTCGCACAGGACTCCTGGAACTGCCAGAGTCCGATGAAGGTGTACGCGCCGAAGACCATCACCGAGGCGCCGGTGGCGAGGCCGTCCAGACCGTCCGTCAGGTTCACGCCGTTGGACATGGCCAGGATCATGAAGAGCGCCCAGACCACGAACAGCACCGGTCCGATGGACCAGCCGAAGTCCGTGATGAAGGAGAGCTTCTCGGAGGCGGGGGTGAGCCCCCGCAGATCCGCGAACTGCAGCGAGAGCACGGCGAAGGCGATGCCGACGATCAGCTGGCCGGCCATCTTCGCCTTGGCCCGCAGGCCCAGCGAACGCTGCTTGACGATCTTGATGTAGTCGTCGAGGAAGCCGACGAGGCCCATGCCGGCCATCAGGAACAGCACCAGGACGCCCGAGTACGTCGGGTCCTCACCGGTGATGACCTTGGCCAGGGCGTACGCGATGAGCGTGGCCAGGATGAAGGAGATGCCGCCCATGGTGGGCGTGCCCTTCTTCCCGGCGTGGCCGCGCGGGCCGTCGTCGCGGATGAACTGCCCGTACCCCTTGCGGGCGAGGAGCTTGATCAGCAGCGGGGTGCCGATCAGGGTCAGGAAGAGCCCGATGGCCCCCGCGAAGAGGATCTGCCTCATCGGACGGCGACCTCGCCCTCGGTGTCGAGGAGCGCCAGGGCGACCTGTTCGAGGCCGACCGACCTGGAAGCCTTCACAAGGACGACGTCCCCCGGGCGCAGCTCACTGCGCAACAGGTCGACAGCCGCCTGCGCGTCGGACACGTGCACCGACTCCTCACCCCACGAACCCTCGTTATATGCGCCCAGTTGCAGCCAGGACGCTTCCCTGTCCCCTACCGCCACGAGCTTGCTGACGTTGAGCCGGACGGCGAGCCGTCCGACCGCGTCGTGCTCGACGAGCGATGCGTCACCGAGCTCGGCCATCTTGCCGAGCACCGCCCACGTACGACCCCCTCGGGCCTGTGCGGCCCTGCCCATGGCCGCGAGCGCGCGCAGGGCGGCTCGCATGGACTCGGGGTTCGCGTTGTAGGCGTCGTTGACGATCGTCACGCCGTCCGGACGCTCGGTGACCTCCATGCGCCAGCGCGACAGGGTGCCGGCCTCGGAGAGCGCGGTGGCGATCTCTTCGACAGGCATGCCCAGCTCGTGCGCGACGGCGGCCGCTGCGAGCGCGTTCGACACGTGGTGCTCACCGTACAGGCGCAAGGTCACGTCACTGCACCCGGTGGGTGTGTGAAGCCTGAAAGAAGGCTGTCCGGACTCTGTGAGGCGGACGTTCTCGGCCCGTACGGCCGCTTCGTCCGCTTCGCCGAAGAAGGTCACGCGGGCCTTGGTGCGGCTCGCCATCGCGCGGACCAGCGGATCGTCGGCGTTGAGGACCGCGACACCGCCGTCCTCGGCCGACGGAAGCGCTTCGACGAGCTCGCCCTTGGCCTCGGCGATCTGCTCCCGGCCGCCGAACTCGCCGATGTGGGCGGTGCCCACGTTGAGGACGAGGCCGATACGGGGCGGGGTGAGGCCGGTGAGGTAGCGGATGTGCCCGATGCCGCGGGCGCCCATCTCCAGGACCAGGTGCCGGGTCTCGTCGCTCGCGCGGAGCGCCGTGAGCGGCAGGCCGATCTCGTTGTTGAGCGAACCGGGCGTCCAGACGGTGGGCGCGTGCCGGTCGAGGACCTGGGCGATCAGGTCCTTGGTGGACGTCTTGCCGGCCGAGCCGGTGAGGGCGACGACATCGGTGCCGAGCCGTTCGACGACGGCTCGGGCGAGGGCCCCGAGCGCCGTCTGGACGTCGTCGACGACGATGGCGGGGACGCCGACGGGGCGGAGTGCGAGGACGGCCGTCGCACCCGCCGCGACGGCGCGTTCCGCGTAGTCGTGGCCGTCGACGTGCTCACCGGCGAAGGCGGCGAACAGGCTGCCGGCCCGCACCTCGCGGGAGTCGATGACGACGGGCCCGGTGATCCGGGCGGCCGGATCCGGTATGTCGTGCGCCTGCCCGCCGACGATTTCGGCGATCTCGGCGAGGGAGAGGGCGATCACTGCTTCATCCCTGACTGTTCTGGTGGCTGGCTGTTCCGCTCGGCGCGGAACCCCGGGTGTGCGAGCGGTCGGCGATGGCCTCGCGCAGGACCTGGCGGTCGTCGAAGGGGCGTACGACCCCGGCGATCTCCTGGCCCTGCTCGTGGCCCTTGCCCGCGACGAGGACGGTGTCGCCCGGCTGTGCGCGGGCGACGGCGGCCGCGACGGCCGCGGCGCGGTCGGCGAGGACGAGCACCTCGCCGCGTTCCTCCGCGGGCACCTCGGCGGCGCCCGCGAGCATGGCGGCGAGGATCTTGAGCGGGTCCTCGGAGCGGGGGTTGTCGGAGGTCAGGACGGCGGTGTCGGCGAGCCGGGCCGCGGCGGCGCCCATCGGGCCGCGCTTGGTGGTGTCCCGGTCCCCGCCGCAGCCGATGACCACGTGCAGCTTGCCCTCGGTGACCTCGCGCAGGGAGCGCAGGACGGATTCGACGGCGTCCGTCTTGTGCGCGTAGTCGACGACGGCGAGGTACGGCTGGCCCGCGTCGACCCGCTCCAGGCGGCCCGGTACGCCGGGGACGGCGGCGACGCCCTCGGCGGCGCTCTTCGGGTCGATGCCCGCGGCGGCGAGGGTGACGATCGCGGCGAGGGTGTTGGCGACGTTGAACGGGCCGGGCAGCGGGGCCGTGGCGGAGATCCGCTCCCCGGCGGGGCCGACGGCGGTGAACGTCGAGTCGTGGGAGCCGAGGACGAGGTCCTCGGCGCGCCAGTCGGCGTCGGCGCGGCCCTCGGCGGAGAAGGTGACGACCGGGACGGTCGCCTCGCCGGCCAGCCTGCGGCCGTAGGCGTCGTCGAGGTTGACCACACCGAGGCGGCTGCGCTCGGGCGTGAAGAGCCCGGCCTTCGCCCGGTAGTAGTCGTCCATGTCGGAGTGGAACTCCATGTGCTCGGGGCTGAGGTTGTTGAAGACGGCGACGTCGAAGACGCAGCCGTCGACCCGGCCGAGCACCAGGGCGTGGCTGGAGACCTCCATGGCGACGGCGTCGACGCCCCGTTCGCGCATGACCGCGAAGAGCGCCTGGAGGTCGGTGGCCTCCGGGGTGGTGCGCTCCGACTTGATGCGCTCGTCGCCGATCCGCATCTCGACGGTGCCGACGAGCCCGGTGTGGTGTCCGGAGCCGCGCAGGCCGCCCTCGACGAGGTAGGCGGTGGTGGTCTTGCCGGAGGTGCCGGTGATGCCGATCTGGAGGAGGTCGGCGCCGGGCCGCCCGTAGATCTCGGCGGCGAGTTCGCCCATCCGGCCGCGCGGGTCCTCGACGACCAGGACCGGCAGGCCGGTGGCGGCGGCGCGTTCGGAGCCCGTCGGGTCGGTGAGGATCGCGGCGGCGCCGAGTCCGGCGGCCTGGGCGACGAAGTCGGCGCCGTGGGCGCGTGCGCCGGGCAGGGCCGCGTACACGTCGCCGGGTCGCACGGCCCGTGAGTCGTGGGTGATGCCCGAGATCTCGGCGGTTCCGGGGGCGTCGACCCCCAGCTGCGCGGCCAGGTCGCCCAGGGGTGTCGGGCGGGCCTGCTCCGGCCGGGGCGGGGCGGTTCGGTACTGATCAGCGTGTGGCACGGCGGTGAGCGTACCGGGCGCACCCTGTGGGGGGCCAAAAGAGCCCGGGGCCTCGCCGGAGTTCGATTTCCGGTTCCCGGAATGGGGGGTGATCGTTGTCACTGGTGCTCCCGGAGTGTCACGGGGTGGGATCGAAGATGACCGGCAGTCGGGCGGGCTCGCTGCCCGTGGGGGCGACGTGGAGGGTCTTGAGGGCGAACTCCATGACCTTCTTGTAGATGGGGCCGCAGATCTGGCCGCCGAAGTAGCTGCCCTTGGTGGGGTTCTGGATGGCGCAGTAGACGGTGATCTGCGGGTCGTCGGCGGGGGCGAACCCGGCGAAGGAGGCGGTGTAGCCCTTGTAGCGGCCGAGCTCGGGGTCGACGCGGTTGGCGGTGCCCGTCTTGCCGGCGACGCGGTAGCCGGGGATGGCGGCCTTGTTGCCGGTGCCCTCCCGGTCGTCGACGACGGACTCCAGCATCTGGGCGAGGGTCTTGGCGGTCTTCTCGCTGACCACCCGGGACTCCTCGGGCTTGGGGGCCGGGGTGAAGCGCCCGTCGGGTCCCTTGGTGCCGCGGACCAGGGTCGGCTCGACGCGTACGCCTCCGTTGGCGATGGTCGAGTACACGGAGGCGGCCTGCATCGCGCTGACGGAGAGGCCCTGGCCGAAGGGGATCGTGTACTGCTGCGAGGTGGACCAGTCCTGCGGCTTGGCGAGGATGCCGGCGGTCTCGCCGGGGTAGTTCAGGCCGGTGGGGCTGCCCATGCCGAACTTGCGCAGGTAGGAGTGGAGGACCTTGTTCGACTCGGCCTGGGTGGCGCCCAGCTGGCCGGTGGCGAGGATGGTGCCGATGTTGCTGGACTTGGCGAGGACGCCGTTGAGCGTCAGGTACCAGGTCGGGTGGTCGATGTCGTCCTTGAACAGCCGGTCGCCGCGGTGGAGCCGGTTGGGGACGGTGACGTGGGTGTCGGGGGTCGCCTTGCCCTCCTCCAGGACGGCGGCCATGGACATGACCTTGCTGGTGGAGCCGGGCTCGTAGGCGTCCTGGAGGGCCGCGTTGCCCATGGAGGCGGCGTTGGCGGCGGAGAGGTCGTTGGGGTCGAAGCCGGGGGCGTTGGCCATGGCGAGGACCTCGCCGGTCCTCGTGTTCTGCACGACGACATAGCCCCGGTCGGCCTTGGACTTCGTCACCTGTTCGGTGATGGCCTGCTGGGCGGCCCACTGGATGTCCCGGTCGATGGTCAGCTCGATGTCGGAGCCGGGGACGGCGGGAGCGCCCTGCGAGCCCGCGGTGGGCACCTGGCGGCCGCCGGACTGGGTGAAGCGGATCTTGCCGTCCTTGCCGGCGAGCTCCGGGTCGAGCATCGACTCCACGCCGCCGGCGCCCTTGCCCTNNCCGGCGGCGAGCTCGCCGTTCGGGTACACGCGCTTGGTGCTGGGCTCGCTGAGGATGCCGCCGAGAAGGTTGACGCCGGTGCCCGCGGAGCTCTGGGCCTTCTGTCCGTAGACGCGCCGCAGGTC
>NZ_LIPQ01000239.1 GCF_001418135.1 Streptomyces aureus
CGGCCGCGGCCGCGGACCTGATCGCCGCGCTCGGCGTCGACTCGCTCAAGCCGTACGTCGACCTCCTGCACGCCCACCCCGAAGAGGCCGCGCTCCGCGAGGTCATGACGGCGCTGCTGACCGCCGATCCGGAGGAGATGGCGCACACCGTGGCGGAGGCGGCCGCGGCCGCGGACCGTCTCGGCGGCGAGCACGCCCCGTACGCGAGCCTCGCCCACCACTACCCGAGCGACCCCGGCGTCATCGCCGCGATGCTCCTCAACCCGATCACGCTGCAGCCCGGCGAGGCCCTCTACCTGGGCGCGGGCGTCCCGCACGCCTACCTCTCGGGCCTCGGCGTCGAGATCATGGCGAACTCCGACAACGTGCTGCGCTGCGGACTCACCCCCAAGCACATCGACGTCCCCGAACTCCTGCGCGTGGTCCGCTTCGAGCCGAACGACCCGGCCGTCCTGCGCCCCGAGGCCTCCCCGTCCGGGGAAGAGGTCTACGACACCCCGATCGACGAGTTCCGCCTCTCCCGTCTCGTATGGCCGGAGGGCGCGGCCCCGACCGACCTGACGAGCCCCACCCCGCAGATCCTGCTCGCCGTCGCGGGTCGCCCGAAGGCGGGCGAAGTGACCCTCGCCGCCGGTGAATCCGTGTTCGTGCCCGCGGGCGAGAAGACCGAACTCTCCGGTACGGGGACGGTCTTTCGCGCCACCGTCGTGGCCTGATGCAACAATGACCGGCCGAACCGCGGCGACAGAGCCGGTGCATCGACGAAGGGACCACGTACACCCATGAGCGCGTCAGGCGGAACCAAGGCGATCGTGGCGGCACTCGCCGCCAACCTGGCGATCGCCGTAGCCAAGTTCGTGGCGTTCCTCTTCAGTGGTTCGTCGTCGATGCTCGCGGAGAGCGTCCACTCGCTCGCCGACTCCGGCAACCAGGGCCTGCTGCTCCTGGGCGGCAAGAAGGCGAAGCGCGAGGCGACTCCGCAGCACCCCTTCGGCTACGGCCGCGAGCGGTACATCTACGCCTTCCTGGTCTCCATCGTGCTCTTCTCCGTCGGTGGCATGTTCGCCATCTACGAGGGCTACGAGAAGATCAAGCACCCGCACCCGATCGAGGCCTGGTACTGGCCGGTCGGCGTCCTCGTCTTCGCGATCATCGCCGAGTCCTTCTCCTTCCGTACCGCCATCCAGGAATCGAACCTGATCCGCGGCGGCCTCACCTGGACGCAGTTCGTCCGCCGGGCCAAGGCCCCCGAGCTGCCCGTCGTCCTCCTGGAGGACCTGGGCGCACTCGTCGGCCTCATCCTCGCCCTCGGCGGCGTCGGCCTCGCCCTGCTGACCGGAGACGGCGTCTGGGACGGCATCGGCACCCTCTGCATCGGCATCCTGCTGATCGCCATCGCGATCGTGCTGGCCGCCGAGACCAAGTCGCTGCTGCTCGGCGAGTCCGCCGGCACCGAGGAGGTCAAGCGGATCGAGGCCGCGGTCGTGGACGGCGAGACCGTCACCCGCCTCATCCACATGCGTACGCTCCACCTCGGTCCCGAGGAGCTCCTCGTCGCCGCCAAGATCGCCGTCCAGCACGACGACTCGGCCGGCGACGTGGCGAACGCCATCAACGCCGCCGAGGAACGCATCCGCGCCGCCGTCCCGATCGCCCGGGTCATCTACCTGGAGCCGGACATCTACAAGGAGACGGCCACCTCGGCCGGCCCCGACCTGGCGAAGACCCCGGACGACAACGACCACTGACGACAAGGACCACTGGCGGAAACGACCACTGACGGCGACGACCACTGGCGGCGACGACCACCGGTGACCGACGTCGGCGTCCCGCCCCCCAGTCCTTGCGCAAGGCCCCCGAGACCCCGCGGTCCCGGGGGTCTCGTGCATATGTACGGGGCTCCGATCACGCCCCGCGGCCCGATGCGGACTGTGGCCCGCCCCACCGTCCGGTGTAGATTCGTGACCAGCCAGACGTCGCTGCTGATGGCGGTCGGGCGGTCCTCGCGGACCGGCCGAGGGAGAGAGGGCCTCCGACGACGGCACCGTGGAAAACCCCGGGCATTCGTGTGTCCAGGGACCCTCCGTGGTGCCCGGCGCCCCAACCGACCCTCGCACGCGAACACACGAGGAGCAGCTCAGTCATGACGACTGCCGCCCATCAGGACTTCAAGGTCGCCGACCTCTCCCTGGCCGCCTTCGGCCGCAAGGAGATCACCCTCGCCGAGCACGAGATGCCCGGCCTGATGTCGATCCGCCGCGAGTACGCCGAGCAGCAGCCCCTCGCCGGCGCCCGCGTCACCGGCTCCCTGCACATGACCGTGCAGACCGCCGTCCTCATCGAGACCCTGGTCGCCCTCGGCGCCGAGGTCCGCTGGGCCTCCTGCAACATCTTCTCCACCCAGGACCACGCCGCCGCGGCCATCGCCGTCGGCCCGAACGGCACCCCGGAGAACCCGCAGGGCGTCCCGGTCTTCGCCTGGAAGGGCGAGACGCTGGAGGAGTACTGGTGGTGCACCGAGCAGGCCCTCACCTGGCCGAACTCGCCCACCGGCGGTCCGAACATGATCCTCGACGACGGTGGTGACGCCACCCTCCTCGTCCACAAGGGCGTCGAGTTCGAGAAGGCCGGCTCCGCCCCGGACCCGGCCACCGCGGACAGCGAGGAGTACGGCTACATCCTCCGTCTCCTCAACCGCACCCTCGGCGAGAACCCGCAGAAGTGGACCCAGCTGGCGTCCGAGATCCGCGGCGTGACCGAGGAGACCACGACCGGCGTCCACCGTCTGTACGAGATGCAGCAGGCCGGCGACCTCCTCTTCCCGGCGATCAACGTGAACGACGCCGTCACGAAGTCGAAGTTCGACAACAAGTACGGCTGCCGCCACTCCCTCATCGACGGCATCAACCGCGCCACCGACGTCCTCATCGGCGGCAAGACCGTGGTCGTCTGCGGCTACGGCGACGTCGGCAAGGGCTGCGCCGAGTCCCTGCGCGGCCAGGGCGCCCGCGTGATCGTCACCGAGATCGACCCGATCTGCGCGCTCCAGGCGGCGATGGACGGCTACCAGGTCACGACCCTGGACGAGGTCGTGGAGAAGGCCGACATCTTCATCACCACGACCGGCAACAAGGACATCATCATGGCCGCGGACATGGCCAAGATGAAGCACCAGGCCATCGTCGGCAACATCGGCCACTTCGACAACGAGATCGACATGGCCGGCCTCGCCAAGACCCCCGGCATCGTCAAGGACGAGGTCAAGCCGCAGGTCCACACCTGGACGTACCCCGACGGCAAGGTCCTCATCGTGCTGTCCGAGGGCCGCCTCCTCAACCTGGGCAACGCGACCGGCCACCCCTCCTTCGTCATGTCGAACTCGTTCGCGGACCAGACCCTGGCCCAGATCGAGCTCTACACGAAGCCGCAGGAGTACCCGACCGACGTGTACGTGCTGCCCAAGCACCTGGACGAGAAGGTCGCCCGTCTCCACCTGGACGCCCTCGGCGTCAAGCTGACGACCCTCCGCCCCGAGCAGGCCGCCTACATCGGAGTCGAGGTCGAGGGCCCGTTCAAGCCGGACCACTACCGCTACTGATGCCCCGGCCGGCGGCGCCCGCGCGCTGACGCGACGCCGTCCCGGACACCCGTAGAGGAAACAGGCAGGCCCCCCGCACCCCCGTGCCGGGGGGCCTGCCTCGTCCCAGGGCTGTCCGGCGGAGATCAGGGCCGGACAGGCCCTACCCCCACACCCGGAAGCCCCCGTCCCGAGGACCCGACCCATGCCCCGCGGCCGTTATTCGCTCCATGACCCGCACGACCACACTCCCCTCGGCGACGAACACTTCCACTGCGCGCCCGGCCCCTCCGGCTGGCGCTACGTCTCACAGATCACCACCCCCTCGGGCGACCATCAGGGCTCCGTCGACCTGGCCGTCGACGAACTCGGCCGCCCCATCCGTCTCGAACTCCACGCCGCCGGCTGGCAGGTCCGCGGTGCGGCCCTCGACGGCGTCACCTGGGTCCGCACGGACCCCACCGGAACCCACGCCACCGAAGGCAATGTGCGCGCCCACGCCTTCACCGGCACGTCCCCGGCGTTCCTCGTCGCACTCACGCGACTCCTGCGTCTCACCCCCGATTCCCCCGAGACCCGTGTCAGGCTCGTCGCCTTCACGGACCCGGTGCTCGCCCCCCTCACGGTCGACCAGTCCTGGGCCCTGCTGAAGAGTGAAGCGCACGCCACTGACAACGGCCCCCTGATGGTGGACGAGTACCAGGTCAGCGCCCTGGACACGGGCGAACGGCACACAGTCCACATCGCCGGCGACGTGGTCCTCTCGGCCCCCGGCATCGAACTCGAAGCCCTGGAGACCCCGCCGTCGGTCTTCCCCTGACGATCAGGCCGGCGGAGCGAACCCGGTGGCGGGCGCCGTGGCCTCCTGACCACCGGCCCCGGGGGAGGTGCCGACCGGCGCGGCAGCCGGAGGGGCCACCGGAGAAGGCGCGACGGGAGGAACGAAGCCCGGCGCCGGCATCCCCACAGCCTCCACAGCCCCGACCGCTCCACCGACCCCGGCGACCCCAGCCATGCCGGTCACTCCCGCGGAGCCGAACGCCCGCCGAGCCTCCCGCGTCTGCCGCTCGGCCGTCACCCCCGCCAGATACGCGTCGGCCGGCACCCCCGGCGGCGGAGGCGTCCCGGTCCGCGCCACCAGCTCGTCGGCCAGCCGCTCCGCCAGCTGCCGCCCCACCACCGGGTCCAGCTCACGCGCCCGCGTGAGGTACTGCCGTATCTCCAGCCACAGGGACTCGGGCACCGCCGAAAGGTCGAGCCCGGCGAAACGCCCCACCAGCCACGGCGGCGGCGGAGGCACGGCGAGCACCCGCGCCGCGGGTATCCGTTCCCGTACGACGAGCGTCCCCGCGAAGACGTCCCCGAGCCGACGCCCGCGCTCCGACACGAGCGACGCGACACAGGCGACGACCCCGAACGTCATCAGGATCTCCACGACCCCCATCGCCCCGCGCACGAGCGCGTGCCGGAACCGGATCGGCCCCCCGTCGTCCCGCACCACACGGAGCCCGCAGGCCAGCTTCCCCAGCGACCGCCCGTGGGACAGCGTCTCCAGCGCGATCGGCGCCCCCACCAGGATCAGCAGGAAGGAGGCGATGGACACCGCCGTCACCGCCGCCTCGTCGAGCGACGCGGTGGCGACCGCGAGCCCGAGCGTGACCAGCAGATACACGGACCAGACCACCACCAGGTCGATGAGCACCGCCAACGCCCGGCTCGGGAGCCGGGCCGGCTGCAACCCCAGTACGACGGCATCCCCGGTCACCACGTCACTCACGGCACCCACCCTTCTCCGACCTTCCCGGCCCCTCCGAACGTCAGTCTGCCAAGCTGACCGGCAGCGCGCCGCAGCAGTACGGAACCGTCCGCAGCCGATGCCTGGAGCAGCAGCCGATCATGGACCTCGACGTCTACGTCACCGCCCACCGCGCCGAGTGGGAACGCCTCGACCACCTCCTGCGCCGGGGCGGCAAGCTCACCGGAGCCGAGGCCGACGAACTCGTGTCCCTGTACCAGCGCACGGCCACCCATCTCTCGATCGTGCGGTCGAGCGCCCCGGACCCCATGCTCACGGCCCGGCTCACCCAGCTCGTGGCCCGCGCCCGCGCCACGGTCACCGGCACCCGCCGCTCCTCGTGGCGCGACGCCGCCCGCTTCCTCACGGCCGGCTTCCCCGCGGCCGTCTACCGCTCCCGCCACTGGTGGGTGCCCACCGCAGTCCTCTCGACCCTGCTCGCCGTTCTCATCGGCTGGTGGATCGGCACGCATCCCGAGGTCCAGGCCGCGATCGGCGCCCCCGCCGACCTCCGCGAGATGACCCGCCCCGGCGGCCAGTACGAGACGTACTACTCCAGCAACCCGGCGGCGTCCTTCGCCGCCCAGGTCTGGACGAACAACGCCCAGGCCGCCGCGATGTGCCTGGTGCTGGGCGCCTTCCTGGGCATCCCGGTGCTCTGGATCCTCTTCGTGAACATGCTGAACGTCGGTGTCGGCATCGGCCTGATGTCGTCAGCGGGCCGCCTCGACGTCTTCCTGGGCCTGATCCTTCCCCACGGCCTGCTCGAACTGACCGCCGTCTTCGTGGCCGCCGGCACGGGCCTCCGCCTCGGCTGGACGGTCATCGACCCCGGCCCCGCCACCCGCCGCGCAGCCCTCGCGGAACGCGGCCGCGCCGCCGTCGGCATGGCCATCGGGCTGGCCCTGGTCCTCTTCGTCTCGGGCCTGATCGAAGGCTTCGTCACCCCGTCCGGCCTGCCCACCTGGGCCCGCATCACCATCGGCGTCGCCGCTGAGCTGGTCTTCCTCGCCTACGTCTACGTCCTCGGCGCCCGCGCCGCCCGCACCGGCGACCAGGGCGACCTGGAGGAGCCCGACCGCAGCGCGCAGCTCCCCACCGCCGCCTGATGTGCGTACGGCCCCGCTGACCTGCTAGTGTCCTCCGGTGCCCACAAAAGCCATTGACATGGCGGACGTGGGGAGGTAGATTCAAACGGTTGCCTGGAACTGGACAGTTCGGCAGCGATCAAGTAGAGTCTCACCTACTCCGGTCGGGAATTGGATTCCACGGAGTCACCCCGATTCTTATTCGAATCAAGAAAGCCACCGATTAGGTCGGCCCAAATGATTCTGATAAAGTCGGAACCGCCGAAAGGCCCCCCGAGTGAAAACAAAAGGGACCG
>NZ_LIPQ01000024.1 GCF_001418135.1 Streptomyces aureus
GGTGTATAGGAGACAGTCCTGAGGCAGGGGCCGGTACACCGCGGCGGGCCCGCGGGCGTACCGGCCCCGGGACCCGCGGCGCGCGCGGACGGGCCGCGCGCGCCCCACTATCGCGGCTGCCACCACGCCTCCGCCAGCACTTCGCCCCGCGTCGCCGCACCAATATTGGTCTCTACCACTGACGGCGGTACCTCCCTGACCTGCGACGGTCCCCCACTCCCCTACCCTGGGCCCATGAACGACCTCGATCGCGCGGCCCACGCGCTGCTCCGGCTGCCGCCCTCCTGCGGACCGGTCCGGCTGATCGCGGTCGACGGCCACGCGGGATCCGGCAAGTCCACGCTCGCCGCCCGCCTCTCCACCGCCCTGGGCGACGCCCCCGTCCTCCACCTCGACGACCTCGCCACGCACGAGGAGCTCTTCGCGTGGACCGAGCGGCTGCGGGAACAGGTCCTCGACCCCCTCGCGCGCGGCGAGAGCGCGTCGTACCGCCCGTACGACTGGAACCTCCGCCGCTTCGGCGAGGCGCGTGAGCTCCCGCCGGCCCCGGTCGTCCTCGTCGAGGGGGTCGGCGCGGGCCGGGCGGTGGTGCGGCCGTTCCTCGCGTGGCTGCTGTGGATGGAGCGCGGTGCCGAGGAGTCGTGGGCGCGGGGCCGCCATCGGGACGGCCCGGACCAGGCCGCTTTCTGGGACGGCTGGACCGTGGCGGAGACTCGCCATTTCGCCGGGGACCCCTCCCGGCCCTTCGCCGACACCCTGGTACGCGAGTGCCGCGAGGGGTACGACTGGCTCCCCGGGCCGGGCGTGACAGCGGGCGCGGACCAGATCATCACGTACCGTGACGGCTTCATGTCCGTGAACTGAGGGGCTGAAAGTCCGCTTTCGCAAGTGCCTCAACTCCGCTTGACCCAAGGGGCGTACAGGTCTTACGTTCTGAATGTGCGGCTTTTCGGAGCCGCCGCGGACGCGAAGCCCCCGGTTGTTCCCCCGTGATCGGGGGCTTCGTTCTGCCTCTGACGGCCCTCTCAAGGGCCCTTCGCGGCCCCTGATGCTCACCCAGGGTCACCGCTTCCGGATCATGCGCTTCTCCTTAAGTACGCACCCCCTGCGCAGGTACGATGCCCCCAGGTGCGGTCAAATCCCGTCCATGCGAAGACGGTTGTGGGGGACCCGATGGACATCGGCACGCAGGGCGCGCAGGCCCCGGCCGAGCTCGCCTGGCTGCGCGGAATCGACGCCTACACGATGGGCGCGTATCCGCAGGCGGAGGACGAGTTCCGGACGGCGGTAAGGATCGACCCCGGGATGGCGGACGCCTGGCTCGGGCTGCACGCGCTCCGGGTCGACACCACGACCGCGCTGCTGCGCATGTACCGCAACCGCGACCGCTTCGGCGAGCAGCGGACCCGGTACCGGCGCACCCTCAACTCCTGGTACTGGCTGGGCTGGTGGGTGCAGCCGGTCCTGGAGCGCCCGCGCGACCTGCTGCTCGCGCACGCCTCCCACTGGCTCGACGGGCGCCACGTACCGGAGCTGGACCGGGCGCTCGCGGGGCTCCCCCCGGTCGACACGGACCCCCAGGTCCGCTTTCTGCACGCCTGCCGGGCCTATCTCGTGAAGGACTGGGACCAGCTCGTCCGGCACACCGAGACCCTCGTCGACGACCCGCTGCTCGGCATCGAGGCCGGGCTCTTCGGCGGCATGGCCCGGGTGCGCCTGGAGATGTACGGGCAGGCCGAGCCGCTGCTGGCGGCCTCGCTGATGCGCTGCCGCAGCGAGCAGCCCCAGCGCAAGGAGCTGCGGTACTGGCTGGCCCGCGCCCACGAGGGGACCGGGCGCAGCGCCGCGGCGCTGCCCCTCTACCGGGCCGTGCACCGGATCGACCCCACCTTCATGGACACGGCCGCCCGGCTCGCGGCGATCGCCGAATACGACGGCTTCGAGGGGTACGACGACCCGGCCGGGCTCGCGACGGTCGCCCTCGGCAGCGCTGGCGGCGGTCTCGGCCAGGACGCCGTGGACACCGCGCCGGGCGCCGAGCCCGACGCGGCCGGCCCGCTGGGCGACGGCGTGCGGCTCGCGCCCGATCCCGTACCGCCGGTGGCACCGGTGACGCCGCCGGAGACCGTACGCCAGAAGGCCCCGCTGCCGTCCCAGCCGGCGCCACCGCGTTTCCCGGCGGGTCCCACCGATCCGGTGCTGCTCGCGGAGGCGCTCGCCGAACTGGAGGGCATGGTCGGCCTGGAACCGGTGAAGCGGCAGGTCAAGGCGTTGTCGGCGCAGCTGGAGATGGCGCGGCTCCGCGCCGGCGAGGGCCTTCCGGTCCAGCCGCCCAAACGCCACTTCGTCTTCTCCGGCCCCTCGGGCACCGGGAAGACCACCGTCGCGCGGATCCTCGGCCGGGTCTTCTACGCCCTCGGACTGCTCGGCGGCGACCATCTCGTGGAGGCCCAACGGGCCGATCTGGTGGGCGAGTTCCTCGGGCAGACCGCGGTCAAGGCCAATGAGCTGATCGACTCGGCCGTCGGCGGGGTGCTCTTCGTGGACGAGGCGTACGCCCTCTCCAACACCGGCTACAGCAAGGGCGACGCCTACGGGGACGAGGCCCTCCAGGTGCTCCTCAAGCGGGCCGAGGACAACCGCGACCATCTCGTGGTCATCCTGGCCGGCTACCCGGAGGGCATGGACCGGCTGCTCAACACCAACCCCGGTCTCTCCTCCCGGTTCACCACCCGGGTGGACTTCCCCTCGTACCAGCCGCTGGAACTCACCGCCATCGGTGAGGTCCTCGCGGCGGCCAACGGCGACGGCTGGGACGACGAGGCCCGCGAGGAGCTGCGTTCGATCAGCGGGCACGTCGTCGAGCAGGGCTGGATCGACGAGCTGGGCAACGGCCGCTTCCTGCGCACCCTGTACGAGAAGTCCTGCGCCTACCGCGATCTGCGGCTCTCCGGCTACGCCAGCACCCCGACCCGGGAGGATCTGGCGACCCTCCGGCTCGCCGACCTGATGCAGGCCTACGGCGAGGTCCTGTCGGGCCGCGGCCCGATCGACCGCGGCCCCCAGCAGGAGCCCCCGGGCTACTAGGGAGTGTCTTGTCGATCGCTCCCTGATCCGGCCTGATCGGCAAGGCGCCCCCTGGGCCCGCTGCCGGAACGAGGGGACGCGGCGACCGGCGGGGCGGGCCCCGGAAGGCCCGCCCCGCCGTGCGCCCCGCTCCTACGCGGTGGGCACCCAGTCCGACGCGACCCGGTGGGCGGGGTCGCGGACCTCGCCCACCAGCATCTCCAGGACGTCCTCCAGGGCGACCAGGCCGAGCACCCGGCCCGAGCCGTCAGCGACCTGCGCCAGATGGGTCGCGGCGCGGCGCATCACGGTGAGGGCGTCGTCGAGGGGCAGTTCGGCGCGGAGCGTGGCCATCGGCCGCCACAGCCGCTGGGGCACCGCCCGCTCCCGTTCGTCCAGGTCGAGGACGTCCTTCACGTGCACGAAGCCCAGGAAGGCCGTGCCCGTCCCGGCGCGGACCGGGAAGCGCGAGTACCCGGTGCGCACGGTCAGCTCCTCGATCTCGCGGGGGGTGACCGTCGGCGGGACCGTGACCACGGAGGTCGATGCGATGAGGACGTCCGTCACCGGGCGGGTGCCCAGTTCGAGGGCGTCCTCCAGGCGCTCCTGCTCGGCCGGGTCGAGCAGTCCGGCCTGGCCGGCGTCCTCGACGAGGCGGCCGAGCTGGGCGCTGGTGAAGACCGCCTCCACCTCGTCCTTCGGCTCGACCTTGAACGCCCGCAGGACGAGCCGGGCGCAGGCGCCGAGCGCGGCCGTCACGGGCCGGCAGAGCCGGGCGAAGCCGACCAGTCCGGGGGCGAGCCAGAGCGCGGTCCGCTCGGGCGCGGCCATCGCCAGGTTCTTCGGGACCATCTCGCCGATGACGAGGTGGAGGAAGACGACCGCGGCGAGGGCGATGACATAGCCGAGCGGATGGATGAGCCCCTCCGGGACCCCGGCCGCGTGGAAGACGGGTTCGAGGAGACGGGCCACGGTCGGCTCGGCGACGGCACCGAGCGTCAGCGAGCAGACGGTGATGCCGAACTGCGCGGCCGCCATCATCTGCGGCAGATTCTCCAGACCGTGCAGGACCTGCTTGGCACGGGCGCCGCCGAGCGGCTCGATCTGACTGCGGCGCACGGAGACGAGCGCGAACTCCGCGCCGACGAAGAAGCCGTTGGCCAGGACGAGGAGGACGGCGAAGAGAAGCGGAAGGGTACTCATCGGACCGCCTCCGCCACGACGGGAACCGGCCCGTCCAGGTGGCCGGCAGCCGGATCCGGCTCGGACGCCGGGCCGGACAGCGGTTCCGACGCCGGACCGGGCACGGGGTCGGACTCCGGGTCCGTCCGCACGATCCGTACGCGCTCGGCGCGGTAGCGGTCGACCTGGCGCACCGAGAGCCGCCAGCCGGGCAGTTCGGCCCGGTCGCCGGCGGCGGGGATGCGCCCCAGGAGATCGGCGACGAGCCCGGCGACGGTCTCGTACGGCCCGTCGGGCACGTCGAGGCCTATCCGGCGCAGGATGTGGACCCGGCAGGAGCCGTCGGCCTCCCAGGCGGGCCGGCCGTCCTCGGCGGGAGCGGCGGCCAGCTCGGGCCGTCCGTCGGCCACCGTGTCGTGCTCGTCGCGGACCTCGCCGACGAGCTCCTCGACGATGTCCTCCAGGGTGACGACGCCGGCCGTGCCGCCGTACTCGTCGACGACCACCGCGATCGGCTGCTCCCGGCGCAGCCGCTCCAGAAGGGTCTGGGCGGGCAGCGTCTCGGGCACGAGGAGCGGCGGGACCGCGATCCGGCCGACGGGGGTGCGCAGCCGGGCGTGCGGTGCGACGGCGAGCGCGTCCTTGAGGTGGACCATGCCGACGATCTCGTCGATGCGGTCGCGGTAGACGGGGAAGCGCGAGAGGCCGGTGGCCCGGGTGAGGTTGACGACGTCGGCCGCGGTGGCGTCCCACTGGAGGGCGCTCACCTTCACGCGCGGGGTCATGACCTGCTCGGCGGTGAGGCCGCCGAGGGACAGGGTCCGTACGAAGAGGTCGGCGGTGTCCTGTTCGAGGGCGCCGGCCAGGGCGGAGTGCCGGGCCAGGGAGACCAGCTCGCCGGGGGTGCGGACGGAGTCCAGCTCCTCGGTGGGCTCGACGCCCAGGAGGCGTACGAGCCGGTTCGCGACCCGGTTGAGCAGCGAGATCACCGGCCGGAAGAGGGCGGAGAAGTACCGCTGCGGGGTGGCGACGAAGCGGGCCACCTGGAGCGGCCGGGAGACCGCCCAGTTCTTCGGTACGAGCTCGCCGACCACCATCTGGACGGCGGAGGCGAGCAGCATCCCGATCACCACCGCGATCCCGGAGACGGCCCCGGCGGGCAGTCCGGTCGCGGTGAGCGGTCCGTGCAGCAGTCCGGCGAGCGCGGGCTCGGCGAGCATGCCGACGACCAGGGAGGTGATGGTGATGCCCAGCTGCGTGCCGGAGAGCTGGAAGGACAGCTCGCGCAGGGCGGTGACGACGGTGCGGGCGCGCCGGTCGCCGGCGGCCGCGGCCCGCTCGGCCTCGGCGCGTTCGACGGTCACGAGTCCGAACTCGGCGGCCACGAAGAAGCCGTTGGCGAGGATCAGGACGAAGGCCGCGACGAGCAGCAGAAGGGAGATGATCATGCCGCCGCCTCCTGGGAGGGGGCGGCGCAGGTACTACCGGACGATCCGTCCATTGCTGGAGGGAGTCACTCCTCGGGTCGAAGGGTGGCCTCGCGGGCCGCGGGAGCGCGGCCCTGCACACGCGAGGCGGTGGTGCCGCTCGGCACCACCGCCTCCAGAGTAGTCACGCGAAGGCCCCGAGGGGCAGGGGGCCGGCCCCGGATGGGGGACATCACGCGCCCGGCCGCCGGACCGCCCCGCTCAGCCCTGGCCGTCAGGCCGCCGGCTCAGCAACCCGGCCGTCGGACCGCCTGCTCAGCCACCGGCTCAGCCACCCGGCCGTCGGGCCGACCGCTCAGCCCTGGCCGTCAGGCCGTCTGCTCCGCGCCCGTGCCGCGGCTGTCGGCCAGGGCCCGCAGGGCGCGGGCGTCCCGGATGGCCGCCTCCTTGGCGATACCGGGCTGGATGCCCAGCGCCGGCAGGCTGGTGCCGTCACTCAGGTCGAGGAAGACCCAGGGGTCGCCGGGGCGCAGGTTGACCTTGAGGATCTCCGCCCAGGCCAGCCGCCGGGTCCGGGTGATGTTGACGACCGTGACGCCCTCGTCGTCGGCGACGACCCTGGGACGGCTCAGCAGCAGCAGGCCTCCGGAGATCAGCGCCGCGGTGAAGAAGAAGCTGGCGCGCTCCCCGGGGCCGAGCCGCTCCAGCATCACCGCCACGACGCTGATGACAGCGAAGATCGCGACGCTCATCGCGATCAGGACGACCCGGGTGCGCCCGGGGCGGAACGTGACCGGCAGGACGGGCGTCTGTGCTTCGGACATCGGTGGTTCCTCGGGGCCTTCGGTGCGGGCGGTCCGTGCCGTCAGAGGCGGCAGGCGTGGATGGCGGTGGTGAGGATGGCGCGGGCACCGATCTCGTACAGGTCGTCCATGATCCGCTGCGCCTCCTTGGCGGGGACCATCGCGCGGACGGCGACCCAGCCCTCGTTGTGCAGCGGGGAGACGGTCGGCGACTCCAGGCCCGGGGTGAGGGCGACGGCCTGCTCCAGGTGCTCGGCGCGGCAGTCGTAGTCCATCATCACGTACGAGCGGGCGACGAGGACGCCCTGGAGGCGGCGCAGGAACTGCTGGACCTGCGGGTTGTCGTCGGTGGCGCCGTGGCGGCGGACCACGACGGCCTCGGAGGTGAGGATCGGCTCGCCGATGACCTCCAGTCCGGCGTTGCGCAGGCTGGTGCCGGTCTCGACGACGTCCGCGATGATCTGGGCGACGCCCAGCTGGATCGCGGTCTCGACGGCGCCGTCCAGGTGCACGACGGAGGCGTCGATGCCCTGGTCGGCGAGGTGCTTGGCGACGATGCCCTCGTAGGAGGTGGCGATCGTCATGCCGCCGAAGTCCTCGGGACCGTTCGCGGTGCCCGGACGGGTGGCGTACCGGAAGGTGGAGCGGCCGAAGTTCAGCGCGAGGATCTCCTCGGCGCTGGCGCCGGAGTCCAGGAGCAGGTCACGGCCGGTGATGCCGATGTCCAGCTTCCCGGAGGCGACGTAGATCGCGATGTCCTTCGGGCGCAGGTAGAAGAACTCGACCTCGTTGTCGGGGTCGATGACGACGAGCTCCTTGGACTCCTTGCGCTGGCGGTAGCCGGCCTCATGGAGCATTGCCGACGCAGGTCCGGAGAGGGAACCCTTGTTGGGAACGGCGATGCGCAGCATGGGGTGAGCTTCCTTTGCCTGGGAGTGGTGGGGAGTCCGGGGCGGCACGCGCCCGGAGGGGTGTGCTCAGAGGTGGGCGTAGACGTCGTCGAGCGAGATCCCGCGGGCGACCATCATCACCTGGACGTGGTACAGCAGCTGCGAGATCTCCTCGGCGGCGGCTTCCTTGCCCTCGTGCTCGGCGGCCATCCAGACCTCGGCGGCCTCTTCGACGACCTTCTTGCCGATGGCATGGACGCCCTTGTCCACCAGTTCCGCGGTGCGGGAGGTGGCCGGGTCGCCGGTCTCGGCCTTGAGCTTGAGCTCGGCGAAGAGCTCTTCGAAGGTTTTACGGGTTCCGTTCGCCATGATGGTCCTAAGAGTACGGGGTAAGGGTCGCGTCATCAGCGCCAGGGTTCGCTCACCGTGCGCAGCGTGGTCGCGGTCGCGACGGCGGCGGTGACGGCCTCGTGGCCCTTGTCCTCGCTGGATCCTTCGAGGCCGGCCCGGTCGAGGGCCTGCTCTTCGGTGTCGACGGTGAGGACACCGAATCCGACGGGTACGCCGGTGTCGATCGAGACCTGGGTGAGGCCGTGGGTGACGCCCTGGCACACGTACTCGAAGTGCGGCGTTCCGCCGCGGATGACGACGCCGAGCGCCACGATGGCATCGTAGCCGCGCCCCGCGAGGACCTTCGCCACGACCGGGAGCTCGAAGCTGCCGGGGACGCGGAGGAGGGTCGGCTCCTCGATGCCCAGCTCGCTCAGGGCGCGCAGGGCGCCGTCGACGAGACCGTCCATGATCTTCTCGTGCCACTGCGCCGCGATGACCGCGACCCGCAGGTCGCCGCAGTTCTTCACGCTGAGGACGGGTGCGCCCTTGCCGCTCATGATTCTCCTTGCAGGTGGATACGTACGTGATTACTGGTTGGCGCAGGTGGAGGCCGAGGAGCCGTCGAGCCAGGGCAGGTCGTGGCCCATCCGGTCCCGCTTGGTGCGCAGGTAGCGGAGGTTGTGCTCGCCGGCCGTGACGGGCATGGGCTCGCGGCCCTCGACCGTGAGGCCGTGCCGGGTCAGGGCGTCGATCTTCTCGGGGTTGTTGGTCATCAGACGCAGGCTCCGGACGCCGAGGTCGACGAGGATCTGCGCGCCGGCCGCGTAGTCGCGGGCGTCGGCGGGCAGTCCGAGTTCCAGGTTGGCGTCGAGGGTGTCGCGGCCGCGCTCCTGGAGCTCGTACGCGCGGAGCTTGGACAGCAGGCCGATGCCGCGTCCCTCGTGGCCCCGGAGGTAGACGACGACCCCGCGGCCGGCCTCCTGGATCCGGTCCATGGACGCCTGGAGCTGGGGGCCGCAGTCGCAGCGCAGGGAGTGGAAGATGTCGCCGGTGAGGCACTCGGAGTGGACCCGGACCAGGACGTCCTCGCCGTCGCCGAGTTCGCCGTGGACGAGGGCGACGTGCTCGACGCCGTCGACGGTGGAGCGGTAGCCGTACGCGGTGAAGTCGCCGTGCGCGGTGGGGAGCCGGACCTCGGCCTCGCGGCGGACGGTCGGCTCGGCGGAGCGGCGGTAGGCGATCAGGTCCTCGATGGAGATGATCGTCAGGCCGTGCTTGCGGGCGAAGGGGACCAGCTCGGGCAGGCGCAGCATGACGCCGTCCTCGCCGGCGATCTCGACGATCGCGCCGGCCGGGCGGAGGCCCGCGAGGCGGGCGAGGTCGACGGCGGCCTCGGTGTGGCCGTTGCGGGCCAGGACGCCGCCGGGCTTGGCGCGGAGCGGGAAGACGTGGCCGGGCCGTACGAAGTCGGAGGGCTCGTGGTTGCCGCTCGCGAGCATCCGCAGGGTGGTGGCGCGGTCGGCGGCGGAGATGCCCGTGGTGACGCCGTGGGAGGGGGCCGCGTCGACGGAGACGGTGAAGGCCGTGCGCATCGACTCGGTGTTGTGCTCGACCATCTGCGGGAGCTGGAGGCGCTCCAGTTCGTCGTTCTCCATGGGCGCGCAGATCAGTCCGCGGCACTCGCTCATCATGAAGGCGACGACCTCGGGGGTGGCCTTCTCGGCGGCGATGACGAGGTCGCCCTCGTTCTCGCGGTCCTCGTCGTCGACGACGACGACGGGGCGGCCGGCGGCGATGTCGCGGATGGCCTGCTCGACCGGGTCGAGGGCGAGGTCGGTGGCGTCCCAGAGGGGAAGGGCGGCGCTCATGCGTGGGCTCCTTCCAGAGCGGTGGCGGAGGTCGTGCGCGTCCGGAGCCACCAGTCGCGCATGCCCCAGACGACGAGGGCGAAGTAGATGACGTAGACCAGGCCGGAGAAGGCGAGGCCGCTGTTGAAGGCGAGCGGGACGCCGACGAGGTCGACGAGGAGCCAGGCGAACCAGAACTCGACCAGGCCGCGGGCCTGGGCGATCATCGCGACGAGGGTGCCGACGAAGATGTACGCGTCGGCCCACGGGCTCCAGGAGAGCGACGGGTAGAGGGTGAAGAGGCCGCCGACGGCGAGGGTGCCGGCGGTCGCGCCGGCGAGGAGCAGTCCGCGCTCCTTCCAGGTGGCGAAGCGGACGGCGATGGAGCCGTCCTGGGCCTGCTGCCTGCCCCGGTTCCACTGCCACCAGCCCCAGGCGGCGACGCCGATGACGAGGAGCTGCTTGCCGACGCCGCCGGAGAGGTGGGCGGAGGCGTAGGCGCCGACGAGGATCAGGCCGGAGAGCAGCTGGGCGGGCCAGGTGAGGATGGAGCGGCGCCAGCCGAGCGCGAGGGCTATGAGTCCGATCGTGTTGCCGATCATGTCGGACCACATGATGTGCTGACCGAAGGCGCTGAAGGCTTCGGAGTTGAGCCAGCTCACTTGTCGCTCTCCTTGGCGTTCGGGCCGAGCAGCCGCTCGACGTACTTGGCGATGACGTCCACTTCGAGGTTGACCGGGTCGCCGGACCGCTTGATGCCGAGCGTGGTCAGGTCGAGGGTGGTGGGGATGAGGCTGATGGTGAACCAGTCGTCGGTGACCTCGACGACGGTGAGGCTGACGCCGTCGACCGTGATCGAGCCCTTCTCGACGACGTACCGGGAGAGGTGGGCGGGCAGGCCGACCTTGACGAGTTCCCAGTGCTCGGACGGGGTGCGCTCCAGGATGGTGCCGGTGCCGTCCACGTGGCCCTGGACGATGTGACCGCCGAGGCGGCCGCCGACGGCCATGGGCCGCTCCAGGTTGACGCGGGAGCCGACCTCCAGGGCGCCGAGACTGGACCGCTTGAGGGTCTCGGCCATGACGTCGGCGGTGAACTCGCCGTCGCCGAACTCGACGACCGTGAGACAGACACCGTTGACGGCGATGGAGTCGCCGTGCTGGGCGCCTTCCGTGACCAGGGGACCGCGCAGACGGAAGCGGGAGGCGTCCTCCAGCTGCTCGACGGCGGTGACCTCGCCCAGTTCTTCGACGATTCCGGTGAACACGGTCAGGCTCCCTTGAGGGTGGCGGTGATGCGGAGGTCGGGTCCGACGCGCACGGTCTCGGTGACGTCGAGCCGCAACGCTTCGGTGATGGTGCTGATTCCTGCGTCGGCGAGCGCGTTCGGGCCGGCGCCGAGGAGGACGGGGGCGAGGTAGCCGACGACCTGGTCGACGGCGCCCGCGGCGACGAAGGCACCCGCGAGGGTGGGGCCGCCTTCGAGGAGGACGGAGCGGACGCCGCGCGCGTGGAGGGCGTCCAGGAGGGCGGGTACGGACAGGCCGCGCTCGGCCCTGGGGAGGCGTACGGACTCGGCGCCGTCGGGGGAGGTCCCGGCGTCCTCCGCGATCGCGATCAGGGTGGGGGCGGCGTCGTCCAGGACCCGGGCGCCGGGCTTCACGGCGGTCGCCTCGGTGTCGACGACGACCCGGAGCGGCTGGACGGCGCCCTCGACGCCGCGTACGGCCAGATGGGGGTCGTCCGCGCGGGCGGTGCCGGAGCCGACCACGACGGCGTCGGCCTCGGCGCGCAGCCGGTGGACGTCGGTGCGGGACTCGGCGGAGGTGATCCAGCGGGAGGTGCCGTCGGCGGCGGCGATCCGGCCGTCGAGGGTGGCGGCGTACTTCCAGCGGACGAAGGGGCGGCCGTGGCGTACGGAGGTGAGCCAGGCGATGTTGCCCGCCTCGGCCTCGGCCTCCAGGAGGCCCTGCTCGACCTCGGCCCCGGCGGCGCGCAGGGTGTCGGCCCCGCCGGTGGCCTGCGGGTTCGGGTCGCCGACCGCGTACACGACCCGGCTGACCCCGGCCTCGATCAGAGCCTGGGCGCAGGGGCCGGTGCGGCCGGTGTGGTTGCAGGGTTCGAGGGTGACGTAGGCGGTTCCGCCGCGGGCGAGGACGCCCGCCTCGCGCAGGGCGTGGACCTCGGCGTGGGGGCCGCCGGCGCGCTGGTGGAACCCTTCGCCGACCACGTGTCCGGAGGCGTCGGTGATGACGCATCCGACGACCGGGTTGGGGCTGGTGGCGCCGAGACCGCGTGCGGCGAGCTCGACGGCGCGTCGCATGGTGGTGATGTCGGCCTGCTGGGCCACCGGGTCCTCCTGCCTCTTCGGGCACGGACTCCGGGGCCTGTCGATGACGACAGAGAGCGGAACGACGCCTCGCGCAGGGTGCACCGAGGCCGAGTCCTGCAGGTACGCCGATCGGTGTCGATACGGCGACCAGCGGACGTACGGCCGACACACCCCTGACAGGGGTCGCCCGCCGCGCACTGCCTCCCATCCGGACTTTCACCGTCGGTCCAGGAATTTCACCTGGTCAACCGGCCGCTGGCTGCGGACGGGTCGCGGACTATACCGCCGGTTCGGAATTACACCGACCCCGGAGTGCGCTGCTGCTGATACAGGGCCAGTCTGCCACGACCCGCGGGGGGCGATGCGGTCGGGTTCCTGTGGTCTGGCTCACAGACTCCCACGGGACTCTTCTTTGGTCCAGACCTATTGACGCACTGGTCTAGTCCTCTTAATCTCCGTGTCACCTCCGAGGAACGGTCCGGCGGGGTGCGCACTCCACGGGCCCAACACGACCCACCCCCTTGTTCGTTGTGTTTACCCACCTCCCCAGGAGGAATCGATCGTGTTGTCCCCCACCGCGAAAAGAGCCTCGCTGCTCTCCTCCGGCGCGGCCGTCGCCGGGCTGCTGCTCAGCTCGCTCTCCGGCGGCGTCTCGTACGCGGCCGACAACGAGTCCTGTCGCCCCGACGGGCTCTACAAGACCCCGGGCGTCGACGTCCCGTACTGCTCGGTCTACGACACCGAGGGCCGCGAGAAGATGGGCGCGGACCACCAGCGCCGGGTCATCGGCTACTTCACCGGCTGGCGCGACGGCAAGAACGGCCAGCCCGCCTACCTGGCCAAGGACATCCCGTGGGAGAAGATCACCCACATCAACTACGCCTTCGGCCACATCGGCGGGGACAACAAGCTCTCCGTCGGCACGGACGGTCCGAACAACGCGGCCACCGGGATGACCTGGCCCGGTGTCGCGGGCGCCGAGATGGACCCCGCGTACGCCTACAAGGGCCACTTCAACCTGCTGAACAAGTTCAAGAAGCAGCACCCGAACGTGAAGACGCTGATCTCCGTCGGCGGCTGGGCCGAGACCGGCGGCTACTTCGCCGACAACGGTGACCGGGTCGGCTCCGGCGGCTTCTACTCGATGGCCACCAACGCCGACGGTTCGGTCAACCAGGCCGGGATCAACACCTTCGCCGCCTCGTCCGTCGACTTCATCCGCAAGTACGGCTTCAACGGCGTCGACATCGACTACGAGTACCCGACGACCATGAAGGACGCCGGAAACCCGCTCGACTGGCAGCTCGCCAACGCGCGCCGCGCCGGACTCGTGCAGGGCTACGCGGCCCTCATGAAGACCCTGCGCGAGAAGCTCGACGCGGCCGGCGCCGCCGACGGCAAGCACTACCTGCTGACCGTCGCCGCCCCCTCCTCCGGCTACCTGCTGAGGGGCATGGAGACCTTCCAGATGCAGAAGTATCTGGACTACGTCAACATCATGTCCTACGACCTGCACGGCGCCTGGAACGAGTACGTCGGGCCCAACGCCTCCCTCTTCGACGACGGCAAGGACGGCGAGCTCGCCGCCGCCAACGTCTACGGCTCGGCGCAGTACGGCAACATCGGGTACCTCAACACCGACTGGGCGTACCACTACTTCCGCGGCTCGATGCCGGCCGGCCGGATCAACATCGGCCTGCCCTACTACACCCGCGGCCACAAGAACGTGCAGGGCGGCACCGACGGCCTGTGGGGCAAGGCCTCCGCGACCACCTGCCCGGCCGGCGCCGGTCTGACCAAGTGCGGTGACGGCGCCACCGGCATCGACAACCTGTGGCACGACAAGGACACCAACGGTGTCGAGTCGCCCGCGGGCTCCAACCCGATGTGGCACGCCAAGAACCTCGAGAAGGGGATCGTCGGCGACTACGTCACGCAGTACGGCTTCCCGGCGAACACCACCCTGACCGGCACCTACGCCCGCAAGTACGACTCGACCCTGGTCGCGCCGTGGCTGTGGAACGCGCAGAAGAAGGTCTTCCTCTCCACCGAGGACGAGCAGTCGGTGGCCGCCAAGGCCGACTACGTGGTCAGCAAGGGCATCGGCGGAACGATGGTCTGGGAGATGGCCGGCGACTACGCCTGGAACGCCGCCAAGGGCCAGTACGAGATGGGCTCGACCCTCACCTCGCTGATGTACGACAAGTTCAAGGCGGCCACCCCGTACGGCGCGAAGAAGTCCAACGCGACCCTGCCGACGCAGGCCGTGAAGATCGACGCTCAGTTCACCGAGTTCAAGCTCGGTGACTCGAACTACCCGATCACCCCGAAGATCAAGATCACCAACAACACGGCGGCCACCCTCCCGGGCGGCACGGAGTTCCAGTTCGACTACGGGACCTCGGCCCCGGCCAACGCCTCCGACCAGTCGGGCTTCGGCACGAAGGTGATCAGCAGCGACCACACGGGCGGCAACGTGGGCGGCCTGAAGGGCGACTTCCACCGCGTCTCCCTGAAGCTCCCGGCCTGGCAGTCGCTGGCCCCGGGCGCCACGGTCGACCTGGCGTTCAACTACTACCTGCCGGTGTCCACCCCGTCCAACTGGACGGTGAACATCAACGGCACGACGTACGCCCTCGCCGGTGACCTGGCGCGCGGCACGACGGTCGTGGAGCCGGGCACGACGACCCCTCCGACCACCCCGCCGACGACGCCGCCCACCACGCCGCCGACGACCCCGCCCACGACTCCCCCGACCACGCCTCCGACGACGCCGCCCACCGGCTGCGGCACGGTCCCGGCGTACGTGGCCGGCACGGTCTACAACGCGGGCAACGAGGTCTCCCACAACGGCCGCAAGTACAGGGCCCAGTGGTGGACCCAGAACGAGACGCCGGGCACGACCGGCGACTGGGGCGTCTGGAAGGACCTGGGTCCCTGCTGACGCACCCCCTCTGAACCCCCGGCGGCGGAACATCACGGCCCTTGCCGCCGCCGGGCCCCCAGCGCCGCGCCCCCCTGTCCGGGGCGCGGCGCCTCCGCGTGTGCGGAGGAGGCCCTGGGCGGTCAGTCTTGAGACATGAGCACGATCCTGGTGACCGGTGGCACGGGGACCCTCGGCCGGCCCGTCTGTGAGCGGCTGCGCGCGGACGGCCACGGCGTAAGGGTCCTCAGCAGGCACTCACCGCCCTACGCGGTCGATCTCCGGCAGGGCGGGCCGCTGCTCGACCGGGCCGTCGACGGGGTCGACGCGATCGTCCACTGCAGCAACATCCTGCGCGGCGACAAGGACGCCGCCCGCATCCTGATCGAGGCGGCCCGGCGCGCCGGAGTGCCCCATCTGCTCTACATCTCGATCATCGGCGTCGACCGGGTGCCGCTCGGCTACTACCGCACCAAGTACGCGGTGGAACGCATGGTCCAGGGCTCGGGCATCGGCTGGACGCTGCTGCGCACCACCCAGTTCCACGACCTGGTCCTCCAGCTGCTCCAGGGATTGGCCAAGCCGCCCGTGATGCTGCTGCCCAAGGAGGTACGGGACCAGCCCCTGGAGGTGACGGAGGCGGCCGCGCGACTAGCCGAACTGGCCGCCGGGCGGCCGGCGGGCCGGGTGGAGGACATGGCCGGTCCCGAGATCCGGACCTTCGTCGAGCTGGCCCGCTCCTATCTGCGGGCGAGCGGCCGGCGGCGCCGCCTCGTCGAGGTGCCGCTGCCGGGCAGGGCCTACCGGGGGCTGCGGCGCGGCGATCACCTGGCACCGGATCGCGCGGTGGGGCAGGTGACGTTCGACGAGTTCCTGGCGCGGCGGTTCGGCGCGGCGGGTGGGCCGGCGACGGGCGCCTGAAGCCCGGTGCTGCCTGAAGCCCTGATCCGCCCGAAGCCTTGGTCCGGAGTCCCGCCGTTTCCGGAGTCCCGCCCTTCTAGAGCCCCGCCGTCGGCGCCCCGAAGAGCGCGTCCTGCGCCGCGTCCCGGGCCAGGAGCAGGGCGCCGCGCAGCACCGCCGCGTCCCCCAGGGCCGTCGCGCGGACCTGCGTACGGAGCGGGGAGAGGGCGGCGAGTTCGGCCTCCACGCGCGCGGCGAGCGCGGCGCCGCCCTGGTGTCCGGTCTCCCCGGCGAGGACCACGCAGCCGGGGTCGAGGACCGAGACGACGGCGGCGGCTCCGATGGCGAGGCGGCGGGCCAGGGGGTCGAGGAAGGCGGCGTGGCCCGAGTCGAGCGCCGCCCCCGTGGCGGGGCCCGCCCCGGCCAGCGCCTCCGACGCCGCGAGGCCGTGCGCGGCGGCGAGGGACTCGACGGCCGCGGCGCAGGCCAGCTCGTGGAAGCCGCCGTCGCAGCCGGTGGCCGACGGAAGCCCCGAGGTGCCGGGCACGGGCAGGAAGCCGATCTCGCCCGCACCGCCCGAGGCCCCGCGGCGCAGCCGCCCGCCGAGGACGACGGCCGCGCCGACGCCCTGGCCGAGCCAGAGCAGGACGAAGTCGTCGCGGTCGCGGGCGGCGCCCTCGCGCAGTTCGGCGACGGCGGCGAGGTTGGTCTCGTTCTCGACGAGGACGTGTGCGGGCAGCCGTTCCTGGAGGTCGCCGACGAGCCGCCGGTGCCAGGCGGGCAGTCCCGAGGAGTCGCGGAGTTCGCCGGTGGCCGGGTCGACGAGGCCGGGGGCGCCGACGGTCACGCTGTGCAGCCGGTCGGCGCCCGCCTCCTTCACGGTCCGTTCCAGGAGTGCGACCGCCTTCTCGACGGCGGGTCCGGTGTCGCTGTCGTCACCGACGCGCACGGAGGCCTCGGCGAGGGTGGCGCCGAGCAGGTCGGCGACGGTGACGGAGACCGAGCGGGTCCGTACGTCGAGGGCGGCGAGGTGCGCGCGGTCGGCGACGAGCCCGTACAGCTTGGCGTTGGGTCCCCGGCGCTCGGCTCCGGACTCCCCGACGACGTGGACGAGCCCGGAGCCCTGGAGCCGCTCGACGAGGTCGGCGACGGTGGGCCGGGAGAGCCCGGTGAGGGTCTTGAGCTGAGTGGCCGTCAACGGGCCCTCGTCCTGGAGCAGTCGCAGGGCGAACCGGTCGTTGATGGCTCGTGCGGTGCTCGGGGATGCGGCCATGCGGCGATCCTCTCAGACGCGCCCGGGTGCGGATGCCGTACCGCGGTCTATTTATCAGGCAGGGTTCCTGATAGTTTACGGCCGCACCACCCGACAACGCCACGACACCACCCAGGGAGGGCCCATGGCGGCGGAGACCGTCACCAGCACCGAACGCCTGCGGCGGGCGCGCTTCGCCGTCGCCGCCGTCTTCTGCGTCCACGGCTCCGTCACCGGCAGTTTCGCGACCCGCATCCCCTGGATCCAGGAGCACGCGGGCGTGAGCGCGGGGCAGCTGGGGCTCGCGCTCGCCTTTCCGGCCCTCGGCGCCTCCGTCGCGATGCCGCTGGCCGGGGCCGTGTCCCACCGGTTCGGCGCCCGCACGGCGCTGCGCGGTCTGCTCACCCTCTGGACGCTCGCCCTGACGCTGCCCTCGCTCGCCCCGAACGTCTGGGGCCTGTGCGCCGCGCTGTTCGTGTTCGGCGCGACCGCCGGCATGTCCGACGTGGCGATGAACGCGCTCGGGGTCGAGACCGAGAACCGGCTCGGCAAGTCCATCATGTCGAGCCTGCACGGCATGTGGAGCGCGGGCGCCCTCATCGGCTCCGCCGCCGGTACGGTCGCCGCCCACCTCGGCGGCGACGCCCGGCTCCACCACCTGATCGCGGCCCTGGCCCTCACCGCCCTCGGCCTGGTCTTCTGCCAGGGCGTCCTGGACATGCGGAGCACGCCGGACGAGGAGCCGCCCCCGCGCTTCTCGCTGCCGCCGAAGTCCGCGCTGGTCATCGGCGCGATCGGCTTCTGCGCGGTGTTCGCGGAGGGCGCCAGCCTCGACTGGTCGGCCGTCTACCTCCGGGACGAACTGGGCAGCTCCGCCGGGCTCGCGGCCGCGTCGACGACCGCCTTCGCGCTGACGATGACCGTCGCACGCCTGGCCGGCGACCGCGTCGTGGACCGCTTCGGGGCGGTCCGTACGGTACGGGTCGGCGGCGCCGTCGCCACCCTCGGCGGGGCCCTGGTCGTCGTCGCCCCGCACGCCGCCGTCGCCATGGCGGGATTCGGCCTCATCGGGCTCGGGGTCGCGGTCGTCGTCCCGCTCGCCTTCGCCGCGGCCGGGCGCAGCGGGCCGAACCCGAGCCAGGCCATCGCGGGCGTCGCCACCATCACGTACACCTCGGGGCTCATCGCCCCCTCGGCGATCGGCGGCATCGCCGACGCGACCTCGCTGGTCTTCTCGTTCGGCCTGGTCACCCTGCTCGCCCTGGGGCTCGTCGTGGGCGCGGGCGTCCTGAGGTCCGCCGAGCGGGATGCCACACCGACGAAGCCCGCTCCGGAGAAGGCCCCGGGCCCCGTCGGGTAGCGGTCCCGGGCCCGGGCGGACAGCGGGACCCGCACCCCGGCGACCGTCCCGTGCCCCCGGCGGCGCATACCATGTGGCTGATCTTTTGCGGTTACGACACGACCGCCGGAACCGGAGAACGGGAGCCACCTCATGAACCTCGGCGTGCGCTGGACCTTGCACGGCGACGGGAAGACACCCGCTCCCGGAGCCGTCGTCCGCCCGGACGAACGGCTCTCCTGGCCCCGTACGGTCGGCCTCGGCGCCCAGCACGTGGTCGCCATGTTCGGGGCGTCTTTCGTCGCCCCGGTACTCATGGGCCTCGACCCGAACCTCGCGATCATGATGTCCGGTTTCGCGACCGCGATCTTCCTGCTCGCGACCCGCGGCACCGTGCCCTCCTACCTGGGCTGCTCGCTCTCGTTCGTCGGTGTCGCCGCCGCGATCCGGGCCTCCGGCGGCACCAGCGCCACCGTGACCGGCGCGGTCCTCGTCGTCGGCGCGGTACTCCTCCTCGCCGGTCTCGCGGTCAGGAGGTTCGGCGCGCGGATCATCCACGCGGCGATGCCGCCGATCGTGACCGGCGCCGTCGTCATGCTGATCGGCTTCAACCTGGCCCCGGTCACCGCGGCGACGTACTGGCCGCAGGACCAGTGGACGGCCCTCCTCGTGATGCTGTTCACCGGCCTCGCCGTCGTCTGTCTGCGCGGCTTCTGGTCCCGGATCGCGATCTTCCTCGGCCTGATCTTCGGCTACGGCATCTCGTGGATCTTCGACCTGGTCTTCGGCAAGATCCACTCGATGTCCGCGAGCGGCCAGGTCACCGACCACTGGCGGCTCGACCTCTCCGGGGTCTCCCAGGCCGACTGGATCGGTCTGCCCTCGTTCCACGGCCCGAGCTTCGAGACGTCCGCGATCCTGGTCGCGCTGCCCGTCGTCATCGCCCTGATCGCCGAGAACGCCGGACACGTCAAGGCGGTCGGCGAGATGACCGGCAAGCCGCTGGACGACCAGCTCGGCACCGCGATCGCCGCCGACGGCGCCGCATCGATGCTGTCGACGGCCGTGGGCGGCCCGCCGAACACCACGTACTCCGAGAACATCGGTGTCATGGCCGCCACCCGGGTCTACTCGACGGCCGCCTACTGGGCCGCCGCCGGATTCGCCCTGCTCTTCGGTCTCTGCCCGAAGTTCGGCGCGGTCGTCGCCGCCATCCCCGGTGGGGTCCTCGGCGGCATCACCGTGATCCTGTACGGCATGATCGGCCTGCTCGGCGCCCAGATCTGGATCAACGCCGAGGTCGACCTGCGCAACCCGCTCAACCTGGTCCCGGCCGCCGCGGGCATCATCATCGGCGTCGGCGGGGTGAAGCTGACCTTCACGGACACCTTCGAGCTGGGCGGCATCGCGCTCGGCACGATCGTCGTCATCACCGGCTACCACGTGCTGCGGGCCTTCGCGCCGGCCCACCTCAAGCGGCAGGAGCCGCTGCTCGACTCCGGCACCAGCTCGTACGAGAGCACGTCCGGCGACGAGAGCACGTCCGGCGACGCACCGCTGTCGAAGAACTGAGTGATTCGCCCGTTCTGGGGAAGCCGGGCCGGAGGAGTTCCCTCCCGGGCCCGGCGACTGGGAGCCTGCCCGCATGGCGCAGACCCAGCAGATCGGGCAGAGCGAACAGACACAGCGGGTCGGGCGGCAGCCCGGCCCGTTCCTCGCGGTCGACCCCGTGGTGGACCGGATGCGGGCGTTCCGCTCGGCCTGGCATCCGGCCGACGGGGTCGCCGTCTTCAACCGGGTCTATCTGACCGTCACGGAGGAGCTCGGCCATGCCATCGAGGCGGGCGGCTTCGCCGACCGGCGTGCCGCGGCCACCCTCGACGTGCGGTTCGCCGAGCGGTACCTGACCGCGGTCGACGCGGCCGCGACCGGCCGCCCCTCCCCCGCCTGCTGGCGGCCGCTGTTCCGCTACCGCCGCCATCCCGGCGTACGGCCGCTGCAGTTCGCGCTGGCCGGGATCAACGCCCACATCGGCCACGACCTGGCCCTCGCGGTGGTCGACACCTGCCGGGTCCTGGAGTGCGCGCCCGCCGACCTGGAGGACGAGTTCGACCGGGTCGGCGACGTCCTGGTCCTCCTGGAGGAGCGCATCCGGGAGGAACTGATGCCGGGCCCGGACCTCCTGGAGATCGCGGACCCGCTGACACATCTGCTCGGCTGCTGGAGCCTCGACCGGGCCCGCGACGGGGCCTGGCTGGCGGCGCGCTCGCTGTGGCAGCTGCGCGGCCTGCCCGAGCTGGCCGAGGAGTTCACGGAACGCCTCGACCGCTCGGTGGGCCTGGTGGGACGGATGCTCCTCACGCCCCTGACCAGGCCCTGATCCGTACGGGGATCAGTCCTCCGGCAGCTCGACCGGCGCGATCTCGTCGTACACGTCGCCCGGACCCGGGTTGGTGGCGTCGGTGCCGCCGCCGAAGTGGTGCATCACGCCCCACACCGCGTTGAGCGCCGTCTGCACCGCGCCCTCGGCCCAGCCGGCCGTCCAGGAGATGTCGTCGCCCGCGAGGAAGATGCCCCGCTTGTCCTCGGGCAGCCGGTCCTGCATGAAGTGGGTGAACAGGCGCCGCTGGTAGCGGTAGTGACCGGGCAGGTTCGCCTTGAACGCGCCCATGAAGTACGGCTCGTTCTCCCAGGAGACCGTCACCGGGTTGCCGATGATGTGCTTCCGGATGTCGACCTTGGGGTAGATCTCGCCGAGCGACTTCAGCATGACCTCCATCCGCTCGTTCGCGGACAGCGGCAGCCACTTCAGGCTGTCGTCGCACCAGGTGTACGACAGGCAGATGGTGGCCGGCTTGTCCGGGCCGTCGTCCAGGAGGTACGTGCCGCGGGTCATCCGGTCGGTCAGCGTCATCGACATGACGTCACGGCCGGTCTCCTCGTCCTTGTCCAGCCAGAACGGCCGGTCGACCGGGACGAAGAGCTTCGACGACTCCATGTAGTGGGTGCGCTCGATCGCCGTCCAGTGGTCGATCGGGAAGAGCGAGTCGTCACAGGCGATCTTGGAGAGCAGCATCCAGGACTGGGCGGTGAAGATCGCCGCCTGGAAGGTACGGATGTCGCCGGAGGCGTCGGTGACGGTGATCCGGTTGCCGGCGGTCCGGTTCAGCCGGGTCACGGCCGGCTTCGGGGTGCCCTCGTGCAGGGAGCTGAGCGAGGTGCCCTGCGCCCAGTGGACGATCTTCTCCGGCTCGCGCTCCCACAGGCGCAGCGGCAGCTGCTGCGAGCCGCCGACGATGCCGCGGTGGTGGTCGTCGGCCTCGGTGTAGACGACGCGGAGGATCTCCAGGATGGAGTTGGGGAAGTCGGTGTCCCAGCCGCCGGTGCCGAAGCCGACCTGGCCGAAGATCTCGCGGTGCCGGAAGGACTTGAAGGACTCCGACTCGCAGAGGAAACCGTAGAAGGTCTGGTTGTCGAGCTTCTCGACGAGCTTCGACCAGATCTCGCGGATGCGCGGGACGTCGCGCTCGCGCATGGCCTGGTTCATGTCGGAGAAGTCGGCGCCCTCGTCGAGGCAGGCGTTCCACGCGTTCATCACGTCGCGGTAGACCTGCGGGAGGTCGTCGACGGTGGTGGCGTAGTGCGACTCGCCCTTGAGGTCGACGACGGTCGAGGGGGTCGCCTCGGCCAGCGGGTTCGGGAAGGGCGTGGTCTCCAGGCCGACCAGGTCGATGTAGTGCTGGAGCGCGGTCGAGGAGGGCGGGAAGCGCATGGCGCCCATCTCGGCGGTGAGGCCCTCGGTCGCGGTGCCCTCGAAGCCGACGGTACGCAGCCGGCCGCCGATCTGGTCGGCCTCGTAGACGACGGGCTTGAGGCCCATCTTCATGAGCTCGTACGCGGCGATGATGCCGGAGAGTCCGCCGCCGATGACGGCGACCTCGGTGCCGTGCTCGGTCGCCGGTATCTGGCCGAGCCCGGCCGGGTGGGCCAGGAAGTCGTCGTAGGCGTACGGGAAGTCCGGACCGAACATGGTGATCGGCGGCTGGCCGTCGCTGTGGGGGACGGCGGTCGTGGGCACCGTGGACGTCATGGGGTACGGACTCCTTGCACGGAAAGATGAGGCAGGTCGGGAAGGCGGGGAGGGGGCCGCTCAGACGAGGGGGCCGTAGAGACCCGGGCGCCGGTCGCGGAGGTAGGGGTTCTCCGCGCGGGAGGCCGCCAGGAAGCCGGGGTCGACGTCGCCGACGACGAGGTCCTCGCCCCGCCCGGCCCGGGCGCGGGCGGTGCCGTCGGGGCCCGCGAGGGTGGAGAGCCCGACGAACTCGAACTCGGCCTCCGGGCCGGTCCGGTTGGCGTACGCGATGTAGAGCTGGTTCTCGAAGGCGCGGACCGGCACCACGGACAGGGGCACGACCTCTGCGGGGTGCATGAGCGCGGTCGGTACGAGGAGGAGGTCCGTGCCGGCCAGCGCGTGCGCCCGTACGTTCTCGGGGAACTCGACGTCGTAGCAGATCATCATGCCGACGGTCAGTCCGTCGAGCTCCGCCTGGACGACGGCCCGGTCACCGGGGGTGAACCACTTCAGCTCGAAGTCTCCGAAGAGATGGGTCTTCCGGTACCGCGCGAGCGGGACGCCGTCGGCGCCGATGAGCTGCGCGGAGTTGTACAGGACCCCGTGCTGCTCGGTGTCCCGCTCCGGGTAGCCGTAGCCGACGGCCAGGCCGTGGCGCACGGCGATCGCCGCGACGGCGCGGGCCGAGGGGCCGTCGTCCGGCTCGGCCAGGCGCGCGATGTCGGCGCCGATGGCGTATCCGGTGAGGAAGAGCTCGGGGGCGAGCAGCAGTCCCGCTCCGGCGGCGGCGGCGCGGCCGGCGGCCTCGTCGAGGATCTTGAGGTTGGCGGCCACGTCACCGAGCTCGCCGGAGCTCTGGAGCAGGGCGGTGCGCAGCGCGGGCATGCGTGATCCTCGGAGGTCGGAGTACAGGGGGAAGACGTCAAAAACGGTACGGTTTCACGCTCGGTCGGGACAAGACGGCAGCGTTGCGGACCGACCGTCGAACCGTTGCGCGATCGACCGGTGGGACGGCGATTCGTTGCGTACGGCTCCGCCCGGGGTCGCGGTCCGTCTCCGCCGCGCGGCGGAGACGGAACCGTCCTGCGGCTCGACGCCGTCCGGCGGGCGCCGCGGAAGAGTGGTGGTCGTCCGGAGGAACCCCGGACGACCTGCCGAAAGGACCGCGTAGTCATGAACCGCCGTACGAAGATCGTCGCCGTCTCCGCTGCCGTTCTGCTGACCCTGGGGGCCGGGGGCATGGCCGCCGCCTCGGCGGACGACAGCCACCGCCCCGCCGCGGCCCCGGCCGCCGTCTCGGAGGCCGCCGCGCTGACCGGTACGGCCAAGCTGTACCGCCCGGCCGGGGACGACATCACGTTCTCCTTCGACGCGCACCTGGCGGAGAAGGACCGGCAGGATCCGATGAAGGCCACCGGCACCTTCCGCTTCAGCCACTACAAGGGCGACTGGGGCGGGTACGCCAAGGTGAAGGTCGACTGCCTCACCACGGGCGGCAAGGTGGCCGTCGTGTCCGGTGTCGTCGTCGAGACGGATGTGAAGGAGTTCCGGAAGGCGCGGGTGGGCGTCACGGTGCACGACGTCCCCGGCGGCGACCGGCTCGGCTACACCTGGATGACCGCCGACCCTCAGAAGGACAAGGTGCCGCCGTGCGTCAGCGGCGCGCCGTTCGAGAAGGTCGAGAAGGGCACGGGCGACTTCGAGGTCGTGCCCTGGGAGTTCGTCTACCCGACCGAGTAGGCCGCCCCACGGGGGTGGGCGGGCGAAGGGCGGTGCGGGAACCACGGCCCGCACCGCCCCGACGGCCGACCGCCCCGCAGGGCTACGCGGGCGATCCCGAGGAGAAGCGTCGCAGCAGCGGCGACAGCACCAGGACGGACTTGGTGCGCTCCACGAAGGGCTCGCCCGCGATCCGCTCCAGGACCCGCTCGAAGTGGCGCATGTCCGAGGCGAAGACCTGGACGACGGCGTCCGCGTCACCGGTGACGGTCGACGCGGACACCACCTCGGGATACCGCTCGAGACCTCGCCGGATGTCGTCCGGCGAGGTGTTGTGGCGACAGTAGATCTCGACGAAGCCCTCGGTCTCCCAGCCGAGCGCCGCCGGGTCCACCCGTACGGTGAATCCGGTGATGGCGCCCTCGGCCCTGAGCCGGTCCACGCGCCGCTTCACGGCGGGGGCGGAGAGTCCGACGAGCGAGCCGATGTCGGCGTAGCTGCGGCGGGCGTCTTCCGCGAGGGCGTGGACGATGCGTTCGTCGAGGTCGTTGAGTCGCACTACGGGTGGATCACTTCTCTGCTGAGGTCTCTGCCACGGTCGGCGCGGAGGCCAGTCGGGAGCGGCGCATGCCGTACAGGAAGTAGAACACGAGGCCCGCGGCCATCCAGCAACCGAAGACCGTCCAGGTGATCGAGTCCAGGCTGAACATGTTGTACACGCAGAACAGGAAGCCCAGGATCGGGAAGGTCCAGCCGAGCGGCACACGGAAGGTGCGGTCCATGGTCGGCCGGGTGCGGCGCAGCACGATCACCGCGATGTTGACCAGGCCGAAGGCGAACAGGGTGCCGATGCTGGTGGCGTCGACGAGCTTGCCCAGCGGGATGACGGAGGCGAGGGCGCCGCAGAACAGCGACACGATCACGGTGTTGACGCGGGGGGTGCCGGTCTTGCCGTTGACCTTGCCGAAGACCTTGGGCACGAGGCCGTCGCGGGACATCGCGAAGAGCACGCGGGTCTGGCCGTAGAGGACGGTGAGCACGACGCTGGCGATCGAGATGACGGCGCCGGCGGCGAGCAGGGTGCCCCAGAACTTCTGACCGCTCACGTCGTTCATGATCGCCGCGAGCGAGGCCTCGGAGCCCTCGAAGTCCTTCCAGTTCCACGCGCCGACGGCGACGGCCGCGACCAGGACGTAGAGCACGGTGACGATGAGCAGCGAGAGCATGATCGCGCGGGGCAGATCACGCTTCGGGTCCTTCGCCTCCTCACCGGCGGTGGAGGCGGCGTCGAAGCCGATGTAGGAGAAGAAGAGGCTGGCTCCGGCGGCGCTGACGCCGGCCATGCCGAGCGGCATGAAGTCGGCGTAGTTGCCGGACTTGAAGCCCATGAAGCCGATGGCGCAGAAGAGCACCAGCGCGGCGATCTTCACGAAGACCATGATGGTGTTGACGACGGCGGACTCACGGGCGCCGCCGAGCAGGAAGACCATCGCGAGCAGGACGACGATCAGGCCCGGCAGGTTGATGAAACCGCCCTCGCCGGGGGCCGAGGAGAGCGCCGCGGGAAGCGTGACGCCGATCGTGCCGTCGAGCAGCTCGTTGAGGTACTCGCCCCAGCCGACGGCCACGGCGGCGACCGAGACGCCGTACTCCAGGACCAGGCACCAGCCGCAGACCCAGGCGACGAGTTCACCCATCGTTGCGTAAGCGTACGAGTAGGAGGAACCCGCGACCGGTATGGAGCCGGCCAGCTCGGCGTACGAGAGGGCGGAGAAGAGCGCCGTGAGGCCGGCGATGACGAAGGCGATGGTGACCGCCGGGCCGGCCTTCGGAACGGCGTCACCGAGGACGACGAAGATGCCGGTGCCGAGCGTGGCACCGATGCTGATCATGGTCAGCTGCCACATGGAGAGCGAGCGGCGGAGATTGCCACCCTCGCCCTGCCCACCCTCTGCGACCAGCTGTTCCACCGGCTTGCGCCGGGTCAGTGCGCCGAGAGCGGAGGTCTTGCGGGTGGTCGATTCCTCGGCCGGTGGGGCTGCGCCATGGTCCAGCACTGCGGAGGCTCCTTATCGCTGCCTGTCGTCGTGACGTGGGACCGCAGCGGTACGCGGGCATGACGAAAGAAGCCCACGGGGGAGGGGAACCGCCGAGCAGACGGTCCCCGCCACTCCTGGTACGAGGCATGAGCCTAAGGGGCGGAGGTTCGCACTCGTAATGCAGGGTTGTTGCGCACTGCCGGATGATCATTGCGCACTTGGGTCGCAGACGGGGAAACATTGCGCTCCCCCGCATGAATCCACACATTGGGGGTGTGAACCGGTCTCCTCCGAGCATTGACTCCTCATGCCCCATGACCCACGCTGCGAGGCCACGACGACCCCCCGATCGGAGGCACAGGTGGGCTGGCTCGACCCGGCGCCGTTCCTGCGCGGTACGGCCTGGCTGGACGGGAACCGGCCGGTACGCGCCGATCCCGACGACCTGGAACGGCTGCCGTGGGACATCGCCGAGCGGGCCGCGCTGCCCATCGGCGTACGGATGGAGTTCACGGCCGCCCCCGGCACGCGCGCGGTGCGGCTGCGCTACCGGGCGGCCGTCCCGCCGTCCGGCGACCCGCTCGCCGGACTCCGCCACTGCTTCAGCCTCTGGAGCGGTACGCGGTTCGTCGGCGAGGCCTGTGCCGCGCCGGCCCCCGAGGCCACCGTGACGATCCCGCTGCCCCCGGGCGGCGGCGTGTTCGCCGTCCACCTCCCGGAGGACCAGGCGCCGGTGCCGCTCGCCCTGCGGGCCCTCGGCGGGGCCCTCTCCCCCGCCCCCGCGCAGCCCCGCTGGCTGGTCCACGGCGACTCGATCACCGAGGGCTGGTGGTCGACCCGCCCGGCCCACTCCTGGCCCGCCACGGCGGGACGCCTCCTCGGCCTCGACGCGGTGAACCTCGGGTACGCGGGCGGGGCACGCGGCGAACTCCCGCTCGCCGAACACCTGGCGCGGCTCCCCGGCGAGGTCATCACCCTCGCGTTCGGCACCAACTGCTGGTCCACGGTGCCCGCGACGGCCGACTGGCTCTACGCCACCGTCAGGGCCTTCGTGGGCCTGGTCCGCCAAGGCCACCCGGACACCCCGCTGCTGATCGTCTCGCCCGTGCTGCGCCCGGCGGCCGAGCACACCCGCAACGTCCTCGGAGCGACCCTCACGGAGCTGCGCAGGGCCATGGAGCGGGCCGGCCGGGACCTGGCGGCCGAGGGCGACACACGGCTCCTGGTGCTCCCGGGACGGCCCCTGCTCGGCCCGGAGCACCTGGCGGACGGACTGCACCCGGACGACAGGGGCCACGCCAGGATCGCGGCGGCGGTCGCGGAGGCCCTCGGCGGCGTCCTGGAACCCCCGCTCAGGCGTCCGGAGCCGCGAGATCCCTGACCAGGAAGGTGCAGGGATCGGCCTCGTCGTGCGTGCGTCCGTCCGGGTCCGTCCAGCTCCAGCGGTCGGTGTAGGCGACGACGGGCCCGTAGCCGAGCCGCCGGTACAGCGCCGCCGCCCGTGGGTTGTCGTGCCCCACACCGAGCCCCAGGACGGCCCCGCCGCGCTCCCGCGCCAGCTCTTCGGCCGCGTGGATCAGGGCCGTACCGATGCCTTGTCCCCGGAGCTCCGCCCGTACGTCGAGGCCGTTGAACTCCGGGCACTCCCCGACCGCGGCCCGCACCTCGGGGGCCGCGCAGCCGTCCCAGCGGACCTGTCCGTGGCCGACGGGCACCCCGTCCCGCCAGGCGAGGAGGTACGTGCCCGTCCCGGCCTCCTGGCGCGCGAACCGGTCCGCGTGGCGCGTCGGCGCCCCGGGCGCGGGAAGGTGCCGGTCGAGCAGGGGCAGGTCGGCGGCGCGGCAGGGCCGGATCTCCGTACGGTCCACATGATCCATGCGGCGACCGTACGGGACGACGACGGGCCCCCGGGAAGGTTTTCCCGGGGGCCCGCTCACGTCACGACGTGACGGTACTAGCTCCAGCTGGCGTGCAGCGGCTTGCCCTCGGCGTAGCCCGCGGCGGACTGGATGCCGATCACGGCCTTCTCCTCGAACTCGGCGAGCGAGCCGGCACCGGCGTAGGTGCAGGAGGAGCGGACACCCGCGATGATCGAGTCGATCAGGTCCTCGACGCCCGGGCGGTCCGGGTCGAGGAACATGCGCGAGGTGGAGATGCCCTCCTCGAAGAGACCCTTGCGGGCGCGGTCGTAGGCCGACTCCTCGCTCGTGCGGTTCTGCACGGCGCGGGCCGAGGCCATGCCGAAGGACTCCTTGTACGGGCGGCCGTCGGCGGTGTGCTGGAGGTCGCCCGGGGACTCGTACGTCCCGGCGAACCAGGAGCCGATCATCACGTTGGACGCGCCGGCGGCGAGCGCCATGGCGACATCGCGCGGGTGCCGGACGCCACCGTCGGCCCAGACGTGCTTGCCGAACTTCTTGGCCTCGGCGGCGCACTCCAGGACGGCGGAGAACTGCGGGCGGCCGACGCCGGTCATCATGCGCGTGGTGCACATGGCGCCGGGGCCCACGCCGACCTTGATGATGTCCGCGCCGGCCTCGATGAGGTCGCGCACGCCCTCGGCGGCGACGATGTTGCCGGCGACGATCGGGACCTGCGGGTCGAGGGCGCGCACGGCCTTGATCGCGGCGATCATCGACTCCTGGTGGCCGTGCGCCGTGTCGATGACGAGCGTGTCGACGCCGGCGTCGAGCAGCTGCTTGGCCTTGCCCACGAAGTCGCCGTTGATGCCGACGGCGGCGGCGATGCGCAGCTTGCCGCCGGCGTCGGTGGCCGGGGTGTACAGGGTCGCGCGGAGCGCGCCCTTGCGGGTCAGGATGCCGACCAGACGGCCGTCCTTGTCCACGGCCGGCGCGTAGCGGCGGTTGGCGTGGTCGAGCGTGTTGAACGCGTCGCGCGGCTCGATGTCGGCGTCGAGGAGCAGCAGGTCCTTCGACATGACCTCGGAGAGCTGCGTGAAGCGGTCCACCCCGGACAGGTCGGCGTCGGTGACGACACCGACCGGACGACGGTCCTCGTCGACGACGACGGCGGCGTCGTGCGCCCGCTTGGGCAGCAGCGAGAGCGCGTCGGCGACGGTCTGGTGGGGGGTGAGGACGATCGGGGTGTCGAGCACGTGGTGACGGCTCTTGACCCACGAGATGACGTCGGTGACGACCTCGATCGGGATGTCCTGCGGGATGACGACCAGTCCGCCCCGGCGGGCGACGGTCTCGGCCATACGGCGGCCGGCGATGGCGGTCATGTTGGCCACGACCAGCGGGATCGTGGTCCCGGTTCCGTCCGGCGAGGAGAGGTCCACCGCCTGGCGGGAACCGACGGCCGAGCGGCTCGGCACCATGAACACATCGTCGTACGTCAGGTCGTAGGGCGGCTTGACGTCATTGAGGAAACGCACGTGCTGACATCCCAGTCGTTCGGATCGGCCCCTAGGCATTTCAGCCAGGGGAAAAAGCACGTAGTTCATTGTCCCACGCCAGTACGAATACCAGCCCCGGGCGATTCATCCGAGGCTTGCGGCAGGGGCTTCGTCGGATCCTCCGAAGGCCGCCCCCAGGGCGACGAGGACCGTGAGGTGGGTGGGGCGCTGAACGACGGCGGTGGCGAAGACGTCCTGGGCGGTCCGCCACTCGCGCGGGCGCGTCCTGGCGTACTCCTGCCAGCCGGTGACGACGAGGGTGACCGGCTCGGGCAGATCGGTGAGGCAGTCGGCGAGGGCGTCCCAGTTCCGGCCGAACCAGTCGGGCAGGTCGAGGACGGTGGCGCACCGGTCCATGAGTCCGGCCTTGTCCGTGACGCCGGCCAGATCGAGGACGACGGGATCGTCAATCCTCATCCGTGATCACCTCCCGGAAGGTCTCGTAGTGGTCGTCGGTCCAGTAGATCTCGCCGTCCCGCCCGGTCACGATCCGGCGCGCTCCGCGGTCGCGTTCGCCGGGGGTCTTCACGGTGTACTCGCGGTAGTAGCCGCGTTGTTCGCGGGGCAGGATGCGCTCGAAGTTGGAGAAGACGGCGCCGTCCCTGGCGTACGGGTACGGGCCGCCGCGCGCGATGAGGACGAGCGTCTCGCGCGCCTCGGGCGGCAGGTCGGCGGCCCGCACGGTGGGCAGTCCGGAGGTTCCGGTGGGCGCGGCGGCCTCGGTGGCGACGGCGGTCGTGCGGGCGGTGGCGACCGGTCCGGCACCGCCGCTCGACGAGGAGCACCCGGCCAGGAGGACACAGAGGACGAGCGCGAGGAACACGCGCGAGGGCCGGAGCGACATGTCCCGAACATACCGTTGCGGGATGGCTCCGGCCCTCGATCGACTCGGCCGACGGGGTCCTCGATCGACTCGGCCGACGGGATCCTCGTTCAGACGCCGTCCGGGTCCGTCCGGTCGAGCGCCGGGTGGGTACCCGGGCTGGACTCGGTGAGCAGGTAGTCCGCCGCGGCGCGGTCGGTGACCAGGCTGGTGACGAGGCCGGAGCGGAGCACCGCGCCGATCGCCGCCGCCTTGCGCTGGCCGCCCGCGATGGCCACGACCTCGGGGATCCGGCGCAGCCGGTCCGCCTCGACGGTGATGCAGCGCTCGCCCAGGTCGCGGCCGACCCGGCGCCCCTCGGCGTCGAAGAGGTGCGCGGACATCTCGGCGGCGACGCCGAGCGAGGCGTAGTGGGCGCGTTCCTCGTCCGAGAGCATGTCGTGGACGGTCGAGATGCCCGGCTCCCAGGAGCCGATGGAGACGCAGGCGACGGTCACCTTGTCGAAGTACTCGAAGGCCCGCGCGATGCCGGTCTGGCTGCGCAGCGCCGCCGCGGTCGCCGGGTCCGGCAGCAGCATGGGAGCGTAGATCGGGTGCGCCTCGCCGCCGGACACCTGGGCGGCACGGCGGACGGCCTCGACGGATCCGCGCTCGGCGGTGCCGGCGTCGTACACACCGGTGAGCTGGACGACGGTGCACGGAGGCAGCCGGTCGAGCGCCGCCGCCATGTGGATGGTGGAGCGACCCCAGGCGAGGCCCAGGACGTCGCCCTCGGTCACCAGCTCGCCGAGCAGGTCGGCCGCGACCTCGCCGAGGTTCTCGGGGTCGGGCGACTCGTCCTCGCCCTCCGCCGGGGATTCGACGACGACGGCGTGGCGGAGCCCGTAGCGGGCACGGAGCGCGTCGGAGCGCTCGGCGTCCAGCTCGGCCGGTACGCGGATCTCGATGCGTACGAGATCGCGCTCCAGGGCGGTCTCCAGGACCCTGGCCACCTTGAAGCGGCTCACGCCGAACTCCTCGGCGATCTGGATCTTGGACTTGCCCTCGAGGTAGAAGCGACGGGCCATGGCCGCCGCCTGCACCAGCTCCGCGGGGCCCATCCGCAGGGCTGACCGTCCCGCCGACATACCCGCCACCGCGATCTCCTCACCTGTTCACGTACCGCTGTTCACGTACCGACGTTCATGTACCGCTGTTCGCGTACCGCTGTCGTTCACACTCTGGACTCGCCGTCCATCCTGTCAGATACGGCGGGCCTTGATCAGTCCTGTCGGCTGCCCGACGGACCGCGTTCATCGGCCGGAGGCTCAGTGGCCACACGCCCACGGGGCGGCGGCCGTCACGGCCTCCGCGCGGGCCCGCAGCGAGGCGACGGCGGCGGCCGGGTCGGCCGCGCCGTAGACCGCGGAACCCGCCACGAAGACATCGGCGCCGGCCTCCGCGCACCGCTCGATCGTCGACTCGGCGACCCCGCCGTCGACCTGGAGCCACAGCTCCAGACCGTGCTTGGAGATCAGCTCACGGGTACGACGGATCTTGGGCAGCATGATGTCGAGGAAGGCCTGACCGCCGAAGCCGGGCTCGACGGTCATGATCAGCAGCATGTCGAGCTCGGGGAGCAGGTCCTCGTACGGCTCGATGGGCGTGGCCGGCTTGAGCGCCATCGAGGCGCGCGCGCCCTTGGCCCGGATCTCGCGCGCGAGCCGGACGGGCGCCGCCGCCGCCTCGACGTGGAAGGTCACCGAACCGGCGCCCGCCTCGACGTACTGGGGCGCCCAGCGGTCGGGGTCCTCGATCATCAGGTGGCAGTCGAGGGGAGTGTCGGTCGCGCGGGCGAGCGACTCCACGATCGGCACACCCAGGGTCAGGTTGGGCACGAAGTGGTTGTCCATCACATCGACGTGGAGCCAGTCCGCCCCGTCGACGGCCTTCGCCTCATCGGCGAGCCGGGCGAAGTCCGCGGACAGGATGCTGGGGTTGATCTGCGCCATGAGCCAAGCCTCCCACGTTCTTGGGCACTTCTTTGCCGCCGAGCGGTTTCGGATGCGGTCCAGACCACTTTCGGTGCGAAGCGACGAGCCGGGACCGGCGCAGACCGGGAGATTACGGTCAGGTGATCGAAGGGTCGGAGGACCGCGGGGTCACGCCGTGCGGCGGATGAGCGCCAGATACATGGCGTCCGTGCCGTGCAGATGCGGCCAGAGCTGGAGATCCGGACCGTCGCCGAGGGCCGGAACGCCCGGCAGCAGCGGGCGGGCGTCGATCAGCTCGCCGCCGCCGACCTTCTTCAGGACGTCGTCGACGACCACCCGGGTCTCGGCGAGGTGCGGCGAGCAGGTCGCGTACCCCACGACACCGCCGACCCGGACGGCGCCGAGCGCCTCGGTGAGCAGGGCGCGCTGGAGCGGCGCGAAGCCGTCCAGGTCCTCGGGACGACGCCGCCAGCGGGCCTCGGGGCGACGGCGCAGGGCGCCGAGGCCCGAGCAGGGCACGTCCATGAGGACCCGGTCGAAGGAGCCGGGGCGCCACGGCGGGCGGGTGCCGTCGGCGGCGATCACCTGGTACGGGCCCGGGTTGCCGGCGAGGGCGCGCTCGACGAGGCGCGCGCGGTGCGGCTGCTTCTCGGAGGCGAGCAGGGCGGCGCCCCGCTCGGAGGCGAGGGCCGCCAGGAGCGCGGCCTTGCCGCCGGGGCCCGCGCAGCCGTCGAGCCAGCGGGCGTCGGGGCCGTCGAGCGGCGCGTTGGCGAGGGCGATCGCGACGAGCTGGCTGCCCTCGTCCTGGACGCCGGCCCGGCCGTCCTTGACCGCCTCGATGGCGCCGGGCTCGCCGCCCTCGGCCATGCGCACGGCGTACGGCGACCAGCGTCCCGGCAGGGTCTCGGTGGCCTCGGCGAGCTCGTCGGTGGTGGACCGTCCTGGACGGGCGACGAGGGTGACCTCGGGGCGCTCGTTGTCGGCCTCCAGGAGGTCCTCGATCCCGGCGCGGCCGCCGCCGAGGGAGTCCCAGAGCGCCGAGACGACCCAGCGGGGGTGCGAGTGGACGACGGCGAGGTGGTCCTCGGGGTCGGCGTCGTACGGCGGGGCGACCTGCGCCACCCAGGCGTCGAGGTCCTGCTGCGAGATCTTCCGCAGCACGGCGTTCACGAACTTGGCCCGCCCGTCGCCGAGCACGACCCGCGCCAGCTCGACGCTGGCGGAGACGGCGGCGTGGGTCGGGATCCGGGTGCCGAGCAGCTGGTGGGCGCCGAGCGCGAGCACGTCGAGCACCGGCGGGTCGACCTCGCGCAGCGGCCGGTCGATGCAGGCGGCGATGATCGCGTCGTACGTGCCCTGGCGGCGCAGCGTCCCGTAGACCAGCTCGGTCGCGAGCGCCGCGTCCCGGCCGTCGAAGTCGCCGCCCTCGCGTGCCTTCTTGAGGAGCGGCGGCAGCACGAGGTTCGCGTAGGCGTCCCGCTCGTCCACCGCCCTCAGCGCCTCGAAGGCGAGCATCCGGACGGGGTCCTTCTGGGGCCGCCGGTAGGGCTTGTGGGGACGGCGACGTGCCTGCTCGCTCAAAGGTGCTCCGCGTGACGAAATGACGAGGTCGAACCCCCCAAGCCTACGTCCGCCGCGCCCCCACCCGCTCCCGGGCCCGAAGGGGGCCTCGCCTCCCGTCAATCCACGGGGCTCCGGGGGTCCTGCCCCGCGCCGGCCCCCGGCGGCTCCGAGAGCCTCGCTCCCGCCGGCCCCGAGGCTTCGGGAGCCTCGCCTCGCGTCGGTCCGCGGGTCCGCGGGGGCCTCAGACGCCGAGGACCTCGCCCGGCGCGATGCGCACGCCGCGCGCCCAGTCGGCGGCCTTCATCGGCTTCTTGCCCTGGGGCTGCACCCAGAGGAGCTCGACGGCGTACGAGCCGGTGCCCGCGTACACGTTGTTCTTGCCCGCGGCGAGCTGCCCCGGGGTCAGGTCGGTGCGGTCGGGCAGCGGGGTGACCTGGATCAGCTTGAGGCGCTCGCCCCGGAAGACCGTCCAGGCGCCGGGGGCCGGGGTGCAGCCGCGGACCACCCGGTCCACCCGCAGCGCGGGGGCGGCGAAGTCGACGTGGGCGTCCTCGACCTGGATCTTCGGGGCGAGGGTGATCCCCTCGACCGGCTGCGGAACGGCCTGGAGCGCACCGTCCTCGATGCCGTCCATGGTGGCGGCGAGCAGCCCGGCACCGGCGAACGCGAGCCGGGTGAGGAGGTCGCCGCTGGTGTCGGTGGGCCGGATGTCCTCGGTGACGACGCCGTAGACCGGGCCGGAGTCCAGGCCCTCCTCGATCAGGAAGGTGGACGCGCCCGTCACCTCGTCGCCCGCCATCAGCGAGTGCTGCACGGGTGCCGCGCCCCGCCAGGCCGGCAGGAGCGAGAAGTGCAGGTTGACCCAGCCGCGCGCGGGGATGTCGAGGGCGACCTTGGGCAGCAGCGCGCCGTAGGCGACGACGGGGCAGCAGTCCGGGGCGATCTCCCGCAGCCGGGCGAGGAAGTCCTCGTCGCGGGGCCTGGCCGGCTTCAGGACCTCGATCCCGGCCTCCTCCGCCCGCTGGGCCACCGGGCTGGCGACGAGCCGCCGACCGCGGCCGGCCGGGGCGTCCGGCCGGGTGACGACAGCGGCCACCTCGTGCCGGCCGGAGGCGAGCAGGGCGTCCAGGGCGGGAACGGCGACCTCGGGGGTGCCTGCGAAGACGAGCTTCATGAGTGTCGACTGCCTGTCTCTCCGGGGGCTTTACGGGCAGCGCACCAGTCTAGGGGCCCCTGATGGAGGGGGCGTACGGAAGGACGAGCGCCCCGCGCATATGCGTGTACGCCCCCGCAGCGTGACCCAACCCCGGGTAGCGCGTTGGTCAAGAGAGATTGACCGAATCGGGTCGCCGTTCCCCCCTGCGGCCCTTCCCCTTACATGCCGGTTCGAGAGGCTTTCACATGGCCGACCACGCAACCCACGACGCCCAGGCTCGGGCGAGTCTGCACCTGCTGGTGCGGGACATCGAGCGGGTACGGCGGCAGGTGGACGCACTGCGCACGCTCACGGCCCAGCTGGGCAATGTCTACCGCCCTCGCCGCTCCGGCCCGTCCACGGGCTTCGTCGTCTACGGGCGGGCCCCCGCCCCCACCGTTCGTCTCGCCCAGGAGCTGCGGGACAGTGTCGAGACCCTGGTGACCGCCGCGGTCGACTTCGACCGCTCGCTCGGGTTCTCCTGGGACGCGGTGGGCTCCGCGCTCGGAGTCACCAAGCAGGCCGTCCACCGCCGTTACGGTGCCCGGCGCGCACCCCAGCCGGGCGTCGGCATCGACCAGGACCCGATCGTGGAGCCGAGCGCGACCCGCACGCTCCCCTCGGTCCCCGCCGCCCGCTCGATGCCCCCGCAGCCGACCTCGGGCAGCGCCTCCCTCCGCGAGGAGCCGCGGACGTCGGCCTTCCCCAGCCCTCGCAACGGCTGACCCGCGAGCGCCCCACGGCCGCCCGCCCCCACGGGGGCGGGCGGCCGTCGCACGTGCCGGGCGCTCGACGCCGTGCCGGCGGCCGCCCCGCGCGCCGCCCGCCCGCTCCACGCCCCGCGGCCCGTCAGCCGATGTCCGGCGGGTCCACCCGGATCCGCACCGGGTCCCCGCCGCCCCGCGTCATCCGCGCCGCCCTGGCCTGTTTGAGCGCGGTCGCCAAGGCCGCGCCGCTGCCCGGCGGGACCCGGACCAGGGCGCGCTCCCACTGCTCGCCCGGCGGCGGGTCGCCCGGTCTCCGGGGCCCCCCGGGGCGGACCACCGGCAACGGCACCGGGCCGAGCACCTCGGCGTCGGCGGGCAGCCCCGCCGCCGCGAGCAGACCTTCGACCGCCTCCGGCGGACCCGTGACCGCCGCCATCCGGGAGACCGGCGGGAAGCCCAGCTCGGCCCGTTCGGCCAGCTCGCGCTGGGCGTGCCCGACCGGGTCCCAGCGGACGAGCGCCTGGACGGGCCGGAGCGTCGGCTCGGCGATCACCACCACGGTGCCGCCGTCGGGCTGGCCCCGGACCAGCGAGGCCGCGTCGATCCAGCGGCGCAGGGCCTCCTCGCCCGCCCGCAGGTCGGGCCGGCCGAGCATCGCCCAGCCGTCGAGGAGCAGCGCGGCCGCGTAGCCGCCCTCGGCGACCGGCTCGGCGCCGGGGGTGGAGACGACGAGCGCCGGGCGGCCGGGCACGGTGTCCAGGATGTGATCCCGGCCCGAGGTCCTCACCGGCACCGCGGGGAACGCCCGGCCGAGCTCCTCCGCCGTCCGGCGCGCGCCGACGACCTGGGCCCGCAGCCGGGTCGAGCCGCACTCCACGCAGTGCCAGTCGGAGGCCCCGCGCCCGCACCAGCCGCAGTGCAGCTCCTGCTGTTCGGGGGCCTCCAGTGGCCCGGCGCAGTGGCGGCAGCGGGCGGGCGTGCGGCACCGCTCGCAGGCGAGCCTCGGTACGTACCCCCGGCGGGGCACCTGGACCAGGACCGGCCCGGTCTTCAGCCCTTCGCGCACGGTCTGCCAGGCCAGCGAGGGCAGCCGGGCGGCGCGCGCGGCCTCGTCGCGGGCCAGTTCGCCGTCGCCCACGGTCCGGATCAGCGGGGCGGCCCTGCGGACCTGCTCGCGTCCGGCGAGGAGCGCCTTGGCCCAGCCGGACTCGACGAGCTGGGCCGCCTCGACGGTGCAGCCGGTGCTGCCGAGGAGGAAGGCGCAGCGGTCGTGGGCGGCGCGGAGCAGCAGGACCTCGCGCGCGTGGGGCTGCGGGGCGTGCTGCTCGCTGTGGCTGCCGTCGCCGTCGTCCCAGATGACGACGAGCCCGAGGTCCCGGACGGGGGCGAACATCGCGGCCCGGGTGCCGACGACGGCCCGTACCGCGCCGCGCCGCACGGCGAGCCACTGCGCGTACCGCTTCTCGGGGCCCGCCTCGGCGGTGAGCAGGGCGTGCCGCCCCTCCCCCAGGACGGTGGTGAGCGCCGCGTCGACCCGCCCCGCCGCACGGCCGTCGGGTACGACGACGAGGGCGCCCCGGCCGGAGGCGAGGGTGGCGCCGACGGCGCGGGCGATCTCCTCGGCCCAGTGCGGCCCCGGGAGCGCGTTCCAGACGGCCCGGGGTGCCCCACCGCGCGCGAGCGAGTCGAGGAATGCGGGCCCCCGTTCGTACCGCGTCCAGCTGCCCGGTTCCGGAGCGGCGGGCGGCGGCAGCGGCTCCGGCGAGGGGCGCCCCTCGGCGCGGGCGCTGCGCGGCGGTACGGCGAGCTGGAGCACGTCCGCGAGGCTTCCGGCGTACCGGTCGGCGACGGCACGGGCGAGCCCGAGCAGTTCGGGGCCGAGGACCGGTTCCGGGGAGACGACGTCGGCGAGGGCGGCCAGGGGTCCGGAGTAGTCGGAGCCGGCCCGGCGCTCGACGAGGAAGCCGTCGATGAGCCGTCCGCCCTCCCGGCGTCCGTTCTTGACCTGGTGCGCCCCCGCGCCGAACCGCACCCGGACCCGCACTCCGGGCTGTGCGGCCTCGTCCAGTTCCTCGGGGACCGCGTAGTCGAAGAACTGGTCGAGATGGAGCGACCCCTTGTTCACCACGACCCGGGCGACGGGCAGCTCCTTGGCCAGCGCGGCCCCGCGCCAGGTCCGCGGCTTGGCGCGCGGCACCTTCGCCTGCCGCACGGTCTCCCGAATGAGCGCGAGCTGCTCGGGTTCAGCGGTCTCGCCGGGATTCTCTTTCTCGCTGCTCACAGCCCCATACCTACCAGACGTCACCGACAGCCGGGCATGCCGAAGCCCGGCACCCCGAGGGGTGCCGGGCTTCGGTCACGTGCGTCCGGGGACCTACAGGCCGGCGGCCTGCTTCAGCGCGTCCACGCGGTCCGTGCGCTCCCAGGTGAAGTCCGGCAGCTCACGGCCGAAGTGGCCGTACGCGGCGGTCTGGGAGTAGATCGGGCGGAGCAGGTCGAGGTCGCGGATGATCGCGGCCGGGCGGAGGTCGAAGACCTCGGCGATGGCGTTCTCGATCTTCTCGTTGTCGACGGTGTTGGTGCCGAAGGTCTCGACGAAGAGACCGACGGGCTCGGCCTTGCCGATCGCGTAGGCGACCTGGACCTCGCAGCGCGCGGCGAGGCCGGCGGCGACGACGTTCTTGGCGACCCAGCGCATGGCGTAGGCGGCCGAGCGGTCGACCTTGGACGGGTCCTTGCCGGAGAAGGCGCCGCCACCGTGGCGGGCCATGCCGCCGTAGGTGTCGATGATGATCTTGCGGCCGGTGAGGCCGGCGTCGCCCATCGGGCCGCCGATCTCGAAGCGGCCGGTCGGGTTCACCAGGAGGCGGTAGCCGTCGGTGTCGAGCTTGATGCCGTCCTCGACGAGCTGCTTGAGCACGTGCTCGACGACGAACTCGCGGATGTCGGGCGCGAGCAGCGACTCCAGGTCGATGTCGGACGCGTGCTGCGAGGAGACGACGACCGTGTCGAGGCGGACGGCCTTGTCGCCGTCGTACTCGATGGTGACCTGGGTCTTGCCGTCGGGGCGCAGGTACGGGATGGTGCCGTTCTTGCGGACCTCGGTCAGCCGGCGGGAGAGCCGGTGCGCGATGTGGATCGGCAGCGGCATCAGCTCGGGGGTCTCGTCCGACGCGTAGCCGAACATCAGGCCCTGGTCGCCGGCGCCCTGCTTGTCCAGCTCGTCCTCGTCGCCCTCGACCCGCTGCTCGTACGCGGTGTCCACGCCCTGGGCGATGTCCGGGGACTGAGACCCGATGGACACCGACACGCCGCAGGAAGCGCCGTCGAAGCCCTTCTTCGAGGAGTCGTAACCGATCTCGAGGATCTTGTTCCGGACGAGGGTCGGGATGTCCGCCCACGCCTTGGTGGTCACCTCACCGGCGACGTGCACGAGACCGGTGGTGATCAGCGTCTCGACGGCGACGCGCGAGGTGGGGTCCTCTCGCAGCAGTGCGTCGAGGATGGTGTCGCTGATCTGGTCAGCGATCTTGTCGGGGTGTCCCTCGGTGACGGACTCCGAGGTGAACAGACGACGGGACACAACGCTCCCTGGGGTTGCAGCGGCTGCTGGCTCTTCTTTGACGGACCGGCAGGGGGCTGCGCCCCAAGACGTTCCGCGGACAGTCTATCGGTCGTGGTCGCGGGATGGACCAGGTGTCTCGCCTGGCGAATGCCCTGACCGGGTGAATCCGGCCGCTGCGCGGCGGGTGAACCCCCTGATGGGGCGTACATCACACGCGCCCCGCTGGATCCGTGGTCCTCCCGGGACGAGATGCGTCAGGTCGTGGCGCGCAGCCGCGGCAGCACCAGGTCCCAGACGGTCTCGGCGAGCGCTTCCTTCGGGCCGTGCGGTACGGGGGTCTCGGCGCCGTCCGAGGCGAGCACGACGGCCTCGTTCTCCTCGGAGCCGAAGGTCTTGCGCTCCCCCACCTCGTTGACGACGAGGAGGTCGCAGCCCTTGCGGCGGAGCTTCTCGCGGCCGTTGGCGAGGACGTCGTCGGTCTCGGCGGCGAATCCGACGACCACCTGACCCGGCAGGGCCCGGTCGGCGGAGATCTCGGCGAGGATGTCGGGGTTGCGGACGAGCTCGACGGTGGGCGCTCCCCCGTCGTCCTGCTTCTTGATCTTGCCGGTGGCGTAGACGGCCGGGCGGAAGTCGGCGACGGCTGCCGCCATGACCACGGCGTCGGCGTCGGCGACGGCCTTGAGCACGGCCTCGCGCAGCTGGAGGGCGGTGCCGACGTGCACGACGTCGACGCCGGCCGGGTCGGGGATGCCGGTGTTGGCTTCGACGAGGGTGACCCTGGCCCCCCGGGCGGCGGCGGCCCGCGCGAGCGCGTATCCCTGCTTCCCGGAGGAGCGGTTGCCCAGGTAGCGGACGGGGTCGAGGGGCTCCCGGGTGCCGCCGGCGCTGACGACGACGTGCCGGCCGGCGAGGTCGGGGGTCGCGGTGCCGCGGGCGGGACTGTGCCAGTTCAAGACGTGCCGGCAGATCTCGAAGATCTCCGCGGGGTCGGGCAGCCGGCCCTTGCCGGTGTCGACGCCGGTGAGGCGGCCGACGGCCGGCTCGACGACGACGGCGCCGCGGCGGCGCAGGGTCGCCACGTTCTCCTGGGTCGCCGGGTGCTCCCACATCTCGGTGTGCATGGCGGGGGCGAAGACGACGGGACAGCGCGCGGTGAGCAGCGTGTTGGTGAGCAGGTCGTCCGCGAGTCCGTGGGCGGCCTTGGCGAGCATGTCGGCGGTGGCGGGGGCGACGACGACGAGATCGGCGGCCTGGCCGATCCGGACGTGCGGCACCTCGTGGACGCTCTCCCACACCTCGGTCGAGACGGGGTTGCCGGAGAGTGCGGACCAGGTGGCGGCGCCGACGAAGTGGAGGGCGGAGTCGGTGGGGACGACGCGGACGTCGTGGCCCGACTCGGTGAGCCGCCGGAGCAGCTCGCACGCCTTGTAGGCGGCGATGCCGCCGCTGACCCCCAGAACGACCTTCGGCTTGCTCACCACTGCCACTCCCCGCACTCGGATGCCTACGACTCCATGAGACACCACAGGCCCGGCGGATGTTCCGCCGGGCCTGTGGTGAATGAACGTGACGCGCTTACGTGGCCGGGCCCTCGATGGCCTCGGACGTCAGCAGACCCGCGTTGATCTCGCGCAGGGCGATCGAGAGCGGCTTCTCGTGGACGTGGGTGTCGACCAGCGGACCCACGTACTCCAGCAGGCCCTCGCCGAGCTGGGAGTAGTACGCATTGATCTGACGCGCGCGCTTGGCCGCGTAGATCACGAGGCTGTACTTCGAGTCCGTGGCCTCGAGCAGCTCGTCGATCGGCGGGTTGATGATGCCCTCGGGCGCGGTGATGGAAGAGGACACGCTCTACCTTCCGAAGATGGAAAAAGGATCGGACAGCCGTTGGGTGTCCGGGGGAACAAGTGGATCATTCCCCAGAAGTCAACAGCATCAACGTTAGCAGCTCGCGCGCAACGTCCTCGACGGAGGTGTTGACGAGCGTGGTGTCGAACTCCGACTCGGCAGCCAGCTCGACCTTCGCGGCGGCGAGACGGCGCTCGATGACCTCGGGCGACTCGGTGCCGCGGCCTGTGAGGCGGCGGACCAGCTCCTCCCAGCTCGGCGGGGCCAGGAAGACCAGCTGGGACTCGGCCATCGAGTCCTTCACCTGGCGGGCGCCCTGGAGGTCGATCTCCAGGAGCACGGGCTCGCCGGCGTCGAGGCGGTCGAGGACCGCGCGGCGCGGGGTGCCGTACCGGTTGCCCGCGAACTCGGCCCATTCGAGGAGCTCACCGTTGGCGATCAGCTTGTCGAACTCGTCGTCCGTCACGAAGAAGTAGTGGACGCCGTGCTTCTCGCCGGGGCGGGGCTTCCGTGTCGTCGCCGACACCGAGAGCCAGACCTCGGGGTGGACCTTGCGCATATGAGCGACGACCGTGCTCTTGCCGACCCCTGAGGGGCCGGAGAGCACGGTCAGCCGCGGACGTACCTCTGCTGCCATGCAGCGATTATTCCAGCTTTACCGGGGTGCCCGAGACGCGTGTCCCGGATCGGTGGCCGGACCGGTCGCCGGATCAGGCGCCGGTGCTGCCGAACTCGCGCTCCAGGGAGGCGATCTGGTTGGAGCCGAGACCGCGCACCCGGCGGCTCTCGGAGATGCCGAGCCGCTCCATGATCTGCTTGGCGCGGACCTTGCCCACGCCGGGCAGGGACTCGAGCAGCGCGGAGACCTTCATCTTGCCGATGACGTCGTTCTCCTGGCCGGTCTTGATGACCTCGTGGAGGGAAGCGCCGGAGTGCTTGAGTCGATTCTTGACCTCGGCCCGCTCCCGGCGAGCCGCGGCGGCCTTTTCGAGCGCGGCTGCGCGCTGTTCAGGGGTAAGGGGCGGAAGAGCCACGCCTACGTCACCTCGGATGTCGATCTGTCGGATACGGACCGGTGAGGAACCTCGCGCCCCACACCAGTGGAGCAACGCTCAACGGAGTGGTCGTTGAACGCCTGCTCTGCCCCGGAGACTAGCGGCCGAGGCCGCTCCAGTCAGCGAGAACGAAGGAAAAGTCCTGGTCAGCATCGACCGACCGGGACTTTTCCGGCAAAACGACCCGGTTTTGAGCCAAGTTTTCGTCAAGTAGTGAGACGGCCCGGCGGGACGGGTCGTCCCACCGGGCCGAAACAGTGCCGAAATCCGGGTCGATCCGCTCCGACCTGCGGAGAGACCGTGACGCTCGTTACCCGCCGACGGCCGCGCGGATCTCGTCCGCGTACCGGTGCGCCGAGTCCCGCAGGGCGGCCGCGTCCGGTCCGTGCCGCAGGACCCCGCGGCTGACGTTCGGGACGACGTTGCCGACGGCCGCGCCGAAGACGGCCGGGAGGTCGGCCGGGGTCGCGCCCTGGGCGCCGATGCCGGGGGCGAGGAGCGGGCCGTTGATGTCCAGGTCGAACGAGGACAGGTCGCCGAGGGTGGCACCGACGACCGCGCCGAAGGAGCCCATCGGGGTCTCCCCCGCGTTCTCCGCGGCGAGGTGGCCCAGCATGGTGGCGCCGATCGTGCGGCCGTCCTCACGGACGGCCCGCTGGACCTCCGCGCCCTCCGGGTTGGACGTCAGCGCCAGGACGAAGAGACCGGCGCCGGACTCGCGGGCCAGGTCGACGGCCGGCTTCAGGGAGCCGTAGCCGAGGTACGGGGAGACCGTGAGCGCGTCGGAGAAGAGCGGGGAGTCCTTCCGCAGGTAGGTCTCGGCGTACGCGGCCATGGTCGAGCCGATGTCGCCGCGCTTGGCGTCCATGACGACCAGGCCGCCCGCCGCGCGCAGATCGGCGACGGCGCGCTCCAGGACGGCGACACCGCGCGAGCCGAAGCGCTCGAAGAAGGCGGACTGCGGCTTGAAGACGGCCACGGTGTCCGCGAGCGCCTCGACGACGGTGAAGGTGAACCGCTCCAGACCGGCGATGTCGTCGGTCAGGCCCCAGGAGTCGAGGAGCGCGGCGTGCGGGTCGATGCCGACGCAGAGCGGGCCGCGCTCGTCCATGGCGGAGCGCAGACGGGTGCCGAAGGAGAGGGTCACTTGGCGGCCTTTCGGGAGTCGGCGCCGACGGCCTCGGCGAGGGTGGCGTACGGGGAGGCCGCGAGGCGCGCGGCGAGGCCCTTGTGGATCGCGCGGGCGTAGAACGGGCCCTCGTAGACGAAGGCGCTGTAGCCCTGGATCAGGGTGGCGCCGGCGAGGATGCGCTGCCAGGCGTCCTCGGCGTTCTCGATGCCGCCGACGCCCACGAGGACCAGACGGTCGCCCACGCGCGCGTGGAGGCGCCTGAGGACCGCGAGGGAGCGCTCCTTGACGGGCGCGCCGGACAGACCGCCGGTCTCCTTGACCAGCGCGGGGTCGGACAGCAGGCCGAGGCCCTCGCGCGCGATGGTGGTGTTGGTGGCGATGATGCCGTCGAGGCCGAGCTCCAGGGCGAGGTCGGCGACCGCGTCGACGTCCTCGTCGGCCAGGTCGGGGGCGATCTTGACCAGGAGCGGGACCCGGCGGTCGGTGACCGTGCGGTCGGCGGCTTCCCGTACGGCCGTGAGGAGCGGCCGCAGGGACTCGGTGGCCTGGAGGTTGCGCAGGCCGGGGGTGTTCGGCGAGGAGACGTTCACGACGAGGTAGTCGGCGTGCGCGGCGAGGCGCTCGGTGGACTTCACGTAGTCGGCGGCGGCCTCGGCCTCGGGGACGACCTTCGTCTTGCCGATGTTGACGCCGACGACGGTCCTGAAGACCGGTACGCGCGCGTGGAGGCGTTCGGCGACGGCGGCGGAGCCCTCGTTGTTGAAGCCCATCCGGTTGATGAGCGCGCGGTCCGGGATCAGCCGGAAGAGGCGCTTCTTCGGGTTGCCGGGCTGGGGCTCGCCGGTGACGGTGCCGATCTCGACGTGGTCGAAGCCGAGCATCGACATGCCGTCGATGGCGACGGCGTTCTTGTCGAAGCCGGCGGCGAGCCCGAAGGGGCCGTGCATCCGCAGGCCGAGGGCCTCGGTGCGCAGCTCCTTGTAGCGGGGCGCGAGGACGGCGGCGGCGAAGGTCCGCAGGACGGGGACGCGGGCGGCGAGGCGGATCCAGCGGAAGGCCAGGTAGTGGGCCTTCTCCGGGTCCATGCGCTTGAAGACGAGGTTGAAGAAGAACTTGTACATGTGGGTGTCCTCAGCAAGAGGGGGACACCGTTTCCGGTGTCCCCCTCGTGGGTTGCTAGTCGCGGGCCGCGGTCAGGTGTTCCGCGTGTTCCTGGAGCGAGCGGACCCCGACATCGCCCCGGTTGAGCGCGTCGATGCCCTGGACGGCCGCGGCGAGCGCCTGGACCGTGGTGAGGCACGGGACGCTGCGCGCCACCGCGGCCGTACGGATCTCGTAGCCGTCGAGCCGGCCACCGGTGCCGTACGGGGTGTTGACGATCAGGTCGACCTGGCCGTCGTGGATGAGCTGGACGATCGTCTTCTCGCCGTTCGGGCCCTCGCCCTCGCTGAGCTTGCGCACGACCGTGGCGTTGAGGCCGTTGCGCTTGAGGACCTCGGCGGTGCCGGAGGTGGCGAGCAGCTCGAAGCCGTGGGCGACGAGCTCGCGCGCCGGGAAGATCATCGAGCGCTTGTCGCGGTTGGCGACCGAGATGAACGCGCGGCCCTTGGTGGGCAGCGGGCCGTAGGCGCCGGCCTGCGACTTGGCGTACGCCGTGCCGAAGACCGCGTCGATGCCCATGACCTCGCCGGTGGAGCGCATCTCCGGGCCGAGGACCGTGTCGACGCCGCGGCCGTGCACGTCGCGGAAGCGCGACCACGGCATCACGGCCTCCTTGACGGAGATCGGCGCGTCGAGCGGCAGGGTGCCGCCGTCGCCGGTCTTCGGCAGCAGGCCCTCGGTGCGCAGCTCGGCGATGGTGGCGCCGAGCGAGATGCGGGCGGCGGCCTTCGCGAGCGGGACGGCGGTCGCCTTCGAGGTGAAGGGGACGGTCCGGGAGGCCCGCGGGTTCGCCTCGAGGACGTAGAGGATGTCGCCGGCCATGGCGAACTGGATGTTGATCAGGCCGCGCACGCCGACGCCCTTGGCGATGGCCTCGGTGGAGGCGCGCAGGCGCTTGATGTCGAAGCCGCCGAGGGTGATCGGGGGCAGGGCGCAGGCCGAGTCGCCGGAGTGGATGCCGGCTTCCTCGATGTGCTCCATGACGCCGCCGAGGTAGAGCTCGTGGCCGTCGTAGAGGGCGTCGACGTCGATCTCGATGGCGTCGTCGAGGAAGCGGTCGACCAGGACCGGCCGGGTGGGGCTGATCTCGGTGGACTCGGCGATGTACGACTCCAGGCGGGCCTCGTCGTACACGATCTCCATGCCGCGGCCGCCGAGCACGTACGAGGGGCGCACGAGGACGGGGTAGCCGATCTCGTCGGCGATGGCCTTGGCGCCGGCGAAGGTGGTCGCGGTGCCGTGCTTGGGCGCGGGGAGGCCCGCGTCGGCGAGGACCTGGCCGAAGGCGCCGCGGTCCTCGGCCGCGTGGATGGCCTCCGGGGAGGTGCCGACGACCGGCACGCCGTTGTCCTTGAGCGCCTGCGAGAGGCCCAGCGGGGTCTGGCCGCCGAGCTGGACGACGACACCGGCGACGGGGCCGGCGAGCGTCTCCGCGTGGACGATCTCCAGGACGTCTTCGAGCGTGAGCGGCTCGAAGTACAGGCGGTCGGAGGTGTCGTAGTCCGTGGAGACGGTCTCCGGGTTGCAGTTGACCATCACGGTCTCGTAGCCGGCGTCGCTCAGGGCGAAGGAGGCGTGGACACAGGAGTAGTCGAACTCGATGCCCTGGCCGATGCGGTTCGGGCCGGAGCCCAGGATGATCACCGCGGGCTTGGTGCGGGGCGCGACCTCGGTCTCCTCGTCGTACGAGGAGTAGAAGTACGGGGTCTTGGCGGCGAACTCGGCGGCGCAGGTGTCGACCGTCTTGTAGACCGGTCGGACGCCGAGGGCGTGCCGGACCTCGCGGACGACGTCCTCGCGCAGACCGCGGATCTCGGCGATCTGGGCGTCGGAGAAGCCGTGGCGCTTGGCCTCGGCGAGGATCTCCGGTTCGAGCTTGTCGGCGGCGCCCAGCTCGTCGGCGATCTCCTTGATCAGGAAGAGCTGGTCGACGAACCACGGGTCGATCTTCGTGGCGTCGAAGACCTCCTCCGGGGTGGCTCCGGCGCGGATGGCCTGCATGACGGTGTTGATGCGGCCGTCGGTCGGGCGGACCGCGTCGCGGAGCAGCTCGGCCTTGTCGCCGGGCTCACCGACGAAGGTGAACTGCGAGCCCTTCTTCTCCAGGGAGCGCAGGGCCTTCTGGAGCGCCTCGGTGAAGTTGCGGCCGATCGCCATGGCCTCGCCGACCGACTTCATGGTCGTGGTCAGCGTGGAGTCGGCGGAGGGGAACTTCTCGAAGGCGAACCGCGGGGCCTTGACGACGACGTAGTCGAGGGTGGGCTCGAAGGACGCCGGGGTCTTCTCCGTGATGTCGTTCGGGATCTCGTCCAGCGTGTAGCCGACGGCGAGCCTGGCCGCGATCTTGGCGATCGGGAAGCCGGTCGCCTTGGAGGCGAGCGCCGAGGAGCGGGAGACGCGCGGGTTCATCTCGATGACGATGATCCGGCCGTCGACCGGGTCGATCGCGAACTGGATGTTGCAGCCGCCGGTGTCGACGCCGACCTCGCGGATGATCGCGATGCCGATGTCGCGGAGCCGCTGGTACTCGCGGTCGGTGAGGGTCATCGCCGGGGCGACGGTGATCGAGTCACCGGTGTGGACGCCCATCGGGTCGAAGTTCTCGATGGAGCAGACGACCACGACGTTGTCGTTCTTGTCGCGCATCAGCTCCAGCTCGTACTCCTTCCAGCCGAGGATGGACTCCTCCAGGAGCACCTCGGTGGTCGGGGAGAGCGTCAGGCCCTGGCCGGCGATGCGGCGCAGCTCGTCCTCGTCGTGGGCGAAGCCGGAGCCGGCGCCGCCCATGGTGAAGGAGGGGCGGACGACGACGGGGTAGCCGCCGAGGGTGTCGACGCCCTGGATGACGTCGTCCATCGAGTGGCAGATGACCGAGCGGGCGGACTCGCCGTAGCCGATCTTGGCCTTGACGGCCTCGACGACGCCCTTGAAGAGGTCGCGGTCCTCGCCCTTGTTGATGGCCTCGACGTTGGCGCCGATGAGCTCGACGCCGTACTTCTCCAGGACGCCCTGCTCGTGCATGGAGATCGCGGTGTTGAGCGCGGTCTGGCCGCCGAGGGTGGGCAGGAGGGCGTCGGGGCGCTCCTTGGCGATGATCTTCTCGACGAACTCGGGGGTGATCGGCTCGACGTACGTGGCGTCGGCGATCTCCGGGTCGGTCATGATCGTGGCCGGGTTGGAGTTGACCAGGATCACCCGCAGGCCCTCGGCCTTGAGGATGCGGCAGGCCTGGGTGCCGGAGTAGTCGAACTCGGCGGCCTGGCCGATGACGATCGGGCCGGAGCCGATGACCAGGACGGACTGGATATCGGTGCGCTTAGGCACGCTCGGCCTCCATCAGGGCTGTGTTCATCAAAGACGTGAAGCGGTCGAAGAGGTACGCGGCGTCGTGCGGGCCCGCGGCGGCCTCGGGGTGGTACTGGACGGAGAAGGCCGGCTGGTCGAGCAGCTGGAGGCCTTCCACGACGTTGTCGTTCAGGCAGACGTGCGAGACCTCGGCACGCCCGAAGGGGGTGTCGGAGACCTTGTCGAGGGGCGCGTCGACGGCGAAGCCGTGGTTGTGCGCGGTGATCTCGACCTTGCCGGTCGTACGGTCCTGGACCGGCTGGTTGATGCCCCGGTGGCCGTACTTCAGCTTGTAGGTGCCGAAGCCGAGCGCGCGGCCGAGGATCTGGTTGCCGAAGCAGATGCCGAACAGCGGCGTCCTGCGCTCCAGGACGGCCTGCATGAGGGCGACGGGGCCGTCCGCGGTGGCCGGGTCGCCCGGCCCGTTGGAGAAGAACACGCCGTCCGGGGAGACCGCGTACACGTCCTCGACGGTCGCGGTGGCGGGCAGTACGTGGACCTCGATGCCGCGCTCGGCCATGCGGTGCGGGGTCATGCCCTTGATGCCGAGGTCGATCGCGGCGACGGTGAACTTCTTGGGGCCGATCGCGGGGACGACGTACGTCTCCTTGGTGGCGACCTCGGCGGAGAGGTCCGCGCCCTTCATCTCGGGCTGCTGGCGGACCTCGGCGAGCATGGTGCCCTCGTCGGGCAGCGCGCTGCCGGAGAAGATGCCGACGCGCATGGCGCCGCTCTCGCGCAGGTGGCGGGTGAGGGCGCGGGTGTCGACGCCGGAGATGCCGACGACGCCCTGGTCGCGGAGCTCCTCGTCCAGCGAGCGCCGGGCGCGCCAGTTGGAGGAGACGCGGGCGGGGTCGCGGACGACGTAGCCGGAGACCCAGATGCGGCCGGACTCGGGGTCCTCGTCGTTGACGCCCGTGTTGCCGACGTGCGGGGCGGTCATGACGACGACCTGGCGGTGGTACGACGGGTCGGTGAGGGTCTCCTGGTAGCCGGTCATGCCGGTGGAGAACACGGCCTCGCCGAAGGTCTCCCCCACGGCCCCGTAGGCGCGGCCGCGGAAGATGCGGCCGTCCTCCAGGACGAGTACGGCGGGAACCCTGCTGGTTCCCCGGGTGGAGGTCGTCATCGTGCGATGCCTTCCGTCGTGGTGGTCATGGAGTTGATGGCCTCGACCCAGGCGGTGTGCTCGACCGCCCGGTCGGACCGGAAGCCTGAGTCGAGCAGCTCGCCGCCGTGCGTCCAGGTGACGATCAGCAGGCCGCCCTCGGCGAGGACCTTGCCCGCGATGCCCTTGTCGAGGCGGGCCTCGCGCAGGGCCTCGGCCGGGACGAAGAAGTCGTTCGCCCCGGGGCGTACGACCGCGAGCCCGGCGTCGGTGAGCGTGAGCTCGACGCGGCTGCGGGTGCCGAGACCGTGGGCCACGATCCGGTCGAGCCACTGACCGGCGGTCGTGGAGCCGTGGTAGCGCCCGCTGAGAGTCAGTTTCGCCGTACCGGCCGTCTCGGGCGCGGTGGGGAGCTCGGGGAGGGCCGACTGGAGGCTGCCGCGCCACTTCCAGCCCTGGCGCATCAGCCAGTACACGAAGGCGATGAAGAGCAGCAGTCCGGCGACCCAGCCGAGCCGTCCGGCCCAGTCGGTCACCTCCGCCGACTTCTGATCGGCAGCCTCTGCGGCGATTGCGATGAGTGGTGTCACGCCAGCTTCCCGTCCACGACCGTTGCCCGGCCCCGCAGGAAGGTGTGGGTGACGCGTCCCGGCAGCTCACGGCCCTCGTAGGGGGTGTTTCGGCTGCGGGAGGCGAAGTCCGCGGGGTCCACGACACCACGGTAAGCCGGATCGACCAGCGTCAGGTTCGCGGGCTCACCAGCCGAGACGGGTCGTCCGTGGCCCTTGGCCCGTCCGATGCGGGCGGGCGCGAAGGACATCCGGTCGGCGACGCCGGCCCAGTCGAGGAGGCCGGTCTCGACCATCGTCTGCTGGACGACGGAGAGCGCGGTCTCCAGGCCGACCATGCCCATGGCGGCCGCGGCCCACTCGCAGTCCTTGTCCTCGTGGGGGTGCGGGGCGTGGTCGGTGGCGACGATGTCGATCGTGCCGTCGGCCAGCGCCTCGCGGAGCGCGAGGACGTCCTTCTCGGTGCGCAGCGGCGGGTTGACCTTGTAGACCGGGTTGTAGCTCCGGACCATCTCGTCGGTGAGGAGGAGGTGGTGCGGGGTGACCTCGGCGGTGACGTCGATGCCGCGGGACTTGGCCCAGCGCACGATCTCGACGGAGCCGGCGGTGGAGAGGTGGCAGATGTGGACGCGGGAGCCGACGTGCTCGGCGAGGAGGACGTCGCGGGCGATGATCGACTCCTCGGCGACGGCCGGCCAGCCGCCGAGACCGAGCTGGGCCGAGACGATGCCCTCGTTCATCTGGGCGCCCTCGGTGAGGCGGGGCTCCTGGGCGTGCTGGGCGACGACGCCGTCGAAGGCCTTCACGTACTCCAGGGCGCGGCGCATGATCACGGCGTCGTCGACGCACTTGCCGTCGTCGGAGAAGACGGTGACGCCGGCGGCGGAGTCGTGCATGGCGCCGAGCTCGGCGAGCTTCCTGCCCTCCAGGCCGACGGTGACGGCGCCGATGGGCTGCACGTCGCAGTAGCCGGACTCCTTGCCGAGCCGGTAGACCTGCTCGACGACACCGGCGGTGTCGGCGACCGGGTGGGTGTTGGCCATGGCGAAGACGGCCGTGAAGCCGCCGGAGGCGGCGGCGCGGGTGCCGGTGAGGACGGTCTCGGAGTCCTCGCGGCCGGGCTCGCGCAGGTGGGTGTGGAGGTCGACCAGGCCGGGCAGCAGGATCTGGCCCTCGGCCTCGATCACGGTGGCGCCCTCGGCGGAGAGACCGGTACCGACCTCGACGACGGTCTCGCCGTCGATCAGCACGTCCTGGACGGCGCCGCCCAGCACCTGCGCACCGCGGATAAGAGTCTTGCTCATGGTTACTTGTTCTCCTCGGTACGGGTGTGGGTGACGGCGGAGTCGTTGCCGCCCAGAAGCAGGTAGAGGACCGCCATCCGGACGGAGACGCCGTTGGCGACCTGCTCGACGACCGTGCAGCGGTCGGAGTCGGCGACCTCGGCGGTGATCTCCATGCCGCGGACCATGGGGCCGGGGTGCATGACGACGGCGTGCTCGGGCATCCTCGCCATCCGCTCGCCGTCGAGGCCGTACCGGCGCGAGTACTCGCGCTCGGTCGGGAAGAAGGCGGCGTTCATCCGCTCGCGCTGCACACGCAGCATCATGACCGCGTCGGACTTCGGCAGCACGCGGTCGAGGTCGTACGAGATCTCGCAGGGCCAGGTCTCGACGCCGACGGGGACCAGGGTGGGCGGGGCCACCAGGGTGACCTCGGCGCCGAGGGTGTGCAGCAGGTCGACGTTGGAACGGGCGACCCGGCTGTGCAGGACGTCGCCGACGAGCGTGATCCGCTTGCCCTCGAGGTCGCGGCCGAGCCCGGTGTCCCGGCCGACCAGGCGGCGGCGCATGGTGAAGGCGTCCAGGAGGGCCTGGGTGGGGTGCTGGTGGGTGCCGTCGCCGGCGTTGATGACGGGGGCGTCGATCCAGCCGGAGGTGGCGAGGCGGTACGGGGCTCCGGAGGCGCCGTGGCGGATGACGACCGCGTCGACGCCCATGGCCTCCAGGGTCTGCGCGGTGTCCTTGAGCGACTCGCCCTTGGAGACGCTGGAGCCCTTGGCCGCGAAGTTGATCACGTCGGCGGAGAGGCGCTTCTCGGCGGCCTCGAAGGAGATCCGGGTCCGGGTGGAGTCCTCGAAGAACAGGTTGCAGATGGTCCGGCCGCGCAGGGTCGGCAGCTTCCGGATGGGCCGGTCGGCCACCCGGGCCATCTCCTCGGCGGTGTCGAGGATCAGGACGGCGTCGTCGCGGGTGAGGTCGGCGGCCGAGATGAGGTGACGCATCATCGGTGTGTCTCTCCGTGGTGGGGAGGTGTGAGGGCATGCGGGGGCGCAGGGGGGTGCCCCGGCCCCGCGGGGGAAAGCCGGTCCGGCTAGGCGGTGGGCCGGGCGCCGAGCAGGACGGTGTCGCGACCGTCCTCCTCGGCGAGCTGGACCTTGACCGTCTCCCGCAGCGACGTGGGGAGGTTCTTGCCGACGTAGTCGGCGCGGATCGGAAGCTCGCGGTGGCCGCGGTCGACGAGGACGGCGAGCTGGACCGCACGGGGGCGGCCGATGTCGCCGAGGGCGTCGAGGGCGGCGCGGATGGTGCGGCCGGAGAAGAGCACGTCGTCGACGAGGACGACCAGGCGGCCGTCGACGCCGTCACCGGGGATCTCGGTGCGGCCGAGGGCACGGGCCGGCTTCATCCGCAGGTCGTCCCGGTACATGGTGATGTCCAGGGATCCGACCGGGATCTTGGTGCCGGTGATCGATTCGAGCTTCTCGGCGAGCCGGCGGGCGAGGAAGACACCGCGGGTGGGAATGCCGAGGAGAACCACGTCGTCTGCGCCCTTGGCGCGCTCGACGATCTCGTGTGCGATGCGGGTGAGGACCCGCGCGATGTCCGGGGCCTCGAGAACGGGCCGCGCGTCGTCGCCGTACTGCTGCTGGGTGTCCATGAAGAAACGGACCTCCTTCTCCGCCTCACGGGACGGCTCTTAAAGGACGTCGGATTTGCACGTCAACGATACCAGGGGCGGACGGAGGCCTCCCTCGCACCCCTGGCGCCGCTCCGGGCGCCGTCCCCCGGGAGGGGGCGGTACGGACCATTCGGCTTGACGGGTAGGAGTAACGCTGCGTAACCTCACAGTGAGTTACCAGCCGCGCGGCGCAGCCGCATGTCGTCACAGCGTCCGGGAGCGTTATGTCCAGCGAATACGCAAAGCAGCTCGGGGCCAAACTCCGTGCCATCCGCACCCAGCAGGGTCTCTCGCTCCACGGGGTCGAGGAGAAGTCCCAGGGCCGCTGGAAGGCCGTGGTGGTCGGGTCGTACGAGCGCGGCGACCGCGCGGTGACCGTGCAGCGTCTTGCCGAGCTGGCCGACTTCTACGGGGTGCCGGTGCAGGAGCTCCTGCCGGGCACCACGCCGGGCGGGGCCGCCGAGCCGCCGCCGAAGCTCGTCCTCGACCTGGAGCGCCTGGCGCACGTCCCCCAGGAGAAGGCCGGCCCGCTGCAGCGCTACGCGGCGACGATCCAGTCGCAGCGCGGCGACTACAACGGCAAGGTGCTGTCGATCCGTCAGGACGACCTGCGTACCCTCGCCGTCATCTACGACCAGTCCCCCTCGGTCCTCACCGAGCAGCTCATCAGCTGGGGCGTCCTCGACGCGGACGCGCGCCGCGCGGTCGCCCACGAGGAGAACTGACCCCTTCAGGGGACCCAGCAGAAACGTACCGCCGGGCCCGTGGACGTCATCCGACGTCCACGGGCCCGCCGCTTTCCCACCGTCGCGGACCCCGGTCCTCCCGCGCCCGCGACCCCACCGCTCTCGCCGTCGCGAACGATGAGCCGGGGATACGCCGAAGGGGCCCGCAGCACGAGTGCTGCGGGCCCCTTCGACTGCCGGTGACGTCTTCGAACTCAGGCGTCCGTGTCCCGGCGCAGACGCGGCTTCAAGTCCTTGAAGCGCGCCAGCAGACCGTTGACGAAGGTCGGGGACTCGTCCGTGGAGAACTCCTTGGCGAGCTGCACCGCCTCGTCGATCGCGACCGCGTCCGGCGTGCCGTCCTCCCAGATCAGTTCGTACGCACCGAGGCGCACGATGTTCCGGTCGGCGACGGGCATCCGGTCGAGGTCCCAGTCCACCGCGTAGGTCGCGATGAGCTCGTCGATCCGAGCCACGTGGGACGCGTAGCCCTCGACCAGCTGCATGGTGAAGTCGTTCACCGGCGGCTGGCGGTCGTCCGACCGCGCGTGCCGGACCTGGTCCGCGAGAACCTCCTGGACGGAGGCACCACGCTGGTCCGCCTCGAAGAGGATCTGGAAGGCGCGCTTGCGGGCCTTGCTCCGAGCGGCCACGGTTACTTGTTCACCCGGCCGAGGTAGTCGCTGGTGCGGGTGTCGACCTTGATCTTCTCACCGGTGGTGATGAAGAGCGGGACCTGGATCTCGTGGCCGGTCTCCAGCGTGGCGGGCTTGGTGCCGCCGGTGGAGCGGTCGCCCTGGACGCCCGGGTCGGTGTGCTTGATCGTCAGCTCGACGGCGGCCGGGAGCTCGACGTAGAGCACCTCGCCCTCGTGCTGGGCGACCGAGGCGGTGAAGCCCTCGATGAGGAAGTTGGCGGCGTCGCCGACCGACTTGCGGTCGACCATCAGCTGGTCGTACGTCTGCTCGTCCATGAAGACGAAGTAGTCGCCGTCCATGTAGGAGAACTGCATGTCGCGGCGGTCGATGGTGGCCGTCTCGACCTTCACGCCGGCGTTGAAGGTCTTGTCGACGACCTTGCCGGACAGCACGTTCTTGAGCTTGGTGCGCACGAAGGCCGGGCCCTTGCCGGGCTTGACGTGCTGGAACTCGACGACGGACCAGAGCTGGCCCCCGTCGAGCTTGAGCACCATGCCGTTCTTGAGGTCGTTCGTGGAAGCCACGGTTGCGGAATCTCCTGGACTGACGTGGGACCGCGGAGACGTCCGCGCTCTACAGCGCGAGCAGCTCCTTGGTCGTGATGGTGAGTAGCTCGGGTCCGCCGTCCGCCTCCTGGCGCACGACGAGCGTGTCATCGATCCGGACCCCGCCCCGTCCCGGGAGGTGAACCCCCGGTTCGACGGTGACCGGCACACAAGCGTCCAGTTTACCCATGGCCGAGGGTGAGAGCTGCGGGTCCTCGTCGATTTCGAGCCCCACCCCGTGCCCGGTGAGGGGTACGGCGGCCTCTCCGTGCCCCGCCGAGTCCAGAATCTGGCGGGCCGCCCGGTCCACGTCGCGGTACTCGGCGCCCGGTGCGAGGGACTCCCGGCCGGCCCGCTGAGCGGCGAAGACGAGCTCGTACAGCTCGATCTGCCAGTCGGCCGGCGTCGTGCCGATGACGAAGGTGCGGCCGATCTCGCAGCGGTAGCCGCGGTAGTCGGCGCCGAGGCAGACGGAGAGGAAATCCCCCTCCTCGACCCGGCGGTCGGAGGGCCGGTGGCCCCGGCGGCCGGAGTGCGGACCGGTCGCCACCGAGGTCGGGAAGGCCGCCCCGTCGGCGCCGTGGTCGACGAGCCGCCGCTCCAGCTCCAGGGCGAGGTGCCGCTCGGTCCGCCCCACCAGGATCGACTCCAGGAGCTCGCCGAGCGCCTGGTCGGCGATCTCGGCGGCGATCCGCAGACAGGCGATCTCGTCCTCGTCCTTGACGATCCTCAGCTGCTCCACGGCGCACGCGAGGTCGGCGAGCCGCAGGCCGGGCGCGACGGAGCCCATCGCCCGGTGCCGGGTCACGGTCAGGTCGTGCTCCTCGACCGCCAGCGCGTCGGCGCCCGCCCGGCGGGCGAGGTCGACCGCGGCGACGGCCGGATCTCCGCCGCCCGCGGGCAGGACCTGCCGGCGGAGAAGTTCGTCGAGCCGTCCGTCGGCCGGTTCGCCGGTGGGCGCGACCGGGCAGAGCAGCACGTCCGCGTCGGGCTCGGGCCCGACGAGGAGGACCGCGCCCGGGGGCGAACCGCCCGCGAGATAGCGGACGTTGGCAGGGCGGGAGACCAGGGCCGCCGGGCTGCCCGCGGCCGCGCACCGATCGCGCAGCCGTACACGGCGGTCCGCATACACCTCTGACATGCTCCGAGCCTACGAGCAGCGGGGCGCGGTGGCCTGTTCAGGACGGCCGACCGGGCGGGAGACCCGCCAGGTCGTGGTCGTGTGCCGTGGGCCGGCCTCCGGGGCCGGCCCGGGGTCACCAGGTGGGCGGGCTGGCGATCGCGCGGGCCAGGATGTCGTCGAGGACGCGGGCGGTGGTCTCGACGTCGTACGTGGAGTTGTCGATGATCGGCAGGCCGGAGCCGTACCAGCCCGCCATCCGGCCGTGGATGGCGGCGACCTCCTCGTCCGAGAGGCGCCGGTTGCCGCTGCGCTCGGCGTTGCGCTCCAGGACGATCTCCAGACCGGGCAGGAGCACCACGGGCAGCAGTCCGGGGCCGACGTGCCGCTTCCAGCCTCCGAGGCCGACGACGGGCCGGTCGGGGAAGACGGCGTCGTCGACGATGCAGGAGATGCCGTTGGCGAGGAAGTTGCGCGCGGCGAAGCCGCAGGTGCGGCGGGCGAGCCGGTACTGCGCCTCGGAGTGCTCGTTCCAACCGGACTGCGGGTCGGCGAAGCCGGAGCAGACCCACTCGCGGACGTCGTCGAGGCTGATGTGCGCGGTGGGCACCCGTCGGCGCTGCGCCCAGTGCCGGGCGACGGTGGTCTTGCCGGCGCCCGCGGGGCCGATCAGCAGCACGGCGAGGGTCGCGGCCCCGGTACCGCCGCCGTGCTCCACGGCGGGCGCGAGCGGCGCGCTCACGGGCGGCAGGGGCGCGTGTCCGGTGAGGTCGGCGCGCGGGGGCTGTCCGCCGGGATACCGCGATCCGCCCGGGTGCTGCGGACCGCCGGAATGCTGCGGTACGGCTCCGGAGCCGCCCCAGCCG
>NZ_LIPQ01000240.1 GCF_001418135.1 Streptomyces aureus
CAGCCCATGGCTCCCGCGCCGTCGGCGGTGATGCCCGCCGGTACGGGTGGGGCCGCCGGCGCGGGAGCCATGGGCTGCGTGGGTGCGGGGGCCGCTGGTGTCCCGTAGGGCGCGGGAGTTTCGTACGCGGCCGGGGCGACCTGCGGCGCCGGGGCCTCGGACGGAGTGGGAGCGGCTGCGGGAGTGGTCACGGCTTCCTCCTCGTTCCTGTCGATCCAGTGGTTCCTGTCGTTCCTGGTGATGAGTGCGTGCGCCCGGGCGGCGTCCAGGCTGCCGCCGAGCCCGCGGCGGCAGGCCGGGGCGTCCGGGTCGGCACAGTCGGGGGCGGTGGCGGTCGCGAGCAGTACCTGTCCCGCGGCCTTCGGGTCCGCCGGCCCGCCCGCGGCGAGCTGGGCCGCGACGAGGAGCGCCGCGGTGCCGGCGACGAGCGGGGTGGCGAAGCTGCTCCCGGTGAGGGTGGCGAGCCCGCCGCCGGGCGCGGCCCCCTCGATGTCCTGTCCGGGGGCGAGGACGCCGTGGCTGCGGTAGTCGGCGCCCCAGTTGCTGATGTCGAGCGGCCTGCCGTCGGCAGCGGCGGCACCGACGGCCAGTACGGAGGAGACGGCGGCCGGGACCTGGTGGGTGTCGGCGCCGTCGTTGCCGACGGCGGAGACGACCAGGACTCCCCGGTCCTCGCAGAGCCGCAGGGCCCGGCTGAGGAGGGCGTCGGCCTGGTCGGCGTCGGTCCGTTCGCCGCCGCTGATGTTGATGACGTGCGCACCTTCCTCGACCGCGCGCTCGATGGCGCGGGCCAGGTCCATCTGGGGCACCCGGCCGTCGCCGCCGTCCCGGAACACGGGAAGGATCAGGCCGCGGCAGCGTGGGGCGAGACCGGTGACGGGGCTGCCGGGCGCGCCGAACAGCGTGCTGGTGACGTGGGTGCCGTGCAGGGACATCGGGCCGGTGCCCGCGGGCTCCTGCACCAGGGTGTCCAGACGCGTAAGATCCGCGCCGGCGAAACAAGGGTGGGACAGGTCCACCGGGCCGTCGAGTACGGCCACGCACACCCGCGGGTCGCCGAACGGCTCGCCGGGCCGAGCGCGGAGCTCTCCCAGAACTGCCCGAGGCTTCATCTCGGACCTGCTTTCCGTGCCCGTGGGCACCGCGTGCGGAAAGGCTTGTCGATCCGACCGTGGAGTCTCGTCGTGGGCGGTTCGTCACCCGGAATGTGCAAGCGGCGTCGCCGGAGCGTTTCCGGGCCGTTGCCGGGGTGTCGCGCGGGCCGTTTGCCCGCCGGTCAGGCCGGGGACGCGACGGTCCCCGCCGTGGTCCGATCCGCCGCGAATACGGCCGCGGCGGTGCGGTGGACCCGTACGGCGGGGGCCTGCGCGGGCGGATGCGCGGATGCGTGATCCACCGGCCGGTTGCACAGTGAGGGATGTGTCATCGAACGGCGTATACCTCGAACTGCTCGGTGCTTTCGAGCTCTCATACGCCGGATGCCGCATCCCCCTCCCATCAGGTGCGCAGCGCCTGTTGGCGCTTCTCGCCCTGCACTCGGCCGGAGGTGTCTACCGGGGTGCGGCAGCCGAGCGACTCTGGCCCGACTGCAGCCCCAGCAGGGCTTCGGCGAACCTCAGGACCGCGCTGTGCCATGGCCGGCGCGCGGGTTCCGTGACCGCGGTGGAGTGCGTGGACCACCGGCTGCGGCTGGCCCCGGTGGTCCAGGTCGATCTGCACTCCGTGCGGGGCCTGGCGCAGGGCGCGGTGGCGGACGCCCCGCCGCCCGCCGACCCGGAGCCGCTGGTCGCGAAGCTCGGCGAGGAGCTGCTGCCGTCCTGGCCGGACGAGTGGCTGCTCCTGGAGCGGGAGCGCTGGGACCAGGTGCGGCTGCACGCGCTGGAGAGTCTGGCGCAGCGGCTGCGGCGGGACGGCGAGTATCTGGCGGCGCTCCAGACGGCGCTGACCGCCACCCAGATCGACCCGATCCGGGAGACGGCGCACCGCATCCTCATCGAGATCCACATCGCCGAGGGCAACACGGCGTGCGCGGTGAAGCGCTACAAGGAGTACCAGCGGCTGCTGCGGCAGGAGTTGGAGGTCGAGCCGTCGCCCCAGATGACGCGCCTGGTGCAGGATCTGACCTCGGCGTGAGGCGTACGGTCCGGGCGGCGCGGGGCCGCGGCGGCGCGGGTCAGACGATGTGGGACGCGATGGCGCGGGCGCAGTCCAGCGATTCGGTGTGGGTGGTGTCGACCTCCACGTCGTAGTCGACGCCCCGGTGCACGAGGTCCGCCTGCTTCGCGGCCATTCCGGCGACCCGGTCGCCGCGTGCGACCTCGCGGCCCTCGGCGACGGCGCTGTCGCACCGGACCCCGACCCAGAGCACGTCGAGGTCGCCGGCGAAGGTCCGCCAGCGGTCCTGGGCGGCCGCTCCGCTCAGGAAGACGTCGTCGATGATGACGCGGGCGCCGGCGCGGGCCATGGTGACGACCCCCTGGGCCCAGGCGCCTTCGAGGGCGCGGAAGTCGGCGCCGATGTTCACTCCGCCGTCGGGGTCGAACCCGATGCCGTCGTCGGAGCTCTGCATCCTGAGGGGCATCGCGTCGATGAGCGAGTCGACTCCGAACGCGAGCCAGGGGTCGGGGAGTACGGCCTGGAGGCACCGCACGATGCCGGACTTCCCCGCGCTGGAACCGCCGTTGAGGATGATCATCTGTGTGGTCACCGCGCCACCGTACGGCGGTGACGGCGTTGTACGAAGGGGATTTCCGCCGCCGTCCCCGGCGGGTGGTGCCGGCGGGGACGGGTTCGGCGGGACATGGACGACACGGCCTTCTCGGTCTGCGGGGTGCCGGAGGTCACCACGCGGGACGGCGACGTGTGGAGCGTCAGGGCCACCGCGGCGGTCGCCAGGCCGTCGGCGGTCGTCGCCGCGGCCGCCCGGGCCGTCGAGGCGGAGCCGAGGCCCGCGTCGATGACCGTGCCGCCGAGCCAGGGGCCGCCCGTGTTGGCGAGGTCCCGGTAGCGACATGATCAAGCGGGCGGTCGTCACGGTCCGGCCTCAGCCCGTACCGGGCACGCCCGTCAGTTCGGCGAGTTCGCGTTCCAGGTTCTCCCGCGCCTTCTCCTCCCAGACCGCCGCTCCGTAGGGCGTACGGAAAAGGCGGGGCAGTCCGAGGAGGTGGCGGAGGACCGCCGCGCGGCCCTCTCGGAAGGCGTGGTCGGGGACGAAGCCGTACTCCTCGCGGACCGCGGCCGCATACCCCCTGTAGGTATCGGGGTCGGTCGCCAGGATCGCGAGGTCCGCGTCGCAGAGCGTCTCGCCGTTCAGGTCGCCGGGGGTGGGGTCGTGAGTGACCGTCAGGCGGACAAGGCGGGCGACCTCCGCGACCTCGTGCGGGGTGAGTCCGGCCTCGGTGAGTGCCTTCTCGGCGAGGACCGCCGAGCGCTCCTCGTTCTCGGAGCGGTCGGGGCGGTAGACGGCGTCGTGGAACCATGCCGCGAGCCGTACGAGCTCCAGCTCCCCTCCCTCGCCGCCCTGGTCGGTGAGTTCGTCGATGCGGGTGAGGACCGCCCGGAGGTGGTCGACCGTGTGGTAGCGGCGCTGCGGCTCGGCCCAGCGGGTGAGCAGATTGCGGCCGTACGGGGCGGGGTCGGGGCCCTCCCGGCCGGCGCGGGCGGCGTGCAGGGTGGAGTTCCAGCGCTGGAGCAGCTCGGGGTGTTCCTCGGCGGTCATGGGGGCATTCTGCCCGGCCCGCGCGCCGGAAGGCGTGCTTCCCCCGTGTCCTCGGCAGCGCTTTCCCCTCACTCTTACATACCCCCCACGGGTATGCTACGGTGCTCCGCACAGGTACCCCCTAGGGGTATGCCCCGAGTCCCGGTCGGACCGCTCGGGGGCCGCAGCGAGTGAAGGGTCAGGGCAATGTCAACCGTCAATCCCCGGCGCTGGTGGGCACTTGTCGTGCTCGCCGCCGCACAGTTCATGGTCATCATGGACACGTCGATCATCGGGGTCGCGCTCCCCGAGATGCAGAAGGACCTGGGCTTCTCGCAGAGCGAGCTCCAGTGGATCTTCAACGCCTACGTGATCGTCTTCGGCGGCCTCCTGCTCCTCGGCGGACGCCTCTCCGACCTCGTCGGAGCCCGCAAGATCTTCGTCGCCGGCTGGGCGGTCATGATCGCCGGATCGGTCCTGGCCGCCGCCGCGCAGACCGCCTGGGTCGAGATCGCGGGCCGCGCCGTCCAGGGTGTCGGCGGTGCGCTCATCGCGCCCTCCGCCATGACCCTGCTGATGATCCTCTTCATGCACGACCCGAAGGAGCTCGGCAAGGCGATGGCGCTCTACGGCGCCGCCGCCCCGGCAGGCGGCACCGCGGGCGTCTTCCTCGGCGGTGTCTTCACCGAGTGGATGAGCTGGCAGTGGGTCTTCATCATCTACATCCCGATCGGCCTCGCGACCCTCGCCGCCACCAAGCTCCTCCCGAACGTCGAGTCCCGCCGCGGCTCCGTCGACATCCTCGGCGCCGTCGCCGTCACCGCCGGCCTCGCGCTCGCCGTCTTCGCCGTGGTCCGCGCCCCCGAGGTCGGCTGGGGCTCCACCGGGACGATCCTCCAGCTCATCGGCGCCGCCGCCCTCCTGGTCCTCTTCTTCGTGATCCAGAAGAGCATCGGCGAGCCGCTCATGCCGCTCAGCGTCTGGCGCGTCCCGCGCCTCGGCTCGGCCAACCTGGCCATGACGCTGCTCGGCGCCGCCTGGATCCCGATGTGGTACTTCCTCAACCTGTACCTCCAGCAGGTCCTGGGCTTCGGCGCCTTCGAGTCCGGTGCCGCCCTGCTGCCGATGACCGTGCTCCTCATGATCTTCATGACGGCCATCACGGCCCGGCTCATGATGAAGGTCGGCGCCAAGCCGCTCATCGCCGGCGGTCTGCTGGTCCTCGCCGCCGGTCTGGTCTGGCTCGCCGCCGTCCCGCCCACCGGCTCCTTCCTGGTCGACGTCCTCCCGGCCTCGCTGGTCGCCGCGCTCGGCATGTCCCTCGCCTACATCCCGACGATGATGACCGCCATGTCCGGCGCCCCGCAGGAGCAGGCCGGTCTCGCCTCCGGCATCGTCAACACCACCTACAACGTCGGCTCCGCGCTCGGTCTCGCCGCGCTGACCGCGGTCGCCATGTCCCAGGGCGCCGACCAGCTCGGCAACCTGCCGAAGCTGACGGACGGCTTCTCGTCCGCCTTCGTCGGCGCCGCGATCATCGCCGCCGTCGGCGGTGTGATCACCCTCCTCGTCATGAAGAGCGACAAGGCGGTCGCGGCCGAGGCCGCCGCCCCCGCGCCGCAGGGCGAGAAGGTCTCCGCCTGATCCCCGCCCCGAAGGGGCCGCCCGATGTCCACCCCGGACATCGGGCGGCCCCTTCTCCCATCCCGTTCCCGATCCCGTATCCCGCACAGCCTCCGGAAAGGAACTTCCGTGGAACTCGGCACCCGCGCCGTCCATGTCGTCGACGAGCCGCTCCCGCCCGGCAGCCGGCCGCTCTCCGTGCCCCTCGTGCAGTCCTCCGCCTTCGCCTTCGAGTCCGCCGCCGAGCTCGCCGACGCCATGGCCGGACCCGACGGGGCGTACGTCTACAGCCGCCGCGGCAACCCGACCGTACGGGCCCTGGAGCAGACCCTCGCCGGGCTTGAGGGCGGCGCCGGGGCCATCGCCTTCGCCTCGGGCATGGGGGCGATCAGCGGGGTCCTGCTCGCCCTCCTGCGGCCCGGCGACCGGGTGGTGGCCCAGCGCTGCCTGTACGGCGGGACCCATGCCGTTCTCGCCGACCTGGCCGAGCGGTACGGGATCGAGGTCGTACGGATATCCGGCGACGACCCGGCCGAGTTCGAGGCCGCCGCCGTGCACCCCGCCACCCGGCTGCTCGTCCTGGAGACCATCGCCAACCCCACCGGCCGGGTCCCCGACCTGCCGGGGCTGCTCGCCGCCGCCCGCGCCCTCGGGGTCGTCGGCCTCGTCGACAACTCCCTCGCCTCGCCCGTCCTGTGCCGCCCCCTGGAGCACGGCGCCGACATCGTCGTCCACTCCACCACCAAGTACCTCTCCGGGCACTCGGACGTCCTCGGCGGCGCCGCCGTCTTCGCCGACGACGAGCTGCGCCGCCGGATCTGGCCCCGTACGGTCGAACTCGGCGCCTGCGCCGACCCGTTCGCGGCCTGGCTGACCCTGCGCGGGATACCCACCCTGCCGCTGCGGATGCGCGAGCACTGCGCCAACGCCGCCGTCCTCGCCGAGCGGCTCGCCGCCCACCCCGGCGTCTCGGCCGTCCACTACCCGTGGTTCGCCGGCCATCCCTCGTACGAGCGCGCCCGCAAGGTGCTCGACGGCGGCGGCGGGCTGCTGTCGTTCGAGCTCGCGGGGGGCCGGGAGGCCGGCCGGGCCTTCGTCGAGGGTGTACGGGTGGCCCGGCTCGCGCTCTCCCTCGGCGGGGTGGAGACCCTCGTGACCCACCCGGCGTCCACGTCCCACCGGGAGCTCGACGGGGCCGCCCTTGAGGCCGCCGGGATAGCCCCGGGGCTCGTACGGATGTCGGTCGGCATCGAGGCCGTCGAAGACCTGTGGGCCGACGCCGAACAGGCCCTGGGACAGCGCCCCTTGGGTGCTTCTTTTGGGTTGACAAAATAAATGACTGATTCGTAGATTGGGGGGTGCCAGGGAAAGACCACTCCTAGGTCAAGGGGGGCGCACGATGCGCTACTTCGAGGACTTCCGGCCCGGCGACGTCCATGAGCTGGGCGTCGTCACCGTCACGGCGGAGGAGGTGCTGGAGTTCGGCAGGCGCTTCGATCCGCAGCCCTTCCACACGGACCCCGAGCGCGCGGAGCGGTCGCAGTTCCGCGGCCTGATCGCGAGCGGATTCCACACCCAGGCGATGTTCATGCGCCGCTACGTCGACGGACTGCTCGCCTACAGCGCCTGTATGGGCTCGCCCGGCATCGACGAGGTCCGCTACCTGCGGCCCGTCCGCCCGGGCGACGTCCTCACCGCACGCGTAGAGATCCTCGGCTCCACCCCGTCGCCGTTCAATCCCGCCACCGGCACCGTCAAACCGCGGTGCACCCTGGTGGCCTCCGACGGGACGGCCGTGTTCAGCATGATCCTGCACAGCATCTTCCGCCGGCGCCCCGCCGACTCCGAGGCCGACCATCTGTCGTCGATGCCCGCGGCCGAGGACCCCGTCGCCTGTGTGCGACCGGCCAAGACCTGTGTCCCGGTCATGAGCGCCTGACGAACCGTCCTTCGTCGGGCCCCTGAACACGGCCGTCCGTACATCCGGACCCGTCCGTGCATCCGGACCCGTCCGTGCATCCGGACCCGTCCGTGCATCCGGACCCGTCCGTGCATCCGGACCCGTCCGTTCGTCCGGACCCCGTCCGAAGCCCCGTACATCCACCGAAGTGACCCGTACACCCACCGAAGTGAAGGGAGACCTCCTGTGGAGGCCGTATCCCGCACCGCCCAGTGGACCGCCGCCGCGCGCGCCCTGGAGACCGAGCGCGAGGACCGGCTGTTCGCCGATCCCTACGCGCGCACCGTCGCCGACCAGATCGGCTTCGAGCTGCTCGACCGCTACGCGGGCGGCGGCACCGTGCCGTTCCTCGCCATCCGCACCACCTACCTCGACCGCGCCATCGTCCGGGCGGTGGAGGAGCGGGGCATCCGCCAGGTCGTCTTCCTCGCCGCCGGCATGGACACCCGCTTCTTCCGGCTGCCCTGGCCCGACGGCGTCACCGTCTACGAGCTCGACCGCCCGGCCCTCCTGGAGGCCAAGGCCGAGATGCTCGCGAAGGAGCCGAAGCCGGCCGGCCGCGACCGGATCACCGTCCCCGTCGACCTCACCCAGGACTGGACCGGCCCCCTCAAGGAGGCGGGCTGGAAGAGCGAGGAACCCGTCCTGTGGGTGGTGGAGGGGCTGCTGTTCTTCCTGCCGGAGCAGGCCGTACGGACCCTCATCTCGACGCTCTCCGCGCACGCCGCCCCCGGCTCCGTGCTGCTCGGCGACGTCATCTCGAAGGCCGCCCTGGAGAACCCGCTCGCCCGCGGGTTCATGAAGGCCCTGGACGAGGACGGCAACCCCTGGCTCTTCGGCACCGAGGAGCCCGAGGCGCTGCTCGCCGACTGCGGCTGGGCCGTACGCGAGGTCAGGCAGCCCGGTGAGGACGGCGCCGACTTCGGACGCTGGCCCTACCCGGTGCCGCCCCGTTCGGTCCCGCGGGTGCCGCGGTCCTTCCTGTTCACCTGCGAACTGCCGGAAGCCAACGGCTACGAGGAGGCGGCCGCGTGAGCGCCCACGACTTCCACCAGAGGGTCATCACCGACGCCGGAGCGGCCGTCCGCGGCCTGACCGTCTCCCTCGGACAGCGCCTCGGCCTCTACCGGGCGCTGGCCGAGCGGGGCCCGCTCACCGCCGCCGCGCTCGCGGCGGCGACCGGCACGAACGAGCGGTACATCGAGGAGTGGCTGCACGCCCAGCTCTCCGCCGGGTACGTCGAGCGGCACCCCAGCTCCCTCACGTACACGCTCCCCGCCGACCACGTCGAGGTGCTCGCGGACCCCCAGGCCGTCACGTACGCCGCCGGGTTCTTCACCGCCCTCAAGGCGCTGTACGCCACCGAGGACCTGCTCGTGGAGGCGTACCGCACCGGTGACGGCGTCGGCTGGGCCGAGCACGACGCGGCCCTCGACACCGGCATGGGCTCCTTCTTCCAGCCGACGTACGAGCACAAGCTCGTCGCCGACTGGCTGCCCGCCCTCCACCAGGTCACCGACAAGCTCGCCGCCGGCGGCACCGTCGCCGACGTGGGCTGCGGCGTCGGCCACACCACACTGCTCATCGCGAAGGCCTTCCCGAACGCCACCGTGCACGGCTTCGACTACTCGGAGGAGGCCATCTCGATCGCCCGGGAGCTCGCCGAGGAGGCCGGTCTCTCCGAGCGGGTCGTCTTCGAGGTCGCGTCGGCCGACGACTACCCGGGCTCCGGCTACGACCTGGTCTGCTTCTTCAACGCCCTGCACGACATGGGCGACCCGGTCGCCGCCGCCCAGCACGTCCACAAGTCCCTGGACGCGGACGGCACGTGGATGCTCGTCGAGTCGAACGTGTCCCCGCAGGACATCGACGTGCAGACGCCCGCCGCCCGCATGTTCATGGCCCTGTCCGCCGTCATGTGCCTGCCCGTCGCGGTCGCCCAGCGCGGCCCGCACGCGCTCGGCAACCACTCCGGCGAGAAGGCCTTCCGGGCCATCGCGGAGGAGGCCGGCTTCACCCGCTGGCGGCGTGCCACCGAGACCCCGGTGAACGCGGTCTACGAAGTCCGGCCCTGAACCCCCGAAGCCTGGAGGAACCATCATGGGCGCCACCGCCCCCCTGCCCGTCACCGACCGGTTCATGGAGGTCCTGGAGCGGCTCAGCGAGCGCTCCGTCGAGGACTACTACAACCCGTACCAGACCTTCCAGTGGCCCGAGACGCTGGAGGAGAACCGCTTCTGGATGACCCCGGAGCTGCTCACCGTCTACGGCACCCGGCACTACGACGCCCTCGATGAGGAAACGCTTCAGCGCCTGTCGAAGTGGGAGTCCATCAACTTCTACAGCCTCAACGTGCACGGCATCCGCGAGCTGCTCATCGAGGTCGTCGGCCGCATCCACATGCCCGGCTTCGAGGTGCCCTCGGACTTCTTCCACCACTTCATCGGTGAGGAGAACGAACACATGTGGTTCTTCTCCGAGTTCTGCCGGCGCTACGGCCACAAGATCTACGGCTCCACCGCCATGCGCGCCGACGCCGCCTGGGAGCCCGAGGTCGAGAACTTCCTCGTCTTCACCCGCATCCTCTTCTTCGAGGAGCTCGTCGACCACTACAACTCCCGGATGGCGAAGGACGCTTCGCTCTGCCACACCATCCGCGAGGTCAACCGCATCCACCACCAGGACGAGTCCCGCCACATCGCCTTCGGGCGCGAGCTGGTCTCCCTCCTGTACGGCCGGATGTGCCAGGCGGTGAGCGCCGAGCGGGTCCGCGAGGTGGAGGCGTACCTCAAGCGGTACGTCGTCTACAGCGTCAACTCCCTCTACAACCCGCACGTGTACCGCGACGCCGGCATCCCCGACCCGCTGGCCCTGCGCAACGCGCTGGTCGCCGACGAGAGCCGCCGCCCCCACGAGCGCAAGGCGATACGCAAGCCGCTCTCCTTCTTCCTGAAGACCGGGATCTTCTCCGACGACACCCTGCCCGTCGTCTGAGCGACGCCCTCACCCGAGAGGTGCACCGACCATGACCGTGACGACCCCCGGAACCGTCGGGGACACGAGGGGCCTCCCCTCGCTCGGACCGGAGGGGACCCGCCTGCTGCGGCTCCTCGACGACACCTTCGAGAGCTGGGGTGTGACCGCGGGCGCCCGCCCGATGACCATGCCCCCGCTCCTGCCGGCCGCCGACCTGGCGAAGCTGGACTACTACGACAACTTCCCGCACCAGGCCGTCCTCGCCGCCCCGCTCGACCTGGAGGGGCGCCTCGCCGCCCCCTTCGATGGCGAGCACGGGCAGTGGCCCGCCGCCGCCCTCGAACCGGCCGGCCTCGGACTGCCCTCGGCGTCCTGCTACGCCGTCTACCTCGACCACCAGGGCACCCGGGTCGCCGACGACACCCTCGTCACGATCTGCTCCTGGTGCTTCCGCAAGGAGACCCACTACGAGGGCATGCGGCGCCAACTCGGCTTCCGCATGCGGGAGATCGTCGCCATCGGCGCGCGCGAACACGCCGAGACGCATCTCGCCGACTTCACCACCCGGATCCAGTCCTTCGCGGCGGCGCTCGACCTGCCGCTGCGCAGGGAGGCCGCCTGCGACCCCTTCTTCGACAAGGGCGGCTCGAAGGCGCTCCTCCAGCGGCTCACCCCGGTGAAGTACGAGTTCCTGTACGAGGACCTGGCGATCGCCTCGGTCAACACGCACCGGAACTTCTTCGGCGACCGCTGCGACATCACCCTGGAGTCGACCGGCGGACCGGCCTTCACCAGCTGTGTCGCCTTCGGCCTCGAACGCTGGTTGTCCGCGCTGACCCGCCGCCACGGCGGCTGGCAGGCGGCGACCGAGGCGGTGCTCGACGCGAACGCCCGCACGCGGGCCGGTGCGAGTGGCGCGGCCGGGCCGGTGATCTGACGTGCCGGCCCGTCCCGCCGCCCCGCCGGCGGGCGGCCTGGGGTGGGCGAACCTCGGCATGGACATCGTGTCCGTCAACCGTGTCCGCAGGCTCCTCGCCCAGTACGGGGAGCGGTTCTTCGAGCGGATGCTCACCCCCGGCGAGCTCGCCGACTGCCGTACCTCCTCCGGGCTCGACGTACTGAGCCTGTGCGGGCGGATCGCGGCCAAGGAAGCGGCCTTCAAGACCTTGCGGGTCAGGGGCAGGTTCCTGCCCTGGCCGGACATCGTGGTGCGGCGTTCCGAGGGCGGCTGGCCGCTCGTGGAACTGCACCGGACGGCCGCCGAGATGGCCGCGGAGTCCGGCATCACCGAGATCACCGTGTCCATCAGCCACGACGTGGACTACGCGGTGGCGGTGGCCGCACCGATCATCGCGCCCGCCACACCCATCCATTAGCAGCTAAAGGAGAGCAACCATGGCCGACGGCCTGCAGACGGTGAAGAACTGGATCCTCGAGCGTCACCCCGAGCGCGACGACATCGCGTCCGACCTGGACCTGATCGAGAACCGGCTCATCGACTCGCTGTCCTTCGTCGAGTTCGTCTTCCTCCTGGAGCAGGAGAGCGGCACCGCGATCCAGATGGAGACCCTTGAGGTCGAGTCCATCCGCACCCTCGGTGCCATCGAGCAGCACTTCTTCAAGACCCCGGTGGAGGCCCAGGCATGAGCCGCCGCCTCTTCACCTCGGAATCGGTGACCGAGGGACACCCCGACAAGATCGCCGACCGGATCAGCGACACCATCCTCGACGCGCTGCTCGCCGAGGACCCGTCCTCGCGGGTCGCGGTGGAGACCCTGATCACCACGGGTCTCGTCCACATCGCCGGCGAGGTGACCACCACGGCGTACGCGCCGATAGCGAAGCTGGTGCGCGAGGCCGTCCTCGACATCGGCTACGACTCCTCCGCTAAGGGCTTCGACGGTGCCTCCTGCGGCGTCTCGGTGTCCATCGGCGCCCAGTCGCCGGACATCGCGCAGGGCGTGGACACGGCGTACGAGTCCCGGGTGGAAGGCACCGGGGACGAACTGGCGGCGCAGGGCGCCGGCGACCAGGGCCTGATGTTCGGCTACGCCTGCGACGACACGGCCGAGCTGATGCCGCTGCCGATCGCGCTCGCCCACCGGCTCTCCCGCCGCCTGACGGAGGTCCGCAAGAACGGCACCGTGCCGTACCTGCGCCCGGACGGGAAGACCCAGGTCACCATCGAGTACGACGGGGACCGCCCGGTCCGCCTCGACACGGTCGTCGTCTCCTCGCAGCACGCGGCCGACATCTCCGTCGAGGGCCTGCTCACCCCGGACGTGCGCGAGTACGTCGTCGAGCACGTCCTCAAGGAGCTGGTCGAGGAGGGCGTCAGTCTGGAGTCCGACGGCTACCGGCTCCTGGTCAACCCGACCGGGCGCTTCGAGGTCGGCGGCCCGATGGGCGACGCCGGACTCACCGGCCGGAAGATCATCATCGACACGTACGGCGGGATGGCCCGGCACGGCGGCGGCGCCTTCTCCGGCAAGGACCCGTCGAAGGTCGACCGTTCCGCGGCGTACGCGATGCGCTGGGTCGCGAAGAACGTCGTCGCGGCCGGCCTCGCCCGCCGCTGCGAGGTCCAGGTGGCGTACGCCATCGGCAAGGCCGAGCCGGTCGGTCTCTTCGTGGAGACCTTCGGCACGGGCACCCTGCCGGACGAGCGGATCCAGGAGGCCGTCGGCGCGGTCTTCGACCTGCGGCCCGCGGCGATCATCCGCGACCTGGACCTCAAGCGGCCGATCTACGCGAAGACGGCGGCGTACGGCCACTTCGGCCGCGAGCTCCCCGAGTTCACCTGGGAGCGCACGGACCGCGTGGAGGCCCTGAAGAAGGCAGTGGGGGAGTAGGCCATGCGGATCGCTGTCACGGGATCCATCGCGACCGACCATCTGATGACCTTCCCCGGCTGGTTCAGCGAGCAGCTGCTCGCCGACCGGCTGGACCGGGTCTCCCTGTCGTTCCTCGCCGACAACCTGGAGGTCAGGCGTGGCGGAGTGGCAGCGAACATCGCCTTCGGACTCGGTGTCCTCGGCCTCCGCCCCGCCCTCGTGGGCGCGGTCGGCGCCGACTTCGAGCCGTACCGGGTCTGGCTGAAGGACCACGGTGTGGACACCGACTCGGTGCGCGTCAGCGAGTCGCTCCACACCGCCCGGTTCGTCTGTACGACCGACCGGGCCCAGAACCAGATCGCCACCTTCTACGCGGGGGCGATGTCCGAGGCGCGCGAGATCGACCTGCGGCAGGTCGTGGCGCGCACCGGCCGGCTGGCGCTGGTCCTGGTCTCCCCGGACGACCCCGAGGCCATGCTGCGGCACACCCGCACCTGCCGTGACCTGGGGATTCCCTTCGCCGCCGATCCGTCGCAGCAGCTGGCGCGGCTCGACGGCGAGCAGGTGCGGGAGCTGGTGGACGGGGCGCGGTTCCTGTTCACCAACGAGTACGAGACGGCGCTCCTCCTGGAGAAGGCCGGCTGGACCGAGGCGGACGTGCTGCGCCGGGTCGGCACCTGGGTCACCACCCACGGCGCGGCCGGCGTCCGCATCCGGGGCGAGGGCCGCGAGCCGCTCGCCGTGCCGGCCGTGGACGTCGCCGCGGTCGTCGACCCGACCGGGGTCGGGGACGCCTTCCGGTCCGGTTTCCTGGCCGGCCGGCTGTGGGGCGTCCCGGAGCGGTGCGCGGCGCAGCTGGGCTGCGCGGTGGCCGCGACCGTCCTCGACTACGTGGGGACGCAGGAGTACCGCCTTCACCGGGACTCGCTCCTGGACCGGATCAGGACGACGTACGGCGCCGGCTGCACCGCCACGCTCGTCACCCATCTGAGGGGGCTCACGTGACCGTCGTACGGAGGTCCCTGCGGGAGGAGTTCGCGAAGCGGGTCGTGGTGGCCGACGGGGCGATGGGGACGATGCTCCAGGCCGCCGACCCGACGATGGACGACTTCCGGAACCTCGAAGGCTGCAACGAGATCCTCAACCTCACGCGCCCCGACATCGTAGCCTCCGTCCACGACGCCTACTTCTCGGTGGGCGTGGACTGCGTCGAGACCAACACCTTCGGGGCGAACCTGGCCGCGCTCGCCGAGTACGGCATCGAGCACCAGGTGTACGAGCTGTCCGAGGCCGGCGCCCGGATCGCCCGCGCCGCGGCGGACGCGCACACGGCGGCCGACGGACGCCCCCGGTGGGTCCTCGGCTCCATGGGCCCCGGTACGAAGCTGCCGACCCTGGGCCACGTCACGTACGAGCCGCTGCGCGAGGCCTTCCGGCAGAACGCGGAGGGCCTGATCCGGGGCGGCGCCGACGCCCTGCTCATCGAGACCTCGCAGGACCTCCTCCAGACGAAGGCGGCCGTCATCGGCGCCCGCCGGGCCCTGGACTGGGTCGGCGTGGACCTGCCGGTCATCGTGCAGGTCACCGTGGAGACGACGGGCACGATGCTGCTCGGCTCCGAGATCGGTGCGGCGCTGACCGCGCTGGAGCCGCTCGGCATCGACATGATCGGCCTGAACTGCGCCACCGGCCCCGCCGAGATGGCCGAGCACCTGCGGCACCTGTCCCGGCACGCCCGCGTCCCGATCTCGGTCATGCCCAACGCCGGCCTGCCCGTCCTCACCTCCGACGGCGCCCACTACCCGCTGTCGCCGGGCGAACTGGCCGACGCGCAGGAGGCGTTCGTCCGCGAGTACGGCCCCGCGCTGGTCGGCGGCTGCTGCGGCACGACCCCGGAGCACCTGCGGGAGATCGTGGAGCGGGTGCGGGGCGCGGCCGTCCTCGACCGACGGCCCGAGCCGGAGCCGGGCGCGTCCTCGCTCTACAGCCATGTGCCGTTCCGCCAGGACACCGCGTATCTGGCGATCGGCGAGCGCACCAACGCCAACGGCTCGAAGAAGTTCCGCGAGGCGATGCTCGACGGCCGCTGGGACGACTGCGTCGAGATGGCGCGGGACCAGATCCGCGAGGGCGCGCACATGCTCGACCTGTGCGTGGACTACGTGGGCCGCGACGGCACCGCGGACATGGCGGAGCTGGCCGGCCGGTTCGCGACGGCCTCGACGCTGCCGATCGTCCTCGACTCGACGGAGATCGGGGTGCTGCGGGCGGGCCTGGAGAAGCTCGGCGGCCGGGCGGTCGTGAACTCCGTCAACTACGAGGACGGCGACGGCCCCGAGTCACGGTTCGCGCAGGTCACGGCCCTGGCGAAGGAGCACGGCGCGGCCCTGATGGCGCTGACCATCGACGAGGAGGGCCAGGCCCGCAGCGTCGGGCACAAGGTGGCCGTCGCCGAGCGGCTCATCGAGGACCTGACGGGGAACTGGGGGATCAGGGAGTCGGACATCCTGATCGACACCCTCACGTTCACCATCTGCACCGGTCAGGAGGAGTCCCGCAGGGACGGCATCCACACGATCGAGGCGATCAGGGAGCTCAAGCGGCTCCACCCGGACGTGCAGACCACCCTCGGCCTGTCCAACATCTCGTTCGGCCTGAACCCGGCCGCGCGGATCGTCCTCAACTCCGTCTTCCTCGACGAGTGCGTGAAGGCGGGCCTGGACTCGGCGATCGTGCACGCGTCGAAGATCCTGCCGATCGCCCGCCTGGAGCCGGAGCAGGTGGAGGTCGCGCTCGACCTGATCCACGACCGCCGCCGGGACGGCTACGACCCGCTCCAGCGCTTCCTGGAGATGTTCGAGGGCGCGACGGCGAAGTCGATGAAGGCCGGCAAGACCGAGGAACTCCTCGCCCTGCCGCTGGACGAGCGCCTCAAGCGCCGGATCGTCGACGGCGAGAAGAACGGCCTTGAGGCCGACCTCGACGAGGCCCTGACGATCCGCCCCGCCCTGGAGATCGTCAACGAGATCCTGCTCGACGGCATGAAGACGGTCGGCGAGCTGTTCGGCTCCGGCCGGATGCAGCTGCCGTTCGTGCTCCAGTCCGCCGAGGTCATGAAGACCGCGGTGGCCCACCTCGAACCCCACATGGAGAGAACGGCCGACGGCGAGGGAGGGGTCGGCAAGGGCACGATCGTCCTCGCCACCGTCCGCGGCGACGTCCACGACATCGGCAAGAACCTCGTCGACATCATCCTCTCCAACAACGGCTACAACGTCGTCAACATCGGCATCAAGCAGCCCGTCTCCGCGATCCTGGAAGCGGCGGAGGAGCACCGCGCGGACGTGATCGGCATGTCCGGCCTCCTCGTGAAATCCACCGTGATCATGAAGGAGAACCTCCAGGAGCTGAACGGCCGCGGTCTGGCCCGGCGCTTCCCCGTGATCCTCGGCGGCGCCGCCCTCACCAGGGCGTACGTCGAGCAGGACCTCCACGAGATCTACCAGGGCGAGGTCCGCTACGCCCGCGACGCCTTCGAGGGCCTGCGCCTCATGGACGCCCTCATGGGCGTCAAGCGCGGCGTCCCCGGCGCCGTACTCCCCCCGCTCAAGCAGCGCCGCGTGCCGAAACGCGAGACCCCGACGCCCGCGGCGGAGGTCCGGGAGCCCGAGCCGGCCGGCCGCTCCGACGTCGCCGCCGACAACCCCGTACCCGAGCCCCCCTTCCTCGGGACCAGGGTCGTCAAGGGCATCCAGCTCGCCGAGTACGCCCCCTGGCTCGACGAGACGGCCCTCTTCAAGGGCCAGTGGGGCCTCAAGGACACCGGGACCATCGAGACGGAGGGCCGGCCGCGGTTGCGCGGTTGGCTCGACCGCCTCCAGACGGACCACATCCTCGAAGCAGCCGTCGTCTACGGCTGGTTCCCCTGTGTGTCCAAGGGCGACGACCTGATCGTCCTGGACGAGGACGGAGGCGAGCGGACCCGCTTCTCCTTCCCCCGCCAGCAGCGGGGCCGCCGCCTCTGCCTGGCCGACTTCCACCGTGCGGAGGACTCCGGCGAGATCGACGCCGTCGCGATGCAGGTGGTCACCGTCGGCTCACGGATCGGCGAGGAGACGGCGAAGCTCTTCGCCGCCGACGCCTACCGGGACTACCTCGAACTCCACGGCCTCTCCGTCCAGCTGGCGGAGGCCCTGGCCGAGTACTGGCACGCGCGGGTGCGCGCCGAGTGGGGCATCGCGGGCACCTCGGAGCCGGCGTCCCTGGACGGCATGCTCCGCACCGAGTACCAGGGCTGCCGCTACTCGCTCGGCTACCCGGCCTGCCCCGACCTGGAGGACCGGGCGAAGATCGCCGCGCTCCTGCGCCCGGAACGGATCGGGGTGGAGCTGTCGGAGGAGTACCAGCTGCACCCCGAGCAGTCGACCGACGCGATCGTCGTCCACCACCCCGAGGCGAGCTACTTCAACGCGGGAGGCCGACGCCTGTGAACCCCACCTACTCGTTCGAGTTCTTCCCGCCGAAGACGGACAAGGGGGAGCGGACCCTGTGGGAGGCGATCCGCCGGGTCGAGGCCCTGTCCCCGGACTTCGTCTCGGTGACGTACGGCGCCGGCGGCTCGTCCCGCGACCGGACCATCGAGGTGACCAAGCGGATCGCGACCGAGACGACCCTGCGCCCGGTCGCCCATCTGACGGCCGTCGGACACTCGGCCGCCGAACTGCGGGCGATCATCGGCGCGTACGCGGACGCCGGGGTCCGGGACGTCCTGGTCCTGCGCGGAGACCCGCCCGGCGACCCGCGCGGCCCGTGGACACCTCACCCGCGCGGATTCACGTACGCCCATGAACTGGTCGCGCTGGTGCGGTCGTTGGGCGAATTCCGGATCGGCGTGGCGGCCTTCCCCGAGGGCCACCCGAGGTCCGCGGGCCCGGCCGACGACCTGGCGCACTTCGTCGCCAAGTGCCGGGCGGGCGCCGACTACGCCATCACGCAGATGTTCTTCGACCCGGAGGACTACCTGCGGCTGCGGGACCGGGTCGCGGCCGCAGGCTGCGACACCCCGATCATCCCGGAGATCATGCCGGCCACCGACGTACGCCAGATCCGGCGCTTCGCGGAGCTCAGCGACGCCGCGTTCCCCGAGGACCTGGCGCACCGCCTGGAGGCGGCCAAGGACGACCCGGCGGCGGCGTACCGCATCGGCGTCGAGCACGCGACCGCGATGGGCCTGCGGCTGCTCGACGAGGGCGCCCCCGGCCTGCACTACATCACGCTGAACAGGTCGACGGCGGCCCTGGAAATCCACCGAACCATCATGAGCGCAAGGAGCGTTGTCCATGTCTGACACATTGACGGACTACAAGGTCGCCGACATCTCGCTGGCCGCCTTCGGCCGCAAGGAGATCACGCTCGCCGAGCACGAGATGCCGGGCCTGATGTCGATCCGCCGCGAGTACGCGGAGGCGCAGCCGCTCGCGGGCGCCCGCATCACCGGCTCCCTCCACATGACCGTACAGACGGCGGTCCTGATCGAGACCCTGGTGGCGCTCGGCGCGGAGGTGCGCTGGGTGTCCTGCAACATCTACTCGACCCAGGACCACGCCGCCGCCGCGATCGCCGCCGCCGGCATCCCGGTCTTCGCCTGGAAGGGCGAGACCCTGGAGGAGTACTGGTGGTGCACGGAGCAGGCGCTGACCTGGCCGGCCACCGACGGCGGGACCTCGGGCCCCGGGCCCAACATGATCCTCGACGACGGCGGTGACGCCACGGTCCTGGTCCACCTGGGCGTCGAGTACCAGAAGACCGGCGGCCTTCCCGAGGCCGCCAACGAGGAACTGGCCGTCATGCGAGCCCTGCTGGAGAACAGCGCACTCGACTGGTCGGCCATCGCCACCGGCATCCGCGGTGTGACGGAGGAGACCACGACGGGCGTCCACCGTCTGTACGAGATGCACCGCGAGGGCGCGCTGCTCTTCCCGGCGATCAACGTGAACGACGCCGTCACGAAGTCGAAGTTCGACAACAAGTACGGCTGCCGCCACTCCCTCATCGACGGCATCAACCGCGCCACCGACGTCCTCATCGGCGGCAAGACGGCCGTCGTATGCGGCTACGGCGACGTCGGCAAGGGCTCGGCGGAGTCGCTGCGCGGCCAGGGCGCCCGCGTGATCGTCACCGAGATCGACCCGATCTGCGCGCTCCAGGCGGCGATGGACGGCTACCAGGTCGCCACCCTGGAGGACGTCGTGGAGACGGCCGACATCTTCGTCACCACCACCGGCAACAAGGACATCATCATGGCGTCCGACATCGCCCGCATGAAGCACCAGGCGATCGTCGGCAACATCGGCCACTTCGACAACGAGATCGACATGGCCGGCCTCGCGGCGCTCCCCGGGATCGTGAAGGACGAGGTCAAGCCGCAGGTCCACACCTGGACGTTCCCCGACGGCAAGGTCGTCATCGTCCTGTCCGAAGGCCGTCTGCTGAACCTCGGCAACGCGACCGGGCACCCCTCCTTCGTGATGTCGAACTCCTTCGCCGACCAGACCCTCGCGCAGATCGAACTCTTCACGAAGACCTCCGACTACCCCGTCGGCGTCCACACCCTCCCCAAGCACCTGGACGAGAAGGTCGCCCGCCTCCACCTCGACGCCCTCGGCGTCAGGCTGACGACGCTCCGCCCCGAGCAGGCGTCGTACATCGGGGTCCCGGTGGAGGGCCCGTACAAGCCGGACCACTACCGCTACTGATG
>NZ_LIPQ01000241.1 GCF_001418135.1 Streptomyces aureus
ACCGTCCCCCAGGCCGCGCCGTGTGGGCGGGCCGGGACCGGCGCGGCCTGGGGGACGGTGTCGCGGCATGGGCCGGGACCTTCGGCAGTCGCGCGGTGGCGTCGAAGAGTTCGATGTCCTGTCCACGGACGCCCGCACCGCTGCGGTCGGGCTGGGCGACCTTCCCGAAGACGCGATCGGACGGGTGCTCCGGGCGCGCTGTTTCCCGGGAGACGGGAGTGACTGCTGTGGTCAGGGCAGCCCTGTTGCGCATCGAGTGCTCCAGATGAGGTGAAGCCTAGGGATGTGTGGCGAAGTCGTGGAGATCTTGACTGTCGTTCAAAGGAAGCGTCAACCAACCTCAATACGGCTGAAATCGGAAGCTTCAGCCCCTTGTTCCTTAAAGGACTTTTAAGGCGTGACGCACATCACGCGCAAGGGAGTGGAGGTGATGCCCGAAGGGGGCCCGTGGTTCCGGTGGGGCGGCGCCCGGATCCGGTCGTCGAACTGCCGCCTGCCCCTCGACGGCAGGGTCTGGCGGAGCGGTCGTCTGTTCGGGGGCCGCGAAATCTGATGAACGCGCGCCAGGATGTGATCAGTTCATTGCATTTTCCGCGCAGTGAATAGTCGCTTTATGGGTCGAGAGTGACCACTGGAGGCAGCCCTTCCAGCACGGTCACATGGCGAACCCGAACTGACTATGCTCCCCCGTGTGTTGCGCTGCGGTCACAGCGAGTCATGAGCGCTGTGGTGCTGCGCGGACGGAACGTGGCACTCGCCCGGAAGAAGCCCGATTCGTTCCAGTCGGTGCACCGCATCACCTCAGTCCGTTCATTCCAGACTGATTAGGGACCCCTTGATGGTTCGTGCAGGTTCGATTTCCAGAGCCCGGCCACCCGCGGTCGATCGCGTTTGGCTCCTCCCCCCCGGAGTTCTGGCCGGAGCCTTTGCCATGGCGTTTCTCTTCTCCTCCGCACAGATACGGACACCGGTCGCCTGGTGCGGTCTCGCCGCCGTCGCGCTGACGGCCGTCACGTCCGCCGTGACCGCGCGCCGACTGCGGTCGGGGGCGGTGGAGCGCTATGAGCGGGCGATCGCCGACGCACAGGAGTACTACGCGCAACGCGAGTCCGCGCTGCTGGGACGACTGGCCGATCAGCGCGCCACCACCGTGTGGCTCGCCGAGGAGCTGCTCCCGGCCGCGGTCGCCCGGATGAAGAAGGGCGACCCAGCCTCGGAGATCCTGCGGTCCGTCGACTTCGGCGAGCACCTCGAAGAGGAGTTCACCGAAGCGGTCCGCGGGGCTCTGCAGACGCTCCTGGAAGCGGTGGAGGCCGAGGAGTACACCAGGGACGCCTCCCAACGGGCGCTCGTCGCCGTCGCGCGCCGCGTCCAGGCGATCGTGCACCAGCTCGCCAAGGACCTGCACGCGATGCAGATCCTCCACGGCACGGATCTCGTGGTCTCCCGCGGCCTCCAGGGCGTCGACCACCGCACCGCCCTGATCGGCCGCCTCGCGGCCAGCATCGCCGTCCTCGGTGACGCGCGGCCCGGACGGCAGTGGTCGAAGGCGATCCCGCTCTACGACGTCCTGCGCGGAGCCATGTCGCGCATCGTCGACTTCCCCCGGGTGAAGCTGCAGTCGGTGACGGCCGTGGCCGTCGTCGGCCCCGGAGCCGAGCCGCTCATGCACCTCCTCGCCGAACTGCTCGACAACGCCACCACGTTCTCACCGCCGCACACCCCGGTGGAGGTGTCCGCGAGCGAGGTGCCCTCCGGCATCGCCATCGAGATCGAGGACCGCGGAGTCGGACTCACCGAAGAGGTCCGCCAGCGCGTCGAGCGCATCATGGCGCAGTCGGCCTCGGGCATCCACCTGGCCGCACTCGGCGAGGTGACGCAGCTCGGTCTGCCCGTCGTCAGCCGACTGGCACGTGAGCACGGCTGCGAGGTCGACCTGCGCACCTCCGCCTACGGAGGCGTACGGGCCGTGGTGCTGGTTCCCAGGAATCTGATCACCACGGTGCCGCAGTCCGCCGTGCGGTATCCGCAGCCGCCCGCCCGGCGGCGTACGGGAGGCCCGATCCTGCCCAGGCCGACGCCCCCGGGCGACGCCCCGAAGGAATCCGCGGAGGTCAGGAAGACCGTCAACGGACTCCCGCAGCGGCGACGCGAGACACCCGTCCAGACGCCGATCGTCCAGGTGGGCCCCACGCCCCCCGCTCCGGCCGCCCCCCGGGGATCCTCCGGCACGACCCGTCAGCCGGGTCTGATGTGGGAGGCCTTCAACGGCGACAAGCGCGCGGCCGCCGAACGTTCCCCTTCACACAGCGATCCTTCAGATGAGGTCGAGTAACATGCTGCCACTGCCGAACATGGACTGGATGCTCAAGGAGCTCGTGGGCGGCGTCCCGTACGTACGACACGTCGTCGTGCTGTCGGCGGACGGCCTGTGCATCGGGCAGTCGAACACGGAGCCCGACACGGCCGACGCGATCGCCGCGGCCTGCTCCGGCATCCAGAGCCTGGCGAGGGCCATCGCCCAGCGGTTCCCCGAGGGGGACGGCTCGACGCGGATGGTCGGGATCGAGGCCGACGGCGGTTACTTCTCCCTGATGGCGGCCGGCCCCGGCGCCTACCTCGCGGTGCTCGCCGACGACCAGGTGGACGCCGGCCTGCTGGGCGACCGCATGCGGACGCTGGTGGTTCGGATCGGGCAACACATGACCAGCCCTCCTCGTGAGGACGTCGGGCAGGCGATGTGACATCGGAGAACCAGGACCCCTGGAATGAAAACGATCCCGTTCCGCTCTACGTCATTACCGGGGGCACGGGTTCCGCGGCGAACACGTTCAACCTGGTCACCCTCATCGCGACGCGCTCCGAGCCCGACGCCGCGATGCAGCCCGAGCAGGCGGCCATCCTCACGATGTGCGCCTATCCGCTCTCGGTGGCCGAGGTGTCGGCGTACCTCAGCCTTCCGTTCAGCGTCGTCACCACGCTGCTCTCCCAACTCGTCGAGGACGAACGGGTCGAGGCCATCGCACCCGTGCCCGTCGCGGCGTTCCCCGAACGCGGCCTGCTGGAGGCGGTGATCCATGGACTACGCAAGCTCTGACGTACGCGATGCCGGCCCACGCGGCACGGACATGCCGCTGCCCCACAGTGCCAGGGGCGTCAAGGTCGTGATCGTCGGGGGCTTCGGTGTCGGCAAGACGACCATGGTCGGCGCGGTCAGCGAGATCCCGCCCCTGACCACCGAAGAGACCATGACGCAGGCGGGCGTGGGCATCGACCACAACCCCGGCGCCCACGGCAAGAACACCACGACCGTCGCCATGGACTTCGGACGGATCAGCATCAACGAGGAGCTGATCCTCTATCTGTTCGGGACGCCGGGACAGGAGCGCTTCTGGTTCCTGTGGAACGGCATCTTCGAAGGCGCGCTCGGTGCCGTCGTCCTCGTCGACACCCGCAGGATCGAAGTCTGCTTCGAAGTCATCACCCGCCTCGAGGACCGCCGCGTCCCGTTCGTCGTGGCCGTCAACGCGTTCCCCGAGGCTCCGCACCACCCCGTAGAAGACCTGCGCGCTGCTCTGGCCCTCAGCGAATCCGTGCCCATGGTCACCTGTGACGCACGTGACCGGGCGTCCTGCCGTGACGCCCTCCTGTCGCTGATGGTCTACCTGCGCACCCTTGCCGCCGCCCAGGAGACCGCATGACCCTCCCACCCGCCGAACACACCGCAGAGCTGTCCGGGGCGATCCCCCCTCCGGGCTGCCCGGCCCACGTCGCCACCGGACCCGGTGGAGCGACCCGTCTCTACGGCGGCGCCGCCGAGACGGACCCCATGGGTCTGTACGAGGAACTGCGCGCCAAACACGGCCCGGTGGCACCCGTGCTGCTCGACGGCGACGTACGCGCCTGGCTCGTCCTCGGCTACCTCGAGAACCGCGACGTGGCCAGCCGCCCGACCCAGTTCTCCCGCGACCCCCGCGTCTGGCACGGCTGGCGCAGCGGCGAGATCGACCCCGCCACCTCGCCGCTGGTACCGATGATCGGCTGGCGCCCCGACTGCGTCTGCGCGGACGGCGAGGAGCACCAGCGGCTGCGCGGCGCGGTCACGGCCGGCCTCAGCCAGTTCGACCACCGAGGCATCCGCCGCCACATCACCCGCTTCGCGCACCAGGTGATCGACACGTTCTGCGAGGACGGCGAGGCGGAACTGGTCGGCCAGTTCACCGAGCACGTCCCCATGCTCACGCTGACCCATCTGCTCGGCATGTCGGACGAG
>NZ_LIPQ01000242.1 GCF_001418135.1 Streptomyces aureus
CTGCTCGGCATGTCGGACGAGGCGGGTCCCCGGCTCGTCCACGCCGCACGTGACCTCTTCAAGGCCACCGAGACCTCGCTCGCCAGCAACGCGTACGTCCTGGAGAGCCTCGCGCAGCTCGTCGACGCCAAGCGGGTCCGCCCGGGTCAGGACATCGCGTCCGCGCTGATGGCACACCCCGCGAACCTGTCGGACGAGGAGGTGCAGCACCACCTGCGCCTGATCCTCCTCGCCGGGTACGAGACGACCGCCAACCTCATGTCCAACGTCCTGCGCATGGTGGTCACCGACCCCCGGTTCCGCGGGTCGCTGGCCGGCGGTCAGATGACCCTGCCGGAAGCGGTGGAACAGGTCCTCTGGGACGAGCCCCCGCTGATGGTGTGCCCCGGCCGCTGGGCCAACGGCGACACCACCCTGGGGGGACAGCAGATCAAGGCCGGAGACATGCTCCTGCTCGGCCTCGCCGCCGGGAACGTCGACGAGGCGATCCGGCCGGATCCCTCGACGCCGGTCCATCACAACCGCGCGCACCTGTCGTTCAGCGCCGGCACCCACGAGTGCCCCGGCCAGGACATCGGCCGCATCATCGCCGACACCGGCATCGACATCCTGCTCACCCGACTGCCGGACATCGCCCTGTCGATCCCCGAGGAGGACCTCACCTGGCGCTCCTCCACCTGGGCCCGGCACCTGACGGCGCTGCCGGTGAGCTTCGCCGCCCGCGCCCCCCAGGACTTCGACGTCCCGAGCCCGCTGCCCGCCCCGCCGGCCCCGAGCGTCGGGATGCCGGAGGCGCCGCCGTTGCGGACGGCCGAGCCGGAGCCCGCGCCCGAGCCGGAGCGCCGGCCCGAACCCCGCCCCTCGTGGCGGACGCGGCTCAGGCGCCTCCTGCGGATGAGGTAGGCCGCACGCCGAGGGGGCTCTGCCGACGCCCGTCCGTCGGTATCCCCCTCGCCGAATCAGGGCCGGTGTCGCTGTTCCGGTACGGAGAGGTCCGCGGCGGCGTAACGGGGAGCTCCCGTGTACCAGGCGTGGAGGCCGGACAGGAAGCCGCAGGCCCCCTGGAGCCAGGTCTCCAGTTCGGCCCGCTCGTCGTGGTCGAGACCTGATCGCCTTACCAGCTGCGGCAGTTCACTCTGCCGGAGGTGCTCGAAGTCGCGCAGCCGGGTGTTCACCAGATTCAGGGCGGCGGGCACGGCGTCGTGGAGGGCGATGCCCAGGGACGTACCGAGGACCACGACCAGGTTGTTGACGTCGTGTTCCTCGTGGACCTCCCGCTCGTACGACGCGAGGTCGTTGGCCAGCCCCATGTAGTCCATGAAGGCGTCGAGCAGGGCCCGTACGGTCCGGCTGTGCCGTATCGGCTCGGGTATGCGCGCGCCGGTGGCCAGCTCGACGGAGTACGGGGCGGTGTGGGCGGCGAAGCTGTCGCGCCGGAACGGGGCGTACTCGATCAGGTGGGGGACTCGGGCGGCGCGGCTGTTGGCCAGCTCCTCGACCCCCGCGTCGACGTAGCGCACCAGGGCCCGGTTGAACTCGTGTCGCCAGTGCGCCAGTCGGGGCGGGAAGAAGTGCCGCTGCAGATCGGCGATGCCCCGCTCGACCGGGTTCGACGGCTCGGGCGACCGGGCGCCGTTGCCGAGGTCCGGTCGCAGGAACTCGTGGAGCCGGGCGGTGAAGGCCACGGCGCCGGGCAGGTCACCGGTCTGCTTGAACGCGGCGGCGAAGTAGTCGTCCCAGGCCAACGCCCAGATGTTGAAACGGTGGTTGAGCCGCAGGTCGGCGAACGAGGCGTCGGGCAGGGCCCAGGCGGTCAACTGGTCGACCGTCATGGCATGGAACTGCGACCGGGTCCATATGGGGGGATGGCCCGAGGGCCCTTCCGCACCGTCCAGCATGCCCATCGCGCGCGCCCACGTCTCGCTCTCCTCGTGCAGGGCCGACAGATACGGATTCACCCGCAGTGGATAGGGCATCCACAGCCGGGGCTGCTCGAGAGCACGCACTGTCATGGGGACCAACCTCCTTCTTCGTTCGGCCGCGGAGGGACGCGGTTGGGCTGTGTGCACTCCCGCACGTGGTGACGGCCGCACTGCCGTGACGCCGGACGATGCCCGGCTCGCGGCCCTCCAAACCTGCCCGTCACCAGCGATCGTCAACCCCTCAACTGTTCCTGGCCAGTATTCAGAACAGCTTCATGCGGAAGGAAACGATCCCTCTGGAGAACGTTCCGTAATTCCGCGCAAATTGTCATCACCTTTCCCGGGTGTCTCCGGCCGGGCGCCCGTCGGGCCGCGGGCGAGTACGCGGAGGAGGGGGGCGGCCATCACGACGACGCCCGCCCACATGGCCTGCTGCCAGCCGTCGACGAAGGACTCCTGGGCCGCACGGATCAGGGCCCGCTCGTGGGAGCCGGCCGTGCCCGCCGCCTCGACGGCGTTCGCGACGCCCTCGCGGGCGGTTTCGGCCACCCCGTGGGGGACGCCGTCGAGCCGGGCGCCGTCCCCGCGGCGCAGTTCCCACGCGACGAAACCGACGGGCAGGCTTTGCGGAAGGGGCATACATTGATGCCTATGACGCAAGAAGACGGTGAGCTGGACAGCCTGGTGCGCAAAAGGATCCGCGCCCTTCGCGTCGCTCAGGGCTGGTCCCTCGAAGAACTGGCCACCCGCGCGAACCTCAGCCAGTCCTCCCTCAGCCGCATCGAGAACGGCCGGCGCCGGCTGGCCCTGGACCAGCTGGTCACCCTCGCCCGAGCCCTGGACACCTCCCTCGACCAGCTGGTCGAGACGGCCACCGACGACGTCGTCACCAGCCCGATGATCGACGGCGCCCACGGACTGATGCGCTGGCCCATCAAGGCGGAACCGGGCATGACCGTCGTACGCCAGCGGATGACGGAACCCCCACCGGACAACCCCGCACGCCTGCGTGCCCATCCGGGCCGCGAGTGGCTCGTCGTCCTCTCCGGCACCGCCGTCCTGCTGCTCGGGAACCGCCGCATCCGCGTGGAGACCAACCAGGCCGCGGAGTTCCCCACGATGCTGCCCCACGCCATCGGCGCAGAGGGCGGCCCGTGCGAGATCCTCGGCATCTTCGACCGCGACGCCCGTCGAGGGCACCGGACGGAGAAGGACCCCAGCGGCACGTCGTAGCGGTCCGCGCGGCGGCCCGTGCGACGGCGGTGATACGGCGGACCGCCTCGCCCGTGGGAGCGCCCCTGGTCGGCCGCGCGGATAATCGCGTGCCCCAACCACCGCGGCGCGTTAACGTCGTTCGTATGAACGTCACCGGCCGAAGCCTCACCGCGACCGCGCGAGCGACCAGCTCGCCGGTTGCCGCCGCCTGACCTTCCCCCTCCCACCGGCGACCGGAAACGGCCCGCCGGTGGTTCCGTGGCTCCTCAGCCCGCTTCGACGACCCGCCGGTCCGTTCTCCGGTGCCTCCCTTGCCGTACGCGAAGGAGTCGTCCCATGAAGACCGAGCACATCGCCCGCACGTTCGTCGAGTACTTCGAGGAGCGCGGCCACCGCCGCATCACCGGATCGACACTGCTGCCACCGCCGGGCGACCCGGTCCTGTTCACCACCTCCGGCATGCACCCGCTCACCCCCTATCTGGAGGGGCGCCCCCACCCGATGGGCCGGCGACTCGTCAACGTGCAGCGCTGTCTGCGCACGACGGACCTGGAGGAGGTCGGTGACGCCACCCATCTGACCGTCTTCGAGATGCTCGGGACCTGGTCGCTGGGCGACTACGAGGGCCCCCAGAGCCTCGAATGGGGGTACGGCCTCCTCACCGAGGGCCTCGGCATCGACCCGGGCCTCCTCCACGCCACGGTGTACGCCGGGGACGAGCGGACGGGACAGGACAGCGCCTCGCTGGAACTCTGGCAGAACCGCGGCGTCCCCGTGGAGCTCACCGTCACCGACAACTGGTGGTCCAACGGGCCGACCGGTCCCTGCGGCCCCGACTCGGAGATCTTCCTGTGGAGCGGGGACACCCCGCCCCGCTCGACACCCACCGAGGACGACCGCTGGGTGGAGGTGTGGAACCACGTGATGATGCGCCACCGCCGTCTCGACGACGGCTCCCTCGTCCCGCTTCCCCAGCGCAACATCGACACCGGGCTCGGCCTGGAACGGCTCGCCTCGCTCCTCCAGGGGAAGTCGTCCGTGTTCGAATGCGACGTCTTCGACCCCTGGCGCCGCCTCGTCCCCCTGATCTGGACGCTGGACGAACCCACCCGGCGTCTCGTCCACGACCATCTGCGCTCGGCCGTCGTGGTGAGCGGCGACGGGGTGCGACCCGGCAGCACCGGACGGGGCTACGTGGTGCGCCGCCTGGTCCGCCGCGTGCTCACCGTGCTGTGGCGGGACGACCCGACGCGCGGACTGGGCGACCTGCCGTCCGAGTTGATCGAGCACACCCTGGACCACTTCCGGCAGGACACGGACCCGGGCGAGGTGCGACGGATGCTGCTCGACGAGGAACGCCGGTTCGGACGGCTCCTCGAACGCGGCCGACAGGTGCTCGCCCGCCCGCGGTTCCGGCGCCCGCTGGACGAGGAGGACCTCCGCCACCTCCACGACACCCATGGTCTGCCCCGGGACCTGGTGAGGACGCTGCGCGAGGGGTGAGGGGTGAGGAGTGAGGGTCTGGGGGTCCCCTCCGTGCGACCGGTTCACCCGTGACGGTGGACCCGGTCCGAGCCGCCCACGCGCCCCGGGCCGGTTCGGGCACGGTGATCCCCATGCAACCCCGCCGTACGACGTTCCTCCTGCTCTCCGTACTCCTCACGGCCGGCTGTGTGGCCGTTCCCCACCCGCCGTCGCCCCGGCCTCAGCCCGGGCCCGGAGGGCCGGCGCCTGCCGCCGACCGGCCTCCGGCCCCGATGCCGGTTCCCGCATGGCCGGTGCCCGCGCAACCCGTTCCCCACGAGGAGATCGCCGACACGGAACCGCTGCCCGGCACGTCGGCCGGAAGGACGAGGGGACGGCCGGCCACCCGGGAAGCGGTGGGCGCCGCCGAGGTTCCCGCCGCCGGGCGGTCACCGGAGCGGCGAACGGCACCGCCGCCGTCGCACAGGGGGGCGGCGGCCACGCGGAGTTCGGCGAACTCGCCGAAGCGGGCGAAGCAGACCGCGGGGAAGACCCGTGCACGGACCGAACCCCGGGCGGCGGTGCCGTCCGGGCGAGGGACGCCACGCCCCGCGGCGCCGTCCGCCACGCGCGGTGGACCGCAGCCGACGGGCGCGGGGGCTCCGGCGATGCGTCAACTGTGCCGTCAGGCCGAGGACATCGACGCTCCGATGGGCGCGGCCGACCTGTGCCGCGGGATGTACGGCCGCTGACGGGCGGGCAGGCGCGATCAGGAGGGGCCGGGGGACCAGGCGCGACCAGCGGGATCAGGCGCCGTCCGAACCGGAGTTCAAGGTCTCCAGCGCTTCCTCGGCCCGCTTGGCCATCTCCTCGGCGGGGACGTCCTCGATGTGCGAGGCGACGTTCCAGCGGTGCCCGAAGGGGTCCTCGAACTGGCCGGTGCGGTCGCCGTAGAACTCGTTTTTCACCGCCGACAGTTCTTTCGCGCCCCGCGCGAGCGCCCGGGCGAAGACCGCGTCGACGTCCGACACGTACACGTGCAGGGTGACAGGTGTGCCGCCGATCGACTTGGGGGAGCGGAACCCGATGTCCGGGAACTCGTCCGCGAGCATGATGACCGAGTTCCCGACGGCCAGCTCCGCGTGGCCGATCTTGCCGTCCGGGGCAGGCATCCTCATGCGCTCCTCGGCGCCCAGCACGGCCACGTGGAAGTCGATCGCGGCCGCGGCTCCGTCGACACAGAGGTACGGCGTGACCCGCGGATACCCCTCGGGGATGGGTTGTACGGTCACGATTTCCGCCTTTCCCGACAGAGCGGTCGCCGTCGACCGCCACCTCCGCCCCACTGATATCCCGGCCCCCGCGCCCCGCACCGCAGCCGCGCGGCGGGCGACCACGGGATGCCCCGAAGAGCGGCAGCGGCCACGACGGCGCCCCATTCGGCGCGCTCACCGCGTGCGCCGCTCGGCGGAAGGACTTGGAAGGACTCGGAAGGACTCGGAATACTCGGGAGGTCCGGAGGGAAGCCCGGCGGCGAACCGCGTCCCGGGCCGCCCCGTGAGCCCCCTCCCACGGGTCAGCGGCCGGCGCCGTCTCCGTACCGCCGCAGGTCACGGCGGCGCGCGACATGGCCGCGCCACCCGGCGAGCAGCACCAGCACGGTCCAGGCGAGGAGGCCGCCGATGAGCCCGCCGAGCCGGCCGGCCGCGTCGACCTGGTCGGCCTGTTCCATGGGCACCTTGCCGCGTGAGTCGCGGACGACGGCGAGGCGTTCGCCTACGGCGGGGGCGCCGCTGCCGCGATACACGAACTTCTCCGCGAGCTCCTGGCCGTCGGAGCCGCGCAGGGTCAGTTCGTGGTTCTTGCCGCCGGTGCCGGCGGCGCTGTCGGCCACCACGACGACGTCCTCACGGACCCCGTACCGCTCAAGCGCCAGCTCGGGCGCGTACTGGACCGCGCCGACCAGCACGAACAGCGCCGGTGCGACCGCGAGCAGCACCAGCCAGACGCCCCGGTGCAGCAGGTGCAGCAGCACCCCGAAGGCCAAGCACAGCACCACTCCGGTGCCGATGGCCACCCATTCCGCGCTCGGGACGAGGAACGAGACGCCCGAGACCACAGCGGCCGACCCCCAGACGTACAGCACCAGGGCGAGGGTGCGACCCACCGCCGTACGCGGTCGCGCGGACCGGCGCACGGAGGCGGGCGGGATGCCGACGCCAGGTGCTGCTGCGCTGCCCTGTGTGGCCTCTGACATGCATGTTCTCCTGATTCTGGCCGCCCTCACGGGTGGGGCCGCCGGCGACGGTGCACGATAGCCCACGGGAGGGCGGCCAGAATCAGGAG
>NZ_LIPQ01000243.1 GCF_001418135.1 Streptomyces aureus
GCCGCGAGATGCGCGCGGCCGGCCGGGGCCGCGCGCATCTCGCGGCGCTCGTCACCGGGACCGTCCTGCCCGCCCTCGTCGGCGTGGTGGCGGTCCTCGCGGTGACGGCTACCGGCGACCGGCGCGGTGTCACCGCGCCCGCCGCCGTGACCACGGGGCTCCTGGCGGCTCTGGCCTGCGCATTGACGGGTGCCGCGGTCGGCGCGCTGGCGTCCCGTCCCTTCGTCCGGGCCCCGGGCTGGTCCGTCGCGGCCCTGGTCCTGGGCTCGCTGCTCGCCCTGGTGACCACCGGCTCACCGGCGAAGCACGCGATGACCGCGCTGGTCACCGGCGCCCGCACGGCGACCGCCGACCCGCCGTGGCTCGCCTGCGGGGGCGCCGTGCTGCTCGCGGCGGTGTGCGCGGCCCTCGCGTGCGGGGCCACGGCCCGCCTGGAGTGAGTACGCTCGAAGACATGAACGACATGACCGAGTCCACCGAGTCCACGTCGTACTGCTTCACCCCGGAGCCCGTCCCGAAGCCCGAGCCGGCGACCGAGGGCCCCTTCGCCGCCTGTGTGCTGTGCCAGGAGCCGACCGAGTACCCGGAGTCCACGAAGGGCATCACCCTGTGCCCGGTCTGTGAGTGGCGGGAGGCGGAGCGCACGGCCTGCTCGGGCTAGGCCCTCCATCAGGTCATCCGCCCGCAGCCCGCCCCGCAGGCCGCAGCCCGCAGGCCGCAGTGCGTCCGCCCATCGCCTCAGCCGCCCGTCAGCTCAGCCGCCCATCAGCTCCGAGACCTTCACGAAGCGGTAGCCACGGGCCCGGAGTTCCGGGACGATGCGGCGGATCGCCTGCTCCGTGACCGGCGCCGCGCTGCGTGTGCAGTGCATGACCACCAGGGAGCCCGGCTTCACCCCGTCGAGGACCTGCTCGGCCACAGCGTCCGCGTCCTGAGCGAAGGCGTCGCCGCTGACCACGTCCCACTGGACCGCCGTCACCCCGGCCGGGGCGAGCGCGTGGAGGGCCGCGTCGTCGTAGCAGCCGCCGGGGAAGCGGAAGTACGGGACGACGTTCACCGCCCCGGCGTCGCGGAACGCGTCGAAGGCCCGCTGGACGTCGTCCGCCATGTCGGGCTTGGCGACGGTCGGGAGGCCGTAGCAGGGGGACGCGAAGGCGTAGTGGCTGTAGGAGTGGTTCGCGATCTCGAAGCGCGGGTCGCGGCCGATGGACTTCGCCTGGTCCGGGTACTCCTCCGCCCAGCGGCCCGTCATGAACACGGTCGCGTCCACCTTGAGCCGGCGCAGGGTCTCGATGAGCTGCGGATTGTCGAAACGCTCGCCCTGCGCGGCCCGGGGCCCCTGATCGGCCGTCATGTCGGCGTCGAAGGTGAGCGCGACGACCTTCTCCGCGCCCTTGCCCGCGCCCTTCGCCCGGTGCGTGTACACGGGGGTGAGGCCACCGGGCCCCGGAGCCATGGTGGGCGGTGCGGCGGGGACGCGCGCGGGCTTGGGGCCGGCCGCCGCGGCGCTCGCCCGGGGCGAAGGGCTGGTGCGGGCGGCCGGTTCCTTCGCCGACGGGGCCGGGGGCGTTTCGACGGCTTCCCGGCCGCAGCCGACGAGGACGGCGCCCAGAAGACCGAGCGCCGTCAGGTTCCGTACAGAAATGTTCACGATCGGAAGTTAACTGATCAAAGTGTCTAACGCTCGCGACTCGACAGCAGCAGCACCCGAGTCCACGCGCTGAGCTGACGCACCATCGCGTCGGCGTGCGCGGCCCGTTCCCGCCGGAAGGGGAGGACGAGCAGGGCGGGCACGAAGGCGAGCGTCACGAGGAGCAGGGGCAGGGTCGCCACGAGAACGATGAGGGCGCGCTGGGCCCAGCGGAGAGTACGCATCGGGTTCCTTGGGGTGGTGTCGGGTTCCGGAGGAGCGAGCCACCACCGTCGGGCCCGTCCGGTACGTTGCGAAAGCCGCAACCGTTGCCGGCGTCGCGGCAACGCCGAGGGGGAGGTGTGCGATGACCGAAGTCGCCCGTACGCAGGGGAGTTCGTCGGAGATCGAGCGTGGCGGGGTCGCCGAGGTTGCCGCCCTCGGCAACGTGTTGACGGGCCTCTTCAAGCGGCTGGGCATCACCCAGACCCAGTACGCCCACCGCGTCCACCTCGACAAGTCCGCCGTCTCCCGCTACCTGAGCGGCCGACGGCTGGCGCCCCAGGAGTTCGTCGACCGACTGGTGCGCGAGGTCGAGGACCACCTCGGCGCGCCCCTCCAGCTGGAGGCGAAGGAGGCCCTCAGGAACCAGCGCCTGGAGGCGCTGCGCGTCTGCAACCCGGACGAGTTCCAGCTGGAGAGCCTGCGGGGGGAGCTGGCCCGCTCCCGCCGGGACACCCGGCGCGCCGAGCGGAACATCGAGGCGCTGCAGACCCTCCTGGAGCGGAAGGAGGACGAGGTCCGTCGCCTCGCCGACGACCTCACACAGCTCCGCCTCGACTGGGGCGCCGAGCGCGCGGATCCCGCCCCCGCCTACGACCTGCTGCGCGAGGTCGCACGGCTCCGGCAGGACCTCCAGGACGCCGAACGTCTCCGCGCGGAGGCGGAACACCACGGCGCGGAGCTACGGGACCGGGTGCTGCGCCTGGAGGAGGAGCTGTCGCGGCGGAGCCCCGCGACCGGAGCCGTGCCCCTGGACGCGTTCCAGGCCCAGCTGGCCGGGCTGTGGGAGGAGGAGAACTTCCCCGAGGCGAGCCGCGAGCTGACGGAGGCGGCGTGGTCGCGGCCGCTGGGCGAACTGGTGCGGCTGCTGGGCTGGTTGAAGGAGGAGGTGGGGGTCGGCACGGCGGCGACGTTCGCCGCCGACGTCGCACGGCTGAGGCCGCTGGAGGACGTGCTGGAGTTCGCCCCGGAGGTGGCACGGCAGGGACGGAGCCGTATCCGGGACTCGTGGACGTCCGCGGTGGCCGCGCGGATCACCCCGCGCAACGCGGCCGCCGTCCATCAGGGGCTGCGGAACACCACGACCCCCTCCGGCCCCGAGGGCGACCGCGTGCTCGCCGAGGCGGTGTCCCGGATACGGAGTGACGCGGACGTGGTCTCGATCGTCAGCGCTGCTCTGTCCGGCACGGCGGCTCCGTTGCGGATGAGCCGGTTGGCGAGGACGCTGGCCCGGGGGCGCCCGACGGACCGGTTCGGGCTACGGCTCGCGGTCGGCCTCGCGGCGGCCGGAAGGCACGACATGGCGGCCCTCGTCCTCGGCGCGGGCCTGCGGGACGGTGGACCCCCCGAAGGGGACGACCTGAGGCTCGGCATCGCCGTCAGGGACCTCGGCGACTCGGACATCGAGCTTCTGTTCGATCTGGTGACCTGGCTCGACGACACGAGGCTCATGACCGCCTTCGCGCAGTGGCTGGACCATCCGCACGACGTGGCGTTGCGGGACCGGCTGTTCACCACGATGGCGCAGCAGGGAAGGCTGGGTCTGCTCGATGCGAGCCTGTCCCGGTCACTGGAGACGTCGCTCAGGCTCTGGCGCCGCTCACGTGGCCAGTAGCCGCCGCCGGCTCTCCGCCACGTCGAAGTTCCCCGGCGGGTACTTCGGGTCCAGCGCCTCCAGGTGTTCGAGGAGCAGTCTGCTGATCGCCCAGTTGCGGTACCACTTGCGGTCCGCGGGGACCAGGTACCAGGGGGCCTCGTCCGTCGTGCAGCGTCTCAGGGCGATCTCGTACGCCTCCTGGTACGCCGGCCACATGCCGCGTTCCTCGATGTCGCCCACGTTGAACTTCCAGTGTTTCTTCGGGTTGTCCAGACGTTGGAGGAGGCGGCTGCGCTGTTCCTCGTACGAGATGTGCAGGAAGACCTTGACGACCGTCACACCGTCGTCGGCGAGGGACCTCTCGAAGAGGTTGATCTCCTCGTACCGGCGGCTGAGCTGGGAGCGCGGGACCAGTTCCCGTACGCGGGCGATGAGCACGTCCTCGTAGTGGGAGCGGTCGAAGATGCCGATCTCGCCCGGATGCGGGAGGGCCTTCATGATCCGCCAGAGGAACGGGTGGTTCTGTTCTTCCGGCGTCGGGGCCTTGAAGGCGCGGATACGGCAGCCGGACGGGTTGAAGAGGCCGATGACGTGCTTGACGGTGCCGCCCTTGCCGCTGGTGTCCATCCCCTGGAGCACCAGGAGCACCCGCCGGCGGTCACCGGCGGTGCTCGCCGCGTACAGGCGTTCCTGCAGGTCCGCGAGGCGCGGCGCGAGGGCGGCGGTGGCGGCCAGACCGGCCGCCTTGTCTGCGGGGCCGCCCGGGGTCGCGGAGGCGTCGTACGTGGTGAGGTCGACGCGATCGCCCTCGGGGACGCGGAGCAGGTCCCGCAGGGACGTCTCCTGCGGCTTCCGCTTCTTCTCGCCGCCCCTCATGCCGTCCTTCCTCGCCACCTCGTGCTCCTTCCGCCGCGCCGCGCGTCCGTCCTCCCCCGATCGTGCGACGGAACCCGGCCGCCCGCGAGTGCGCGCGACCGGGCGCCGCCCTCAGCTCAGCACCACGGGCCCGTCACCGCGAACGTCGTCCCCGGCGTGTAGCAGTTGACGTACATGGTTCCCCGGTCCGGCGAGAAGGTGACGCCCGCGAACTCGCCCCACTCCGGCGCCTCGGGCGTGCCGATGTTCTGCGCGCCCCGGGCGAGCGCGTACACCTCGCCGCGCTCGCTCACCCCGAAGACGTGCTGCGCCCCCTCGCCGTCCTCGCAGACCATCAGGCCCCCGCTCGGCGCCAGACAGATGTTGTCCGGTGACTCGCCGGGGAGCTGGATGTCGGTGTCCGGGCCGAAGACGACGACGAGGGTGAGCCGGCGCCGGTGCGGCTCGTACTTCCAGACCTGGCCGAAGTGCGTCGCGCCGGAGCCGTCCTTCACGCGTGCGAAGGACGACACGAAGTACACGGCCCGGCCGCCCCAGTAGCAGCCCTCCAGCTTCTGGGCGTGCGTGATGCCCCGAGGGCCGAAGTCCTGGAGCCTGATGGGGGTTTCCACCGCCTGCGGGTCCGGTACGGGGACCCACTCGATCCCCTCGAAGCGGGTGCCGGCCTCCTGGATCACCGAGAGGTCGGCGACGCCCGGTACCCGCATGGCCTCCAGGGCGCCGCCCGCGCGCAGCGACCCCGTGCCGCCGAGCGGCCGGTGGGGGAGGAAGCGGTAGAAGAGGCCGAAGGGGCGCTCGAAGGCGTCCTCCGTCTCGTAGACGACGCCGCTCGTCGGGTCGACCGCGATCGCCTCGTGCTGGAAGCGGCCCATGGCGGTGAGCGGGACGGCGCCGGTGCGGTGCGGGTCGGCGCCGTCGACCTCGAAGATGAAGCCGTGGTCCTTGGTGTAGCCGTTCGTCCCGGCCTTGTCCTCGGTCTCCTCGCAGGTCAGCCAGGTACGCCAGGGGGTGGGCCCGCCCGCGCAGTTGACGGCGGTACCGGCGATGGCGACCCGCTCGCCGAGGACGTTGTTCCGGCCGTCGAGTTCCAGGGCCGTACAGCCGCCCTTGCCGGCCGGGTCGTAGGTCAGGCCCGGGACGGTCGGCACGCCGATCTTGCCGGTGACCCGGTTCTCGTGGTTGCGGACGAGGTGCACGCGGCCGCGACGGCCGGCGAAGGCGCTCATGCCGTCGGGGTTACTGGGGACGAGGCCCTCGCCGGAGCGGAGCGGATCCCCCTGCCGGGAGAGAACCTGGTAGCGGAAGCCTGCCGGGAGGTCGAGCAGACCCGCGGGGTCGGGGATCAGGGGGCCGTAGCCGGCCCGCCCCGTGTGGCCGCCGGTCGCGGCGCCGGCGCTGCCGGCGAAGAGTTCGGAGAGGGCGCCGGTGAAGGCGATCCCGGCGGCGGTGGCGCCGGTGCGGGACAGGATCTGACGTCGTGTTGCGGACATGAGGCAACCCACTTTCCTGTTGGCGGACAGGCGTGTGATGTGACGTGTGACCCGCATGTGTGTATCACGCCGTGTGGTGACACGTGAACATGCGGGCCACAAGTTCCTCATGTGGCACGTGAGGTGAGGTGGCGTCAGGCCAGCTCGGCCGTGAGGGTGATCGTCGTGCCCGTGAGCGCCTGGCTGACCGGGCAGTTCTTCTTCGCGTCCTCGGCGAGCGACTGGAACTGGTCCGCGTCCATGCCGGGCACCTCGCCGCGCACGGTGAGGTGGATGCCGGTGATGCCCTGGCCCGGCTGGAAGGTGACGTCGGCCTTGGTCTCCAGGCGGGCCGGCGGAGCGTCGGCCTTGGCCAGGATGTTGGAGAAGGCCATCGAGAAGCAGGAGGAGTGCGCGGCGGCGATGAGCTCCTCGGGGCTGGTCTTCCCGTTCGGCTCCTCGGTGCGGGCCGGCCAGGAGACGTCGTACGAGCCGAGACCGGAGGAGTCGAGGGTGACGACACCGGAACCCTTGAGGAGGTCGCCCTGCCAGACGGTGTGGGCGTGACGCACGGTGGCCATGGTGGATCCCTTTCGATCGGGTACGGCCACCAACCTACTGCGCGACCAGCCCCTTGGCGTCGCGGGCGAGCGCGGTGAGCCGCGAGATCGCCCGGAAGTACTTCTTGCGGTACCCGCCGTTCAGCATCTCGTCGCTGAACAGCCGGTCGAAGGGCAGTCCGGAGGCGAGGACGGGTATCTCGCGGTCGTAGAGCCGGTCGGCCAGGACGACGAGCCGGAGCGCCGTCGACTGGTCCGGGACGGGCTGGACGTCGGTGAGGCAGACCGCGGCGAGGTCGTCGGTGAGCGCGCCGTAGCGGCTCGGGTGAACCCTGGCCAGGTGTTCGAGCAGGTGCGGGAAGTCGTCGAGGGAGGCTCCCGGCGTGGCGTACGCGGTCGCCGTGACGACCTGGTCGGAGTACGGGGACGGAGCCTCGGGCAGCCCGCGGTGGCGGTAGTCCTCGCCGTCGATCCGCAGCGGCCGGAAGTGGGCCGAGAGGCCCTGGATCTCGCGCAGGAAGTCGGCGGCGGCGAAGCGGCCCTCGCCGAGCTTGCCGGGGAGCGTGTTGGAGGTGGCGGCGAGCGCCACACCCGATTCGACCAGCTTGCCGAGCAGGCTGGAGACGAGGACCGTGTCGCCCGGGTCGTCGAGCTCGAACTCGTCGATGCAGAGGAGACGGTGCTCGCTGAGGGTCTTCACGGTCTGCTGGAAGCCCAGCGCGCCGACCAGGTTGGTCAGCTCGACGAAGGTGCCGAACGCCTTCAGCGCGGGCTCGGCGGGGGTCGCGTGCCAGAGCGAGGCGAGCAGGTGGGTCTTGCCGACGCCGTACCCGCCGTCCAGGTAGACCCCGCGCGGCCCGGTGGGGGCGGCCGGCTTCCGGGCGAACCAGCGGCGCTTACCGGCGCCGGAGGCGTGCGCTCCGCCCAGGCCCTCGGCGAAGGAGCTCAGCGCCTTGACGGCGTCCGTCTGGCTGGGCTGGTTCGGGTCCGGGAGGTAGGTGTCGAACCGTACGGAGTCGAAGCGCGGCGGCGGCACCATCTCCGCGACGAGGCGGTCGGCGGGGACGTGGGGCTCTCGGGAGCAGAGCGAGAGCGGGGCCGCTGAGGTGGATGCGGCTTCTGAGGGGGCACGGGTCGACACAGTTCCCCACTGTAAGCGCCATGTCAGACTCGAAGGATGCGACGCCTGTTCCCTGTGACGGACATGACAGCCCACGAGACCGAGGCGGGAGCCGACCGGGAGTGGTCGTTCGACGAGCTCGCCGACGCCTACGCGTACCCGGAGCTTCCCGGGGGAGAGGGCGCCTGGCTGCGGGCCAACATGGTCTCCTCGCTCGACGGGGCGGGGCAGCACGACGGGCGTTCCCAGCCGCTCTCCTCCGAGACCGACATGCGGATCTTCGGCACCCTGCGGGCCCTCGCCGACGTGGTCGTCGTCGGTGCGGAAACGGTACGCCTGGAGGGTTACCGCCCCGCACGCGCGCGTGAGGCCTTCGCGGCCCGCCGTGCCGCCGCCGGACAGGGGCCGGCCCCGGTGATCGCCGTGGTCAGCGCCTCGCTGGAGCTGGACTTCTCGCTGCCGCTCTTCACCGAGCCGCTGGTGCCGACCCTGATCCTCACGGGGGCCGCCGCGCCCGCCGAGCGGGTGCGGGCCGCGCGGGAGGCGGGCGCCGAGGTGCTGGTGGCGGGCGACGGTGCCGGAGTGGAGCCGGTCCGCGCGAAGGCGGTGCTCGCGGAGCGCGGCCTCCGGCGGCAGCTGACCGAGGGCGGACCCCGGCTGCTCGGCCAGTTCGTGGCCGCGGAGGTCCTCGACGAGCTGTGTCTGACGGTCTCGCCGACGATGACGGCGGGTGACGCCCAGCGGATCGCCGGGGGCCCTCCGGTGGCCGTCCCGACACGCTTCGCCGTGGCTTCCCTGCTGGAGCGGGACGGCTTCCTCTTCACCCGCTACCGTCGGATCTGACAATCGGCGGAATTTGTCGTTCCGCTTACCGTCCGCTGGGCACACTTACTGTCGCAGACCCCGTGCGGGCACGGGGAAGGATGGTTTCCGCAGAAGGGCTCCTGAGGTGTTCACAAGCGTTCTGATGATCGAGAAGCCCCTGACGTCCGTCGACGTGGAATTCGTCACCACCCTGCACGGCGACGAGGGCGTGTCCTTCATCGTTCTGATGCAGCCGCGTGGTGACCAGGCCGATGTACTGCTGCGTGCCATCGACGACGTGGCCATGGGCGAACTGAAGGAAGCCGCCCGCGAGGGCGACGAACCGGAGGGCAAGGAGGCCAGGGGCCCCGCCGAGCTGGCCCTGGAGCACTCGCTCCGGGCGCTGAGAGGCGCCGGCTGCGAAGCGGTCGGCCAGGTCGTCGAGGACCACCCGCTCACCAAGATGAAGGCGGTGGTCGAGGAGTCGGAGGCGGACGAGGTGATCGTGCTGACCGCCCCGCACTACGTGGAGGAGTTCTTCCACCGCGACTGGGCCTCCCGGGCCCGCCACAAGGTGGGGGTCCCCGTCCTCAAGCTCTTCGCCCACAGCGAGGAAGCCGGCGAGTAGAAGCAGGCGGGCAACCGCTTGACCGAGTGACCGACGAGCCGGGCAGCCGTACGGTCGCCCGTGCCCGCGCCCCGTGCAGGGGGCGCGGGCACGGGCCCGGCACGGCGGGCACGCCACACACCGGGCCCCGCCGCTCCCGCCGGGCCCACCCGGCGGGAGCCACTAGGCTGGGGTCTTCCACGCACGACGCACCCCGGGGAGAGATCCGCATGGCACCCGCCATCCCTGCCGCCATGGAACGGCCGCACTTCATCGGCATCGGCGGTGCCGGAATGTCGGGCATCGCGAAGATCCTCGCCCAGCGCGGCGCCAAGGTCGCCGGCAGTGACGCCAAGGACTCCGCGACCGCCCAGTCGCTGCGCGCCCTCGGCGCCACCGTGCACATCGGGCACGCCGCCGAGCACCTCGCCGACGACGCCTCCGCCGTCGTCGTCTCCAGCGCCATCCGCGCCGACAACCCCGAGCTGGCCCGCGCCGCCGAGCTCGGCATCCCCGTCGTCCACCGCTCCGACGCGCTCGCCTCCCTCATGGACGGCCTGCGCGCCATCGCCGTCGCCGGTACGCACGGCAAGACGACGACCACCTCCATGCTGGCCGTCGCCCTCACCGAGCTCGGTCTCGACCCCTCGTACGCCATCGGCGGCGACCTCGCGGGTCCCGGTACCAACGCGCTGCACGGCGACGGCGACGTCTTCGTCGCCGAGGCCGACGAGAGCGACCGCAGCTTCCAGAAGTACGACCCCGAGGTCGCGATCGTCCTCAACGTCGAGCTGGACCACCACGCCAACTACGCCTCCATGGACGAGATCTACGAGTCCTTCGAGGCCTTCACGGCCAAGATCCGCCCCGGCGGCACCCTGGTGGTCGGCGAGCACGCGGGCGCCCGCGAGCTGGCCCGCCGGGTCGCGGACCGCGACGGTCTGAACATCGTCACGGTCGGTGAGACCGAGGACTCCGACGCCCGCATCCTGAAGATCGTCCCGAACGGGATGAAGAGCGAGGTGACGGTCGCCCTCGACGGCGTCGAGCACACCTTCACCGTCTCCGTACCCGGCCGCCACTACGCCCACAACGCCGCCGCGGCCCTCGCCGCCGGCGCCCGCGTCGGCATCGACCCGGCCGAGCTCGCCCAGGCCCTCACCGCCTACACCGGCGTCGGTCGCCGCCTCCAGCTCAAGGGCGAGGCGAAGGGCGTCCAGGTCATCGACTCGTACGCGCACCACCCCACCGAGATGACCGCCGACCTGGAGGCCATGCGGGGCGCCGCCGGGGCCTCCCGCCTCCTGGTCGTCTTCCAGCCGCACCTCTTCTCCCGCACCCAGGAACTGGGCAAGGAGATGGGCGACGCGCTGGCCCTCGCCGACGCGTCCGTCGTCCTCGACATCTACCCGGCCCGCGAGGACCCGATCCCGGGCATCACCAGCGAGCTGATCATCGCCGCCGCCCGGCAGGCGGGCGCCGACGTGACGCCCGTCCACGACAAGGCGACGGTGCCGCAGGTCGTGGCGGGAATGGCCGGACCCGGCGATCTCGTTCTCACCATGGGCGCGGGCGACGTCACGGACCTCGGCCCGCTGATCCTGGACCACCTGTCGAAGTAGCAGAGGGAGCGAGCTCATGGCGTACGACGTCGAGAAGCCGGACGAGCAGTGGCGTGCGGAGCTGACCCCGGCGGAGTACCAGGTGCTGCGCCAGGCGGGCACCGAGCCCGCGTTCCGCGGTGAGTACACGGACACCACCACCAAGGGCGTGTACTCCTGCCGGGCCTGCGGCGCGGAGCTGTTCACGTCGAACGAGAAGTTCGAGTCGCACTGCGGCTGGCCGTCCTTCTTCGACCCGAAGGACAGCTCCGCCGTCGAGCTGATCGAGGACCGCTCCCACGGCATGGTCCGCACCGAGGTCCGCTGCTCCCGCTGCGGCTCGCACCTGGGCCATGTCTTCGAGGGCGAGGGCTACCCCACCCCGACGGACCAGCGGTACTGCATCAACTCGATCTCGCTGCGGCTGGAGCCCGGCGAGGGCTGAACCCTCCCGGCGGTCCTTCACCAGGGCCGCCGGGGACGACGGCCGGCCGGTCCGCACCCCGGGTGAGGCGGACCGCGCGCCGGCTCCGTCCGTCCTGCACCGGCCAGGCGAGGAGAACCCGGTCGCCGCGCGAGCCGGGAGGCGAGGCGCGAGAGCGCCGGGTCGGTGCGGACGACGGCCGGGCCCAGTGCGTCGAGGGCCCGCGCGCCGGCCCCGTGACCGGCGCCGGCGCCAGAGCCCGGTTCCCGGCGCAAAGGGAGAGGCCGTCCAGGAAGGACAGCGTCTCGCCGTCTCCCACGAGCTCCCCGAAGTGAATCAGCCCGGCCGCACGCTGACGGCCCAACAGCTCGCCGTACTCGGGTGCGATCGGGGCGAGGGGTAGGGAGCCCGGTGCGCCGGGCCGCCCCAAGCGTTCTCCGAACCCCCGTCGCATCCCCGCCCCTCATGATCGTCCGGCTACCCGCCGGGGGCATCTCGGCAGAAGTCATGGTGGTGCGCGGGGATTTCCGGCTATTGCCGCACGTGCCCGGCCGACTGCGCGGCGTGGCCGTCGCGGGATCGTCTCGGCTGGTCGCCGCGCGGTCGTCGTGCTGTTGCGGCGGGGAACCTCGGACCCGTCGTCAGGCGTCCTCTGTGGTAGGACTGTTCCGGATTGCAAAGAGTCGTCGACGGGGGTGGGGGAATCGTGGCGGTCACGGTGCCGGGCTGGGCGGACACGCTGCTCGATCTGATCGGAGTGGCCTGGCCGAACGTCGACGAGGACGCGTATCGCGAGATGGCGGACGCGCTGCGGGAGTTCGCGGAGGACCTGGAGGACGACGGCCAGCTCGCGAACAACCACTTCGAGCGGCTGCTGTCCTCGGGGCAGGGCGAGTCGATGGACGCGCTCAACGAGCACTGG
>NZ_LIPQ01000244.1 GCF_001418135.1 Streptomyces aureus
CTTTGCACCACCCTTTCACTACTTGATTAGTGAAAGGGTGGTGGAAGCGATCGTGGTCGAGTACCGCATCGACCGGCGCAGTGGCGTCGCCACCTACCTCCAGATCGTCCAGCAGACGAAACAGGCCCTCCGCATGGGCCTCCTGGAGCCCGGCGACCGACTGCCCACCGCACGCGAGGTCGTCGAAGCGACGGCCATCAATCCCAACACGGTCCTCAAGGCCTACCGCGAGCTCGAACGCGAAGGCCTCGTCGAGGCCCGCCGCGGCCTCGGCACCTTCGTCCGCGCCACGCTCGGCACCGGCCCGGCCGACTCGCCCCTGCGCGGCGAACTCGCCGACTGGGCCCGCCGCGCACGCACCGCCGGCCTGGACCGCGAGGACGTGGCCGCGCTCTTCACATCCGTACTGAAGGAACACTTCGAGGGGGACGACGCATGACAAGAGACGGCATCGCACTGGAGGCCGATCTCCTGGGCAAGAAATACGGGGGCAGCGGCCGGGGCTGGGCCCTGCGGGAATGCGGCTTCACCCTCCCCACCGGCCGCGTCTGCGCCCTCGTCGGCCCCAACGGCGCCGGCAAGTCCACCCTCCTCGCCCTCGCCGCAGGACTCCTCCGCCCCACCGAGGGCACCATCGAGGCCCCGCCCCGCGAACACCTCGCGTACGTCGCCCAGGACAAACCGCTCCACCCCCGGCTCACCGTCGCCGACACCCTGCGCATGGGCCGCGAACTCAACCCGGGCCGCTGGAACGACGAGGCCGCCCGGCGCGTCATCGCCGACACGCTCGACCCCGGGGCCGTCGTACGGACCCTCTCCGGCGGCCAGCGCACCCGCGTCGCCCTCGCCCTCGCCCTCGGCAAACGGCCCGAACTGCTGCTCCTCGACGAGCCGATGGCCGACCTCGACCCGCTCGCCCGGCACCAGCTGATGGGCCTGCTCATGGCCGACGCCGCCGAACACGGCACCACCGTCGTCATGTCCTCCCACATCCTCACCGAGCTGGAAGGCGCCTGCGACCACCTCCTGCTGCTCCACGGCGGCCGGATCCGCCTCGACGGACCCGTCGACGAACTCCTCGCCGCCCACACCCTGCTCACCGGCCCGGTCGCCGACCTCGCCCCGCACACGGTCGTCGAGTCCCGCACGACGGGCCGTCAACTCACCGCCCTGATCCGCCGCGAGGGCCCCGTCGAAGGCCCCTGGGAGACGAGGGACCCCTCCCTCGAAGACCTCCTCCTCGCCCACCTCCGCACCACCGAAGGAGCCCCGGCATGAGCACCCTCGCCCCGAAGGGCCCCTACTGGGTGACGGTCCGCCAGTACCGCCGCACGCTGTGGCTGGCCGCGGCGGCCGTGGCCGCGTCCCTCGCGGTGGTCGGCGGACTGCGGATATGGGACGCCCAGACCCCCGACCGCTACTACGAGGACGGCCAGAGTTTCGCCGCCGAGGACAACCGCGGCTACGCGGCGCTGCGCCTGGCCCTCGACTACGGCGGGATGTGGCTGGTCCTCCTGCCGCTGCTCGTCGGCGCCTTCGTCGCGGGCCCCCTCGTCGCCCGCGAATTCGAGTCGGGGACGTACAAGCTCTCGCTCACCCAGTCGGTGAGCCCGACGGCCTGGCTCCGCGCCAAGCTCCTCACCACGTCCGTCGTCGCCCTCGCCGCCACCCTCGTCCTCATGGGCATCTACCGGATCGGCTGGGGCCGCGTCTCCGACAGCTACAACTTCCACTGGAGCGAACGCGGACCGTTCGAGGCGACCGGCATCGTGCTCTTCGCCCACGTCCTCGCGGCGGTCGCCGTCGGCGCGCTCGTCGGCCAGCTGATCCGCCGCACCCTCGTCGCCATGGCGGCCACGGGCCTGGTCATGGGCGTGACACTGCTGATCCTGGGCGCGTTCCGCTGGTCCTTCCTCGCGGTGAACACGGTCACCGGCCCGGCCGGCCCCACGCTCTGGACACCGGAGAACGGTCTGACGATGGACTCGGGTCTGCTCACGTCCTCCGGGGCCCGCTTCGACCAGTCGATCTGCTGGAACGAGGTGCACAGGGCCCCCGGCGTGGACAGCATGCCCGACGGGGGAATGAAGCTGTTCGAACGCTGCCTCGCCCAGCACGACGTCACCAGCCAGTACGTCGACTACCACCCGCAGTCACACTTCTGGCCCACTCAGCTCATCGAGACCGGCATCCTCCTCACCCTCGCCGCCCTCGCGGCCTTCGCCGCCTTCCGCGTCCTGCGCGCGCGGCACCCGTAGAGATCCACCGGCACCCGTAAGACATTCAAACGATCAGGGGGCGGGGCCCGCACACGGCCCCGCCCCCGATTCCCGTACGACATGTCGTCGTTACCGGCCATTCAGACGCGCTTGCGACGCTCACGCAATGAAGCGCTCCGTGACGCCGCCCGGCAGGGCGACCCTCCCCAAAGGGAGACTTCCCTCCCCCACGGCCCGCTCCGACGCGCCCGACCACCCCTTCGCGCGGAAGAATGGGGCCATGAGCCAGCAGCCCGCCGAGGTCCCGGTCCAGTCCTCCGCCACGCCGTCCGTCCCGTCGTCCGCTTCGCCGTCCGCCGACTCCATAGCCGCGCGCCGCGCGACGGTGGTGAACGGGGCCGTCGTCACCGATCTCGACGCCGACCTGGACTCCGACCCGGACACCTACGAGGACGACGGCAAGCTCGGCGACGAGCTGCCGCAGGGCCGTTTCCTCGACCGGGAGCGCAGCTGGCTCGCCTTCAACGAGCGCGTGCTCGAACTCGCCGAGGACCCCACCACCCCGCTCCTCGAACGGGCGAACTTCCTCGCGATCTTCGCGTCGAACCTCGACGAGTTCTTCATGGTCCGGGTCGCCGGCCTCAAGCGCCGCATCGCCACCGGCGTCGCCACCCGTTCCGCCTCCGGCCTCCAGCCCCGCGAAGTCCTGGACCTGATCTGGACCCGCTCGCGCGAGCTCATGGCCCGGCACGCGGCCTGCTTCCAGCAGGACGTGGCCCCTGCCCTGGCCGACGAGGGCATCCACCTGATCCGCTGGCCCGAGCTCACGGAGAAGGAGCAGGCGCGCCTCTTCACCCTGTTCCGGCAGCAGATCTTCCCGGTCCTCACCCCGCTCGCCGTGGACCCGGCGCACCCCTTCCCGTACATCTCGGGACTCTCGCTCAACCTCGCCGTGGTCGTACGCAATCCGGTCAGCGGCCACCGCCACTTCGCGCGCGTGAAGGTGCCGCCGCTGCTGTCCCGCTTCCTGGAGGCCTCCCCGCAGCGCTACGTCCCCCTCGAGGACGTCATCGCGGCCCACCTGGAGGAGCTCTTCCCCGGCATGGAGGTGCTCGCGCACCACATGTTCCGGGTGACCAGGAACGAGGACCTGGAGGTCGAGGAGGACGACGCCGAGAACCTGCTCCAGGCCCTGGAGAAGGAGCTCATGCGGCGCCGCTTCGGCCCGCCGGTGCGCCTGGAGGTCGAGGAGTCCATCGACCCGTACGTCCTCGACCTGCTCGTCCGCGAGCTGAAGGTCTCCGACGCCGAGGTCTACCCGCTGCCCGGCCCGCTCGACCTCACCGGCCTCTTCGGGATCGCCGGACAGGACCGCCCGGAACTCAGGTTCCCCACGTTCGTGGCCGGCACCCACCGGGACCTCGCCGAGGTCGAGTCGGCGTCCGCACCGGACATCTTCGCGGCGCTGCGCGAGCGGGACGTCCTGCTCCACCACCCGTACGACTCCTTCTCGACGTCCGTGCAGGCCTTCCTGGAGCAGGCGGCGGCCGACCCGGACGTCCTCGCGATCAAGCAGACGCTGTACCGGACCTCCGGCGACTCGCCGATAGTCGACGCCCTCATCGACGCCGCCGAGTCCGGCAAGCAGGTCCTCGTCCTCGTCGAGATCAAGGCCCGCTTCGACGAGCAGGCCAACATCAAGTGGGCGCGCAAGCTGGAAGAGGCCGGCTGCCACGTCGTGTACGGCCTCGTCGGCCTCAAGACCCACTGCAAGCTGTCGCTCGTCGTACGGCAGGAGGGCGAGCTGCTGCGCCGCTACTCCCACGTCGGCACCGGCAACTACCACCCGAAGACGGCCCGCCTCTACGAGGACCTGGGCCTGCTGACCGCCGACCCGCAGGTCGGCGCCGACCTCTCGGACCTGTTCAACCGGCTCTCCGGCTACTCCCGCCGCGAGACGTACCGGCGCCTGCTCACGGCCCCCAAGTCGCTGCGCGACGGGCTCGTCTCCCGGATCACCAAGGAGATCGCCCACCACCGCGCCGGCCGGCCCGCGTACGTACGGATCAAGGTCAACTCGATGGTCGACGAGGCCGTCATCGACGCCTGCTACCAGGCCTCGCGGGCGGGCGTCCCGGTCGACATCTGGGTCCGCGGCATCTGCGCCGTACGCCCCGGCGTCACCGGCCTCTCGGAGAACATCCGGGTCCGTTCGATCCTCGGCCGCTTCCTGGAGCACTCCCGGATCTTCGCCTTCGGCAACGGCGGCGAACCCGAGGTGTGGTTCGGCAGCGCCGACATGATGCACCGCAACCTGGACCGCCGGATCGAGGCCCTCGTACGGGTCTCGGACCCGGCGCACCGGGCAGCGCTCACCCGGCTCCTGGAGACCGGGATGTCCGACACCACCTCCTCCTGGCACCTCGGCCCCGACGGGAACTGGACGCGGCACGCGACCGACCCCGAGGGCCGACCGCTCCGGCACGTCCAGGAGATGCTCATCGACGCGCGGAGGCGCCGGCGTGCACAACCCTGACCAGTCGCAGGACGTCTCGGCGGGCGAGGTCCTGGCCCCCTACCTGCACGCCCGGGCCGCGGACTTCCTCCGCGGCCTCCGGCTCCACGGCGAGAGCGGCTCGGACACGGCCGGATCGGAGGAGGCGGCCCGCACACTGCGCGGCGCCGCCCGCCGGATCAGCGGGACGCTGCACACCTTCCGGCCGCTGCTCGACACCGCCTGGGCCGACCAGCTGCGCACCGAGCTCGCCTGGCTCTCGGGCACCCTCGCCCTGGAACACGCCTGCACCTCGCGGCTGGTCCGCCTGGTGGACGCACTGTCCCGCCTGTCGAGCGGCGCCGGCCCCGTCCCCGCCGCCCGCGGCAGCGAGGCGGCCGGCCTCACCGTGGGCGCCGCCCGGGCGGGCGCCCTCCTGGAACGACAGCTGACACTGGCCCGGACGCGCGCCCACTCGGCCTCGCTCCAGGCCCTGGGCTCGGCCCGCTTCCACGCGGTCGCCGACGCCGTCGCACTCCTCGCCTCCGAGGTCCCGCTCGGCCCCATGGGCAGCGCCCCGGCCGTCGAGGTCCTGGACGGCCCCGCCGAGGTCGCCGAGCGGCGCCTCCTGGACGCGGTGGCCGCCCTGCCGCTGACGCGGGCGGCCCACCCGTACAACGCGGACGCCCTCGCGCCGGCCACCGGGGAGAGCCAGGACGCCCCCTGGCACCAGACGCGGCTCCTGCTCCGGCTGCACCGGTACGCCACCGAGGCCCTGCACACCGGGGGCGAACCCGACGCCGTCCTCTTCGAGGCCGCCCGCGCCCTCGACCGGCACCGGGACGCCGCCGAAGCCGCCTCGGCGGCCGCCGCGGCCGCCCGCACCCCCCGGATCGCCCCCGCGACCGCGTACGCCCTGGGCGTCCTCCACGCCGACCAGCGCCACGAGGTCGAGGCCTCCCGCTTCGCCTTCCAACGAGCCTGGCGGAGAACGACGGCGCCCGTCCCATGACCGGGGAGCGCCAGGATCCTGTCCGAGCGGCCGGCTGCGTCCTGTGGCGCCCGGCGCTTTCCGGCCACGGCATCGAGATCGCGCTCGTCCATCGACCGAAGTACGACGACTGGTCGCACCCGAAGGGGAAGCGGAAGCGGGACGAGTCGGCGGAGGCGTGCGCACTGCGCGAGGTCCTGGAGGAGACGGGCCAGGACTGCGCACTCGGCCTCCGGCTGCCGACGGCCCGCTACACGGTGGACGGCCGCCCGAAAGAGGTCGAGTACTGGGCGGCCCGCGCCCTCGGCGGCACGTTCACCCCGAGCCGCGAGGTCGACCGTGTCGTCTGGCTGCCGCCCGCGGCGGCCCGCCTCCGCCTCACCCAGCCGCGGGACCGCGACCTCCTGAACGCCCTGACGGCGACGACGACGGGCTAGGGAGTCTCGTCAAGGGCGAGCGCCCCCGTACCCCAGGCGTCACCCGGTATCCGGCCTCCGTCACGGGCGCCACCCGGCCTCCGTCACGGGCGCCACCCGGCCTCCGTCACGGGCGCCACCCGGCCTCCGTCCCCGGGCGTCACCCGGCCTCTGTCGCAGGCGTGCGCCGGGGCCCCGGCGCGCCCACCGCCGCGTCCCCGCACCCGGCCTTACGGCACGGTTCACTTTCCGTTCACTCTGTCCCGTCGACGGCTTCACCTGTTCTGCCTAATTTCGGCCTTACACGGTGCACAGAGCTCCACAACGCACCGCCAACCGACACACGCCGCCGTAGAACGTTCAGGACACTCGGTCCGCGACAGGGCGGCTTCTGGAAGGAACACCCGAAAGTGAAGCTTTCGCGCAAGAACGGGCTTCGCGCCTCCGCGATCGGTGCCCTCGTCGTCTCCGGTGCGCTCGTCCTCTCGGCGTGTGGCTCGGACAACAACACGGAGACGCCGGCCAAGGAAGGCGGCTCGAAGACCTCCGCCGCCGCCTCGAACATCGCCTGTGAGGGCGCCAAGGGCCAGCTCCTCGCCGCCGGTTCCAGCGCGCAGAAGAACGCGATGGACCTCTGGGTCAAGAACTTCCAGGCCGCGTGCTCCGGTGTCGAGATCAACTACCAGGCCATCGGCTCCGGCGGCGGCATCACCAAGTTCAACCAGGGCCAGGTCGCCTTCGCGGGCTCCGACTCCGCCCTGAAGGAAGAAGAGGTCGCCGAGTCGGCGAAGATCTGCAAGACCGGCAAGGGCGTCAACCTGCCCATGGTCGGTGGCCCCATCGCCATCGGTTACAAGCTGGAAGGCGTGGACAACCTGGTCCTCGACGCCTCCACCATCGCCAAGATCTTCGACAACAAGATCACCAAGTGGAACGACCCGGCGATCGCCAAGCTGAACCCGGGCGCCAAGCTCCCCGACAGCGCGATCCAGGCCTTCCACCGCTCGGACGAGTCGGGCACCACCCAGAACCTGGGCAAGTACCTCTCGACCGCTGCCGCCGCCGACTGGAAGCACGACCCGAAGTCGAAGTCGTGGCCCGCCCAGGGTGGCCAGGCCGCCAACGGCTCCTCCGGTGTCGCCACCGCGGTGAAGGACGCCGAGGGCTCCATCGGCTACTTCGAGCTCTCGTACGCCACCGCGAACAAGATCTCCACCGTCAGCATCAACACCGGCGCCTCCGCCCCGGTCGCCGCCTCCTCGGAGAACGCGTCCAAGGCCATCGCCGCCGCCAAGGTCAAGGGCACGGGCAGCGACGTCGCCCTCTCCCTCGACTACGCGACGAAGGCCGAGGGTGCCTACCCGATCGTCCTCGTCACCTACGAGATCGCCTGCGACAAGGGCAACAAGGCGGAGACCCTGCCGACCCTGAAGGCGTTCCTCAACTACACCGTGAGCGAGGAGGGCCAGAAGGTCCTCGCCGACGCCGGCTACGCCCCGCTCCCGGCCGAGATCGCCGCGAAGGTCCGCGCGATCGTCCCCACCCTGTCCTGACTCCCGGCCGGGTCCGGACCCCCGCCCCGGGGGCCGGACCCGGCATCCGGTGCACCGCCGCCAGGAGCCCGTACATCCGTAGGGGCCCCGCAGACCGGAGAAGCAGATGGCTACCACCACACCAGACATAAAGAGGAGCCGGAGCGCCAAGAGCGCGTCCCGCCCCGGTGACCGCATCTTCAGCGGTCTGTCCCGAGGCTCCGGCATCACCCTCCTCGTGATCATGGCCGCGATCGCCGGCTTCCTCACCTACCGCGCCGTCCTCGCGATCTCGAAGGACAGCACGAACTTCTTCACCACCTTCGAGTGGAACCCGGCCGGCAACCCGCCGGTCTTCGGCATCGCCGTCCTCGCCTTCGGCACGGTCGTCTCGTCGATCATCGCCATGGCCATCGCCGTGCCCGTCGCGATCGGCATCGCGCTCTTCATCTCGCACTACGCCCCGCGCAAGCTGGCCAAGCCGCTCGCGTACGTCGTCGACCTGCTCGCCGCCGTGCCCAGCATCATCTACGGCCTCTGGGGCGCGATCTTCCTCGTCCCGTACCTCGACGGCCTCAACAAGTGGCTGAACGAGTACTTCGGCTGGACGTACATCTTCGACAAGGCCAACGACGGCCCCGCCCGCAACCTCTTCACCGTGGGCATCCTGCTGGCGATCATGATCCTTCCGATCATCACCAACGTCACCCGTGAGGTCTTCCTCCAGGCCCCGAAGATGATCGAGGAAGCCGCCCTCGCCCTCGGCGCCACGCGCTGGGAGGTCATCCGCATCTCGGTGCTGCCCTTCGGCCGCTCCGGCATCATCTCCGCCTCCATGCTGGGCCTCGGCCGCGCACTCGGCGAGACCATGGCCGTCGCCGTGGTCCTCTCCCCCAGCTTCCTCATCTCGGGCCACCTGCTCGACCCGGGCGGCGGCACGTTCGCGCAGAACATCGCCGCCAAGTTCAACGAGGCCAACGAGTTCGGCCGGGACGCGCTGATCGCGTCCGGTCTCGTCCTCTTCGCCATCACCCTGCTGGTCAACGGCGCCGCCCGCTGGATCATCGGCCGCCGCAAGGAGTACTCGGGGGCAGCGGCATGAGCCACGCCATACAGGATCGTCCGGTCTCGACGGTCAAGCGCGCCAGTTCGCTCTCCAGCGCGCGGCTGCCCCGCTGGAGCCCGGTCGCCATCGCCGCCGGCTCCATCGCCGCGGGCATCGGCATCGGCCTCGGCGCCGGCTGGCACAGCAAGGTCCAGTGGGGCATGATCGCCGCGCTGCTCTTCGTCCTCACCACGTACGCGCTGACCACCAAGGTCGAGGGCAGCCGCCAGGCCAAGGACCGCGTCGCCACCAGCCTCGTCTGGGTCTGCTTCATCCTGGCCGTCGTCCCGCTGCTCTCCCTCGCCTGGGTCACGATCAGCAAGGGCATGGAAGTCCTCGACCCGTACTTCCTGAGCCACTCGATGAACGGCGTCCTCGACGCCGAGGCCGGCGGCGGTGTCTACCACGCGCTGCTCGGCACCATCGAGCAGGTCGCCATCGCGACCGTGATCGCGGCCCCGATCGGCCTCCTCACCGCCGTCTACCTCGTCGAGTACGGCGGCGGCAAGCTCGCCCAGGCCGTCACCTTCTTCGTCGACGTCATGACGGGCATCCCGTCGATCGTCGCCGGCCTCTTCATCCTCGCCACCTGGAACCTGATGCTGGGCTTCGGCCCCTCCGGTTTCGCCGGCGCCATGGCCCTCGCCATCCTGATGATGCCGGTCGTGGTCCGCTCCACCGAGGAGATGCTCAAGCTCGTCCCGAACGAGCTCCGCGAGGCCTCCCTCGCCCTCGGCATCCCCAAGTGGCGCACCATCCTGAAGGTGGTCCTCCCCACCGCGATCGGCGGCATCACCACGGGCGTCATGCTCGCGGTCGCCCGTATCACCGGTGAGACGGCCCCGGTCCTGCTCCTCGTGTTCGGTACGAAGCTCATCAACCCGAACCCCTTCGAAGGCGCTCAGTCCTCCCTGCCGCTCTACGTGTACGAGCAGTACGCGGTCGGCACCGACGCAGCCGTGTCCCGCGCATGGGCCGCAGCGCTCGTCCTGATCGCCTTCGTCATGATCCTCAACCTGGTGGCCCGCGGCATCGCCCGCTGGAAGGCCCCCAAGACCGGCCGCTGACCGCGGCATCATTGGAAGTAGTGATTCACATGGCCAAGCGAATCGACGTCAGCGGCCTCTCCGCCTACTACGGCGCCCACAAGGCGATCGACGACATCTCGATGACCGTCGAGCCCCGCTCCGTGACGGCCTTCATCGGCCCGTCCGGCTGCGGCAAGTCCACCTTCCTGCGCACCCTGAACCGCATGCACGAGGTCACCCCCGGCGGCCGCGTCGAGGGCAAGGTGATGCTGGACGACGAGAACCTGTACGGCTCCAACGTCGACCCGGTCGCCGTGCGCCGCACGGTCGGCATGGTCTTCCAGCGCCCCAACCCCTTCCCCACCATGTCGATCTTCGACAACGTGGCGGCGGGCCTGCGCCTCAACGGCAAGTACAAGAAGTCGCAGCTCAACGACATCGTCGAGAGGTCCCTCAAGGGCGCCAACCTCTGGAACGAGGTCAAGGACCGCCTGAACAAGCCGGGCTCCGGCCTCTCCGGCGGCCAGCAGCAGCGTCTGTGCATCGCCCGCGCCATCGCGGTCGAGCCCGACGTCCTGCTGATGGACGAGCCCTGCTCGGCCCTCGACCCGATCTCGACGCTGGCGATCGAGGACCTCATCGGCGAGCTGAAGGAGCGCTTCACGATCGTCATCGTGACGCACAACATGCAGCAGGCCGCCCGCGTCTCGGACCGCACGGCCTTCTTCAACCTGGCGGCCGTCGGCCAGCCCGGCAAGCTGATCGAGCTGGACGACACCGAGCGCATCTTCTCGAACCCGAGCGTCCAGGCGACCGAGGACTACATCTCCGGCCGCTTCGGATAAAGACTCGTCTACGGTGCTGCATGGCGGTGCCACCGTTAGACGAAGGGCCCGGCTCCCCCACAGGGGAGCCGGGCCCGATCATTTCAAGCCACTGCCGGCCTCAGCCGAAGAACAGCCGCACCACGTAGAAGCTCGCCGCAGCGACAAGAGCGGCCGCCGGCATGGTGATACCGCGTCCCCCGGGGAATAACCCCCGGACCCCCAGCAGAACCACGGGCCACCGCCCGTCAGCCGAAGAACAGCTGCACCACGTAGAAGCTCGCCGCAGCGACAAGTGCGGCCGCCGGCATGGTGATGAACCAGCCCAGGATGATGTTCTTGGCGACACCCCACCGCACCGCGTTGACCCGCTTCGTCGCGCCCACGCCCATGATCGCGGAGGTGATGACGTGCGTCGTCGAGATCGGCGCGTGGAAGAGGAACGCCGAGCCGAACATGATCGACGCACCCGTGGTCTCCGCCGCGAAACCCTGCGGCGGGTCCAGCTCGATGATCTTCCGGCCGAGCGTCCGCATGATGCGCCAGCCACCCGCGTACGTACCCAGCGAGAGCATCACGGCGCACGCGATCTTCACCCACACCGGGATGTCGTCGCCCGCGGCCTGCACATCGGCGATGACGAGGGCCATCACCACGATGCCCATCGTCTTCTGCGCGTCCTGCAGACCGTGACCGAGCGCCATGCCGGCCGCCGACACCGTCTGCGCGATACGGAAGCCGCGCTTGGCCTTGTGCGGGTTGGCCTTGCGGAACATCCACATGATCGCGCACATCACCAGGTAACCGGCCACGAGGCCGACCACCGGCGAGATGAACATCGGGATGACGACCTTGTCGAGGACGCCACCCCAGATGACCTCCGTACCACCGGCGAGCGCCGCTCCCACCATGCCGCCGAACAGGGCGTGCGAGGAGGAGGACGGCAGACCGAAGTACCAGGTCACCAGGTTCCAGATGATCGCGCCGACCAGCGCGGCGAAGAGGATGCCCATCCCCTTGTCGCCGTGCGGCGTCTCGATCAGGCCCTCGCTGACCGTCTTGGCGACCCCGCTGCCCATGAAGGCACCGGCGAGGTTCATGACGGCGGCCATGGCCAGGGCCGCGCGGGGGGTCAGCGCACGCGTCGACACCGAGGTGGCGATGGCGTTGGCCGAGTCGTGAAAGCCGTTCGTATAGGTGAAGCCGAGCGCGACACCGATGGTCACGATCAGAGCAAAGGTGTCCACGAAGCCTCAGGACTCCTTGACCGCGATGGTCTCCACCGTGTTGGCCACGTGCTCGAACGCGTCGGCCGCCTCTTCCAGCACGTCGACGATCTGCTTGAGCTTCAGCACCTCGATGGCGTCGTACTTGCCGTTGAAGAGGGTCGCGAGCAGCTTGCGGTGGATCTGGTCCGCCTGGTTCTCCAGCCGGTTGACCTCGATCCAGTACTCGGTCAGGTTGGCCATCGTCCGCAGGTTCGGCATCGCCTCGGCGGTCAGCTCCGCCGCCCGCGCCAGCACCTCGATCTGCTGCTCGACACCCTTGGGGAGATCCTCGACGTTGTAGAGGACGACCAGGTCGACGGCCTCCTCCATGAAGTCCATGATGTCGTCGAGGGAGGACGCGAGGTTGTAGATGTCCTCGCGGTCGAACGGCGTGATGAACGAGGAGTTCAGCTGGTGGAAGATGGCATGGGTCGCGTCGTCGCCGGCGTGCTCCGCTGCCCGCATCCGCTCCGCGATCTCGGCCCGGGCGGAAGGTTCCGCTCCGAGCAGTTCCATCAGGAGCTTCGAGCCCGTGACGATGTTGTCCGCGGACGCGGCGAACATGTCGTAGAAGCTCGTCTCCCTGGGGGTCAGACGAAATCGCACGTGAGGTCCTCGGGGTGCTGGGTTTCGGTCAGGCTGATGCTAGGCGCATCATCCGGCCACGGCTAACCGGCGTCTCTCAGTGTCGCCCATCAGGCACAGTGAACAGCACGGGCCCCCGCCCGGATCGGCGGGGATCGGTACCATATACCCACGAGGGGTATACATCCCCTTATTGGACAACGGGAGGACGCCATGACGACCACCGAGGCGGACCAGGTCACCCCCGAGGCCGTCGAGGCCGTCGGGCCGGCCGACCACGAGCACGGCGTGCACGGCTACCACAAACAGAAGGACGAGCACCTCAAGCGACTCCGCCGGATCGAGGGCCAGATCCGCGGTCTCCAGCGGATGGTCGACGAGGACGTCTACTGCATCGACATACTCACGCAGGTCTCCGCCTCGACGAAGGCACTCCAGTCGTTCGCCCTCCAGCTCCTCGAGGAGCACCTGCGGCACTGCGTCGCGGAGGCGGCGGCCAAGGGCGGCGAGGGCATCGACGCCAAGGTCGAGGAGGCCACGAAGGCCATCGCCCGCATGATGCGGACCTGAGGCCTCCGTCCCGCTCCTCCCGTACGCGGTGATGAGCCGGGCCGTCCCGTCAGAGGTCCTCCACGGCCCGCTCCACCGCCACCCTCAGCACCTCGTCGATCCGGTCGGCGCTGAGCCGCTCCCCGTCCGCGGCCGACGCGGCGATGATCAGCTCGCCGCACAGTTCGATCTCGGCGAGGGCGACGCAGTCCGGGTCTGCGGTCACGGTTGCTGTACCGGGCGGGGCCACGCGCATCCACCTCTTCCTGCCGGCGTCGGTCTCCCAGCGGTCTCCCAGCGTAGGGACGGCGACACGCACCGCGCATGACACGTCCGGACCATTTGCCGATGGTCCACACCAGCACCCGGCCAGGTCAGGCCGTTCAGGCCTTGATCTTCCCGGCGTAGATGTCCCGGCGTTCCGGCAGCGTCACCTGGACGCGCACCCCGAAGCCGTACAGCAGCGTCGTCGACGCGACCGCGACCGTACGGCCCTGATTGCTGAAGCTGAACTGGTGGCGCACCTTCCGCAGCCGCCCCTCCCCGTCGAGGTACGCGTCGAAGGGCACGGTGTCCTTGGCGAACCCTTTCGCCGCCGCGGCGAGCGCCCCCCGGAGCTGCGGCGAGGCCACCCGCGCGGCGTGCGCGATGTCCGCGACCCCCCGGTAGTGGCTGACTCTCACCCCTGCCAGATCGACCTCGCCGATGTAGGTGACCTGCCGGGCGCCCCGCAGCAGCTCCGCCGCGGCGGCCGGATCGGTGGCCCCGCCCGTGACGAGGTTCCCGTCGTCGAGGGTGGTGGTGTCGACCCGCACCCACTTGTCGGCGGGCACCCCGGCCCCCCGGTTCTTCATGTAAAGGGCGCCGGGAGTGAGGAGCTCGGTGATCGGCCGGTGCTCGCTGGCCCCGGCCGCGTCCTTCGGCAGCACCACCTGGAGCCGGCCGGTACGGCGCCGGAAGTCGTAGCCGCCCTCGCCCCGGATGGTGACCCGCGTCCCGCCGGCGGCCATCTCCATGGAGGTGCTCGCCTTGGCGGTGCCCGCCTTCGTCAGCGCGTCGGCGGCGTTCCGTACGGCGAGGGTGGGGTCGACGGTCGGTTTGGGGTCCTCGGGGGCGGCGCACCCCGTGACCGCCGCGGTCCCGACGAGGGAGCCGACCAGGACGGCGGTGACGGCGAACGCCCCGCTCCCGCGCGCACCCGGACGGCCGTACCGCAGCTGCACCACCATCGTCTGCCAACCCCCAACGCCTCACCGCTGTTTGCCGGGACCCGCCCTTCCCGGGGCCCGCGGGCCCTGGGAGCACCCGATCCGCATAACGACGGTCGAGGCCTGCCGTCACGCGCAGTACCGTGGTGAGGTGCACGCGCAGTCCTCCCCTCACACCACCACGATGTCGGAGCGCGGCTCGTTCGCGCTGGCACGCTGCAGCTGCGGCTGGTCGGGACCGGCCCGGAGATCCCGCGACCGGGCCCGCACGGACGCGGCGGACCACCTCCGCACGGCGGAGGGCGCGGAGGGCTAGGCCCTGGCGCCGAACCGGCGTCGCGGGGCAGACGGGCGTTCGACGACCGGGCCTAGGCGGCGAGGTCGTTGCGGCCGGGGCCGGTGGCCGGGCCGCCGATGCGCGGCTCGGGGATGCCGACCGCCTCCGGGTGCCGCGCCGGCTCGGCCCGGCGGGAGCGGACCAGACCCGCGCAGCGGCCCGAGCGGGCGACGGCGGACATCACCGGGGTGAGCAGCGCGAGGGCGAGCGGGGCCAGGAGCAGCGCCACCGCCGTACCGAGGGCCAGGCCGCCGATCACGTCGGTCGGGTAGTGGACCCCCATGTAGACCCGCGCGAAGCCCTCGGCGAGGGCGAGGCCGATCGCGGCCAGACCGAAGCGGCGGTGGGCGACGAAGACACCGACACCGAGGGCCATCGCCAGCGTGGCGTGATCGCTGACGAAGGAGAAGTCGGTCTTGCCGGCGACGAGGACCTCCAGCCCCTGATGGTCCCTGAAGGGCCGGGGACGCTCGACGAAGCCGCGGATGGGGATGTTCACCAGGAGGGCGATACCGGCGGCCAGCGGGGCCCACACGAGCCCGGCGACGGCCGATACGGAGTCGGCCAGGGTGCCGCGGCGGCGCACGCTCCACCAGCACCACAGCACGACGAGGGCCATCGCGAGCATGATCCCGTACTCGCCGACGAACTCCATGACTCGGTCGAACCACGGCGGGGCGGCCTTGGCCAGCCCGTTGATGTCGTAGAGCAGGCTGACATCGGGGTTCGAACCGTCCGATGCGAGTCCAGCCATCTGCTGAGGCCCCTTGCTCTCGTGTCTGTGTTTTCCAACCCCCGTGGTCAGAGCGGTCGGACCAAGGAACGAATCGCCTGAGGCGCACGTTCCGATCCCTCCGGTGGATCATGATGACGTTATCGAAGAGTGACGGTTCACCGCAGCTCAGGGCCTGTGCATGACGGAGAGTTCCGGCCATGTCCGGTACGACCGGAAGGCGCACGCCGGCCGACGGCCCGTCTGCTCCGGTCAGGCCTGCGGGAGATGCGTCGGCAGCGCCGCCGCGCCCTCGGCGGTGACCCGGGTCGCACCGAAGTAGTCCGGGGTGTCGATCCGGTCGAACCGGATCACCGCCCCGGTGCGCGGCGCGTCGATCATGTACCCGCCGCCGACGTAGATGCCGACGTGCCGGATGGCCCGCGAGTTGGTCAAGTCGTCGGAGAAGAAGACCAGGTCCCCGGGGAGCAGCTCCTCGCGCGAGGGGTGCGGCCCGGCGTTGTACTGGTCGTTGGCCACGCGCGGCAGCCGGATGCCGACACTCTCGTACGCGGCCTGGGTGAGCCCCGAACAGTCGAACCGGCCGTTCTGCGCGGCCGTACCCGTGCCGCCCCAGAGGTACGGGGTGCCGAGCTTCCCCTGCGCGTAGTGGATCGCACTGGCCGCCTGCCGGGAGGGATCGACACGGCCGACGGGCCGGGCGAAGCTCTTCTCCAGGGACTTGATGATGCGCACGTAGTTCTGGGTCTCGCTGATGGGCGGCACCCCACCGTGCTTGATCACCCGGTACGCGCCCGCGTTGTACGCGGCCAGCATGTTGCTCGCCGGGTCCCCGGGCACGTTCTTCACATAGCCGGCGAGCTCGCAGTCGTACGAGGCGGCCGAGGGGATCGCGTCCTCGGGATCCCAGATGTCCCGGTCGCCGTCCCCGTCGCCGTCCACCCCGTGCCCGGCCCACGTGCCGGGGATGAACTGGGCGATGCCCCGCGCGTCGGCCGGGGAGACGGCCCGGGGGTTCCAGCCGCTCTCCTGGTAGAGCTGGGCGGCGAGCAGAGCCGGGTTGATGGCGGGGCAGAGGTTCCCCCACCGCTGCACGAGCCCCTGGTAGAGCGCCGGGACCGCGCCCTTGGCGAGCGCCACGGTGCCGTTCGCGCCGTTGCCCGCACCGCCGGCGAGACCCGCCGCCGCCGAGTACGTACCGACGACGAGCAGCGCGACGAAGCTCAGACAGACCCCGAAGGCCCCGCCGGCCACCAGCCACGCCTTGCCGGCCCTACGCACCGTCAACCACCCCTCGGCTCATGGCAGTACGCCCCCGGGAACGAGTCTAGGCGGTGGGCCGCCGACACCGCCCCAAGAGTGCAACAACGACAATCATTGCCCGGAGTCACTCTCCGTGATACACAGAGTGACCATACGCTTCTTTGCATAGAAACCGGCCGGACCGCCGCAGGTCAAGACGGTCAAGTCGGTCAGATGTGCGGGGATCGGGTAAAGAGAGCCGTCAAGCCGTCACACGCGAGCGGTTTCATCAGCGAAGATAGGGCGATGACCCATGCCGTCCGGCAGGGGCGACTAACTACCCATACAGGGGCGGTGAGTTACATGTACCTGGCGGCAGAAAAAGGCGACATCACCACCATCATCGGTGGAATCGCCCCGAACTGGGGCCCCTTCGGCAGCCTGGGCGCCGAGGCCAAGATCATGATCGAGGTGGTGATGGCCGTGGCCATCCTGCTCTGCCTCGGCATCGCCATCTGGGGAGCGGCCAAGCAGCGCATCGGCGCGACCGCCCTCCGCGACACGTTCAGCGCGGAACAGGGCAAGGGCCTCATCGTGGCCGGTCTGACCGGCGTCTTCATCATCGGATCGCTGGGGACGCTGTTCACCATCGTGTACGGGATGGCGGTCTGACCCTCCGTCGGACACCACCCCCTGAGAATGCGTTCCCCAGATGTCCAGCAAGACGTACTGCCCGTACCGCGAACCAGTGAGGGGGCGTTCCCGGCATGAGTCCCGGTGACGAGCACGACAGCTTCGGCGGCGTGGGCGGCTCGGGCCAGACCCGGACCCGCCTGCCCGAGGGCAACAGCGGCGACGTGTACGGCGGCGCCCGCCGCCCCGTCCGCAGCTCCCGCTCCCTCATCACGGTCGTCGGCGTGGTGGTCCTCCTCGTCGCGGCCATCGCCTTCGCCAACCGCGGCGGCGGCGACCCGGCGGACGCGGCGGGCCCCTCCTCCGACACCCCCGGCAAAACGGCCCCCACGGCGGCGACAGGCATCCGCCCGGTCACCGGCAAGAACGGCCAGATCCCCACGGGCTACGCCCAGGACGAGCAGGGGGCGCAGAGCGCGGCCACGAATTACGCGGTGGCGCTGGGGTCGGCGGAGATGTTCGACGCCACCACGCGAAGCGAGATCGTCCACGCGGTGTACGCACCCGCCGTCGTCGCCGCGCGCCAGGACGATTTCGACAAGGTGTACGCCGACAAGGGATTCCTGAGCCGGGTAGGTCTCCAGGAGGACGGCACCGCGCCCCAGGGGCAGACGTTCATCTCCCGCACCATCCCCGTGGGCTCGAAGGTGGAGAGCTACGCCGACGACAAGGCGACGGTATCGGTCTGGTACTCGTCCCTGTTCGGTCTGGCCGGCGAAGGTTCCAAGAAGCCCGTCACCGAGGCTTGGTACACCAACACGTACGAACTGCAGTGGGTCGAGGGTGACTGGAAGGTCACCGGCCTCAGCCAGAAAGACGGTCCTGTTCCCGTCGCCCGCGACCAGCGGGCATCCACCGCACAGGAGATGCGCGACGCTGTCGGCCAGTTCGGAGGCTTCACCTATGCCCGGTAAGCGCCTCTCCCGCGGCACCAGGATCGTCGCCGCGCTGGGCGCAGCGCAGACGGCTCTCGTGCTGTTCCCCAGTCACGCCTTCGCGGCACCGACACCCACCCCGAGCCCGAGTGCCGGCAACAGCTCCTGCGACTTGATTCGCGGCCCCGCACGGGATCTGTGCGAACAGGGTCAGACCGGAGGCGGCGGCGCACCCGTCACCGACCCCACCTCCGCGGTCGACCCCCTCAGCTCCCTCTCCCGCGGCTTCTCCGACGCCGCCATCGCCACCATCGACTACCTCTCCAAGGCCGTCAAAGAAACCGCCGACGTCGACTTCACCAACACGGAGTTCCTCGGCCGGTACGCCATCGTCTTCGCCGCCTCCACCGTCCTCACCCTCCTCCTCTGGCTCCTCGCCGTCGCCAAGCGCGCCATCCGCGGCGTCCCCCTCACCACCGCGCTCTCCGAAGCCATCGGCTTCCTCTGGCTGACTGTCCTCGCCTCCGCCTTCACCCCTCTGATCCTCTACACCGTCGTCAACGCCACCGACGCCGTCACCGAGGTCATCGCCTCCGGCACCGGCAAACAGACCGACGTCTTCTTCGGCAGCTTCAAGGAGGCCCTCCAGAAGGGTGACAGCATCGGTGGCGGCCCCATCATGCTGATCATCGTGTCCCTGGTGACCGTCCTCGCCGCCGGCGTGCTCTACCTGGAGCTCTTCCTCCGCGCCGTCATGCTGTACGTCGGCGCCCTCCTCGGCGTCGTCGTCTACTCCGGCCTCGTCGACAAGAACATGTGGGGCCACGTCCGCCGCTGGGCCGGCATCATGATCGCGATCATCCTGGTCAAGCCGGTCATCGTCATCGTCCTCGGCCTGGCCGGCGCGCTCTCCTCCGGCACCGGTCCCGACGCGTTCTCCGCCGTCGTCTCGGGCCTCGCGATCATCCTGCTCGCGATCTTCGCCTCCGCGATGATCTACCGCTTCGTCCCCGGCTTCGGCGACGAGATCGCCGCCTCCCGCAACAACCGTCTCCACCGCGCGGGCGAGAACGCGGCCGCCGCCGTCATCTCCTCCCCCGCCTCCCTCGTCTCCCAGGGCATCAAGACCCACAGCTCCCGCGGTGACGGCGGCGGCGGACAGGGGCCCCAGGCCGCCCGTCCCGCGAACCCCATGTCCGGCGGCATGGCCGCCCACAGCAGCCGCGGCGGAAGCGGCGGCGGCGCGACTCCCCCGCCCCGCAGCAGCAGTCCCACCGCGGGAACCCCGCACAGTAGCCGCAAGAACTCTGGAGGTGCAGGGCGTTGACGACCCAGTCCCAGCCGGTCGCGCCCCGCCGTACGTATCTCGTGGGCCGCGCCCGGCCGAACGCGATCGTCGGCAAGAACCGCGAGACGGGCGAGATCGCCCTGATCATCGTCGGCGCCTTCCTCGGCATGATGAGCGGACTCCTCGTCCCCCTCCTCCCCCTGCGGATCGCGCTCCTCGCCGGCCTCCCGATGCTCGCGATCGCCGCCGTGTACCTCCCGTACAAGCACCGCACGTTCTACAAGTGGTTCGAGATCAACCGCAGCTACAAGCGGATGCTCAAGCGCGGCACGGCCTACCGCTCCGTCGTCTCCGAGGCCGGCACCCACCTCGACGGCCGCGAGGTCGAGGTCGGCCCGCCGCCCGGCATCGGCCGTGTCGGCTGGCTCGCCGCCCCCTTCGGCCCCGACGAGATCGCCGTGCTCCTGCACGCCGACCGCCGCACCGTCACCGCCGCCATCGAGATCGAGGGCCCCGGCGTCGGCCTGCGCGACAGCGAGGACCAGGAGGCCCTGGTCGACCGCTTCGGCACCCTCCTCAAGCACGTCGCCAACGGCGACGGCTTCGTGACCCGCCTCCAGATGCTGGCCCGCACCCTCCCCGCCGACCCGGACGCCCACGCCAAGGACGTCGGCCAGCGCGGCGACCCCCACGCGCCGGCGTGGCTCATGGAGTCGTACGACCAGCTCCAGTCGATGGTCTCCACCTCCAGCGAGCAGCACCGCGCCTACCTCGTCGCCTGCATGCACTACACGCGCGAGCTCGCCGCCGAGGCCAACGCCATGGCCCGTGCCGCCAAGCACGCCTCCGGGGCCCGCAAGCTCGACCGCGACGCCGGCCTCGCCGTCGTCATGGCCCGCGAGCTCACCGACATCTGCGCCCGCCTCGCCGAGGCCGACATCCGCGTCCGCCAGCCCCTCGGCCAGTCCCGGCTCGCCTCCCTCGTGCACTCCATGTACGACCCGGACCACCCCATCGACCACATCCAGGCCATGACGAAACGAAACGCTTGGCCCGCCGAACTGGACGCGATGGAGCCGACGTACCTCCAGGCCAAGACCCGCGAGTCCTCCACCCGCGCCCCCTGGTGCCACGCCACCGCCTGGGTGAAGGAGTGGCCGATGACCCCCGTCGGGGTCAACTTCCTCGCCCCGCTGCTCGTCCACACCCCGGACGTGATCCGTACGGTCGCCGTGACCATGGATCTCGAGCCCACCGAGGTCGCCATCGAGCGGATGCTCACCGAGAAGACCAACGACGAGGCCGACGCCAGCCGCGCCGCCAAGATGAACCGCACGGTCGACCCGCGCGACATCGCCGCCCACGGCCGGCTCGACCAGCGGGGTGAAGATCTCGCCAGTGGCGCGGCCGGAGTGAACCTCGTCGGGTACATCACGGTGTCGTCGCGTTCGCCCGAGGCCCTGGCCCGGGACAAGCGCACGATCAGGGCCTCCGCCGGCAAGTCGTATCTGAAGCTGGAGTGGTGCGACCGCGAGCACCACCGGGCCTTTGTGAACACCTTGCCGTTCGCGACCGGCATCCGCCGCTAGGGCCGAAGGGGCACAGACCCATGCGAGATCCGCTGTCCGTCCTCACCGACGCCTTCACCTCCTTCGTCTTCGGCAAGGTGGAGACGACCCGCCTGCCCGTCCGCACCTCCACCGGGCAGGCCCAGGCCGTCTACCTGCCGACCGCCGCCCCCGGCCTCGGCGACTCCGGCGTGATCATCGGCCGCGAGGTCTACAGCGGCAAGGGGTACATCTACGACCCCTTCCAGCTGTACGGGCAGCAGCTCCCCGCCCCCCACTGGCTGGTCCTCGGCGAGTCCGGCAACGGAAAGTCGGCCCTCGAGAAGACGTACGTGCTCCGCCAGCTCCGTTTCCGGGACCGCCAGGTCGTCGTCCTCGACGCCCAGGGCGAGGACGGCGTCGGCGAATGGAACCTCATCGCGCAGGAGCTGGGGATAACCCCCATCCGCCTGGACCCCATGGTCGCCAACGACTCCGGGATCCGCCTCAACCCGCTCGACCCGTCGATCACCACGACCGGGCAGCTCGCCCTGCTCCGGACGATCATCGAGGTGGCGATGGGCCACGGCCTCGACGAGCGGTCCGGCTTCGCGCTCAAGGTCGCCCACGCCCACGTCGTCGAGCACACCACCCACCGCCAGCCGATCCTCACCGACATCGTGGAGCGGCTCCGCCACCCCGAGGCGGAATCCGCCGAGGCGATGAACGTCGACATAGACGACGTACGGGCCTGGGGCCTGGACGTCGCCCTCGTCCTCGACCGGCTGGTCGACGGTGACCTCCGGGGCATGTTCGACGGCCCGACGACCGTCGGCATCGACCTCGACGCGCCCCTGATCGTCTTCGACCTCTCCCACATCGACCGCAACTCCATCGCCATGCCGATCCTCATGGCGATCGTCGGCGTCTGGCTGGAGCACACCTGGATCCGCCCCGACCGGAAGAAGCGCATCTTCCTCGTCGAGGAGGCCTGGCACATCATCAACAGCCCGTTCGTGGCGCAGCTGTTCCAGCGGCTGCTCAAGTTCGGCCGGCGCCTCGGCCTGTCCTTCGTCGCCGTCGTCCACCACCTCTCCGACGTCGTCGACGGAGCCGCGGCGAAGGAGGCCGCGGCGATCCTGAAGATGGCCTCCACCCGGACCATCTACGCCCAGAAGGCCGACGAGGCACGCAACACGGGCCGGGTCCTCGGCCTGCCCCGCTGGGCGGTCGAGATCATCCCGACCCTCACTCCCGGCATCGCCGTCTGGGACGTCAACGGCAACGTGCAGGTGGTCAAACACCTCATCACCGAACGGGAACGCCCACTGGTCTACACGGACCGCGCCATGACGGAAGCCTCGGCCCCGTCGGGAGACCCGGACCTCGAATGGGAGACGGAGCAGCGCGCGATCCTCATCGAACAGCAGATGAACGGCACTTCGCAGTCGACGGTGGCATAGATGGAGACGGCACGGAAGGGCGGGGGAGGGGTCTCCGACGGGCTGCTGCTGAGCCTGTTCGGCCTCCTTCTGTGCCTCACGGGCCTGGTGTGGACGGCGACCGGCCTGGCCGGTCTGTTCTCCCACGGCGCCTGGCCGCAGGGAGTCGCCTTCACGGGCACGCCCTCGGCCCTGCGCTCCCTGGCCACGGCCCCGACGGACCTCGCGGCGGCCTGGCCGGCCACCCCGCCGGGCCAGCTCTCCGGGTACGGCCTGTTCTGGGGCCTGCTGATCGGCGAGGCGATGATCCTCTTCGTCCTCGCGGTCTTCGCGCTGGGCACCCTGGCCCGCTGGCGAGCGGTGCGCGCCAACAAGAAGGCGGGGGCGTACGGGCACGTCCCCGCGGCTCCGGTACGGGAGGAACGGGCTCCGTCGGCCCCCGCCGAGGGCGCTCGGGTCACACCTCCGCGGACGGAGACCCCCGCGGCCTCCGCCCCACCGACGG
>NZ_LIPQ01000245.1:0-8057 GCF_001418135.1 Streptomyces aureus
CCCGCAAGCCGCGTCCCCCACCCAACGAGGCGATACAGCTGGGCCCGGTCGCGCTTCACGGTCGTTGCCAGGGCTTTCGCGGTGGGCCGGGTTCTAGGATCCGCGCATGATCGCCGAACTGCAGTGCCTCGTCATCGACTGCCCGGCCCCCGCCGAACTCGCCGAGTTCTACCGCTCGGTGCTCGGCGGCGAGGTCGACCGCCCGGACCGCCGCTGGTCCCTGGGTGAGGCCTGGTCCACCCTGCACACCCCCGGCGGCCTCGTCCTCTGCTTCCAGGGTGTCCCCGACCACCGCCCGCCGACGTGGCCGGACCCCGAGCGCCCCCAGCAGTTCCACCTCGACTTCGGTGTCGCGGACTTGGACGCGGCGCACGACCAGGTCGTGGCACTCGGCGCCCGGCTCCTCGACGGCGGCGACGGCACGAGGAGCTGGCGGGTGTACGCCGACCTCGCCGGGCACCCGTTCTGCCTGGTCAGGCACTGACCTCTGACCCGATTCCGTTGATCTTTGGCTTTCCCGCTGTTTCCGGGGTGCCGGGGCTCCTCGGACGATGGGGCTGTCGTCCGACCTACGAGGAGGGGAGCCGATCATGGCTCTGGAGATGCGAGACCGGTGCGAGCGGTGCGGGGCCGCGGCGTTGGCGCCGGACGGGCCCGCGCGGATCTGTTCGTACGAGTGCAGTTTCTGCGTGCCGTGCGCCGATGCGATGAGCGACGTCTGCCCCAACTGCGGGGGTGAGCTGGTGGCGCGTCCCCGTCGGGTGGCCGGGTAGCGGCGCGTACCCCTCCGGGGCCCGACCTGTCGGCGGCGGAGGTGCGGGGTCGGTGTCGCGCCAATGAAAGCAAGCATGCTTGATTGTTTTCGGGTTCGCTGTCATGCTCCGGGGCACGCCGCCGTGTCCCGAGGGGAGCGCACCGTGTCCGACCCCGCCGTCGTCCTCGATGATCTGCGCGAGGAGAGCGAAGCACTCGACGTCCTTGTCGGCGAGTTGAGCGAGGAGCAGTGGGCCGCCCCCACTCCCGCCCCCGGCTGGACCGTCGCCCATCAGATCGCCCACCTCGCCTGGACCGACCGCGCCGCGCTCCTCGCCGCCACCGACCCCGACGGCTTCGCCGCCGTGACCGCCAAGGCCGTCGCCGCCCCCGAGCGTTTCGTCGACGAGGGTGCCGAGGAGGGGGCGAAGCTGCCGCCCGGCGAGTTGCTCGCCCACTGGCGTGACGGGCGCGAGCTGCTCCAGGAGGCTCTTCGGGCGGTTCCCGCCGGTGCGCGGTTTCCCTGGTACGGGCCGCCCATGAGCGCCCCCGCCATGGCCACCGCCCGGCTCATGGAGACCTGGGCGCACGGGCAGGACGTCGCCGACGCCCTCGGGGTCCTCCGCACGCCGACCGACCGCATCCGGCACGTCGCCTGGATCGGCCACCGGGCCAGGGACTACGCCTATCTGGTGCGGGGACTGCCCGTTCCCGCCGAGCCCGTCCGGGTGGAACTCGTATCGCCGAGCGGGGAGGTGTGGGTCTACGGGCCCGAGGGCGCCGCCCAGACCGTGACCGGTTCGGCGCTCGAATTCTGTCTGCTCGTCACCCAGCGCGTCCACCGTGACGACACCTCCCTCGTCGCCGTCGGCCCGGACGCCGCGCACTGGCTCACCATCGCCCAGGCCTTCGCCGGACCGGCGGGTCCGGGCCGGCCCGCCGGAGGGGCCCGGTGATGGTGCTCCGTATCGGCAACGCCTCCGGTTTCTACGGCGACCGGTTCGACGCCGTCCGCGAGATGCTCACCGGCGGCGGGCCCGAGGGCCGGATCGACGTCCTCACCGGTGACTACCTCGCCGAGCTCACCATGCTCATCCTCGGCCGCGACCAGCTCAAGGACCCGGCGTCCGGGTACGCCAGGACCTTCCTGCGCCAGATGGAGGAGGGCCTCGGCCTCGCCCACGACCGCGGGATCCGGATCGTCACCAACGCCGGTGGCCTCAACCCCGCCGGTCTCGCCGACGCCCTGCGCGTGCTCGCCGCCAAGCTCGGTCTGCCCACGCGTGTCGCGCACGTGGAGGGTGACCGCCTCCCGGCCGTCGGTGGCGCGCTGGCCGCCAACGCCTACCTCGGCGGCGCCGGGATCGCCGCCTGCCTCGCCGCCGGTGCCGACGTCGTCGTCACCGGCCGGGTCACCGACGCGGCCCTCGTCACCGGGCCCGCGCAGTGGCACTTCGGCTGGGAGGCCGAGGAGTACGACAAGCTCGCGGGCGCGGTCGTCGCCGGGCACGTCCTCGAATGCGGTACCCAGGCCACCGGCGGCAACTACGCCTTCTTCCGCGAGCACGACCCGGCGCTCTTCCGCCGCCCCGGCTTCCCGCTCGCCGAACTCCACGAGGACGGCAGCGCCGTCATCACCAAGCACCCCGGCACCGGCGGCCTCGTCGACGTCGGTACGGTCACGGCCCAGCTCCTGTACGAGACGTCCGGCGCCCGCTATGCCGGGCCCGACGTCACCGCCCGCCTCGACAGCGTCCGGCTCACCCAGGACGGCCCCGACCGGGTCCGGATCGACGGTGTACGGGGCGAGGCGCCACCCCCGACGCTCAAGGTCGGGCTCAGCCGGCTCGGCGGCTTCCGCAACGAGGTCGTCTTCGTCCTGACCGGCCTCGACATCGAGGAGAAGGCCGCGCTGGTGCGGGGGCAGGTCGAGGACGCCCTCACCGACGGCCGCCCCCGCGAGGTCCGTTGGGAGCTCGTCCGCACCGACCGGCCCGACGCCGACACCGAGGAGACCGCCAGCGCCCTGCTGCGGCTCGTCGTCCGCGATCCGGCCCCCGAGACCGTGGGCCGCGCCCTCACCGGCGCCGCCATCGAGCTCGCCCTCGCCAGCTATCCCGGCTTCCATGTCACCGCGCCGCCCGGGAAGGGCGCCCCCTACGGGGTCTTCGAGAGCGCGTACGTACCGGCCGCCGACGTTCCCCACACGGCCGTGCTCCCGGACGGGAGCCGCGTCCCCGTCCCCGTACCGCGACGGACACGGGAGCTGGAGCCCGTTCCCGCGCCGGACCTTCCCGAGCCGCTGCCGCCGGGGCCCACCCGGCGCGTGCCCCTCGGCCGGATCGCCGGCGCCCGCAGCGGCGACAAGGGCGGCGACGCCAACGTCGGCGTCTGGGTGCGTACGGAGGAGGAGTGGCGGTGGCTCGCCCACGCCCTCACGGTCGAGCGGGTCCGTGAACTCCTGCCCGAGACGGCTGATTTGGAGATCACCCGGCACGTTCTGCCGCGGCTCCGCGCGCTCAACTTCACCTTCACCGGGATCCTCGGCGAGGGCGTCGCCTCCCAGGCCCGTTTCGACCCCCAGGCCAAGGCCCTCGGCGAGTGGCTCCGCTCCCGCGCAACAGACATCCCGGAGGGACTCCTGTGACCGTCCTCGCCTCCGCCCTCGACACCGGCGGATCCGACTACCGGGCCCACCGCGCCGCCATGCTCGACAAGCTCACCGCCCTGGAGGCCGAGCACGCCAAGGCCCTCGCGGGCGGCGGCGAGAAGTACATCGCGCGGCACCGCGAGCGCGGCAAGATGCTCGCCCGCGAGCGCATCGAGCTGCTCGTCGACCCGGACACCCCCTTCCTCGAGCTGTCGCCGCTCGCGGCCTGGGGCAGCGACTACGCGGTCGGCGCCTCCCTGATCACCGGCATCGGGGTCGTCGAGGGCGTCGAGTGCCTGATCACCGCCAACGACCCGACGGTACGCGGCGGCGCCTCCAACCCGTGGACGCTGAAGAAGGCACTCCGGGCCAACGAGATCGCGTTCGCCAACCGCCTGCCCGTGATCTCGCTCGTCGAGTCCGGCGGCGCCGATCTCCCCTCCCAGAAGGAGATCTTCATCCCCGGCGGCGCGCTCTTCCGCGACCTCACCCGCCTCTCCGCCGCCGGCATCCCCACGATCGCGGTCGTCTTCGGCAACTCGACGGCCGGTGGCGCGTACGTCCCCGGCATGTCCGACCACGCCGTGATGATCAGGGAGCGGTCGAAGGTGTTCCTCGGCGGTCCGCCGCTGGTGAAGATGGCGACGGGGGAGGAGAGCGACGACGAGTCGCTCGGCGGCGCCGAGATGCACGCGCGGACGTCCGGGCTCGCCGACCACTACGCCGTCGACGAGGCCGACGCGCTCCGCCAGGCCCGCCGCATCGTGGCCCGTCTGAACCACCGCAAGGCGCACCCCGATCCCGTGACGCCGGCCGAGCCTCCCCGGTACGACGAGGACGAGCTGCTGGGGATCGTGCCCGGGGACCTCAAGACCCCCTTCGACCCGCGCGAGGTGATCGCCCGGATCGTCGACGGCTCCGGTTTCGACGAGTTCAAGCCGCTGTACGGGCCGAGCCTGGTCACGGGCTGGGCGAGCCTGCACGGCTACCCGGTCGGCATCCTGGCCAACGCGCAGGGCGTCCTGTTCGGCCCGGAGTCGCAGAAGGCCGCGCAGTTCATCCAGCTCGCCAACCAGCGCGACATCCCGCTCGTCTTCCTCCACAACACCACCGGCTACATGGTCGGCAAGGAGTACGAGCAGGGCGGCATCATCAAGCACGGCGCGATGATGATCAACGCCGTGTCGAACTCCCGCGTCCCCCACCTGTCCGTCCTCATGGGGGCCAGCTACGGCGCCGGGCACTACGGCATGTGCGGCCGGGCGTACGACCCGCGCTTCCTCTTCGCCTGGCCCAGCGCCAAGTCCGCCGTCATGGGACCCCAGCAGCTCGCCGGTGTCCTCTCCATCGTGGCGCGGGCGAGCGCCGCCGCGAAGGGGCAGCCGTACGACGAGGAGGCCGACGCCGGTCTCCGGGCGCTCGTCGAGGCGCAGATCGAGTCCGAGTCCCTGCCGATGTTCCTCTCCGGCCGGCTCTACGACGACGGGGTCATCGACCCCCGCGACACCCGCACGGTCCTCGGGCTGTGCCTCTCCGCGATCCACACGGCACCGGTCGAGGGCGCGCGCGGCGGCTTCGGCGTCTTCCGAATGTGAGGCCCCTGCACATGACCGAGCCCTCGATGATCACCTCCGTCCTCGTCGCGAACCGGGGCGAGATCGCCTGCCGTGTCTTCCGCACCTGCCGTGAGCTGGGCATCTCGACCGTCGCCGTGTACTCCGACGCGGACGCCGACGCCTTGCACGTCCGGGAGGCGGACACGGCGGTACGGCTGCCGGGGGCGGCGCCCTCGGAGACGTATCTGCGCGGTGACCTGGTGGTGGAGGCGGCGCTGGCCGCGGGCGCGGACGCCGTCCACCCCGGCTACGGCTTCCTCTCCGAGAACGCCGACTTCGCCCGGCGGGTCATCGGCGCGGGCCTGGTGTGGATCGGTCCGCCGCCGGAGGCGATCGAGGCGATGGCGTCCAAGACCCGCGCCAAGGAGCTCCTCGGCATCGCGCCCCTGGCGGCGGACGACGTGACCGAGGCCGACCTGCCCGTCCTGGTGAAGGCGGCGGCGGGCGGCGGCGGTCGCGGGATGCGGATCGTACGGGAACTCGCCCAGCTCGAAGGGGAGCTGGCCGCCGCCTCGGCCGAGGCGCTCAGCGCCTTCGGGGACGGCGAGGTGTTCGTCGAGCCCTACATTGAGAACGGGCGGCACGTCGAGGTCCAGCTCCTCTGCGACACCCACGGCACCGCCTGGGCGCTCGGCACCCGCGACTGCTCCCTCCAGCGGCGCCACCAGAAGGTCGTCGAGGAGGCACCGGCTCCCGGTCTGCCCGCCGCGCTCGAAGCGTCCCTCCTGGACACGGCCGTCCGGGCGGCGAAGGCCGTCGGCTACGTCGGCGCGGGCACGGTCGAGTTCCTGGTGGCGGACGTCCCCCAAGCTCTCGGCTTCGCTCGAACAGGGGGAACCCCCAGGGCGCACTTCCTGGAGATGAACACCCGCCTCCAGGTCGAACACCCGGTGACGGAGGAGGCGTTCGGGGTCGATCTCGTCGCCCTCCAGCTGGCCGTCGCCGAGGGCCGCGCCCTGCCGCCGGAGCCCCCGGCCCCGCGCGGCCACGCGATCGAGGCGCGCCTGTACGCGGAGGACCCGGCGCGCGAGTGGGCCCCGCAGACGGGGGTCCTGCACCTCTTCGAGCTGCCCGGGGAGGGGCGGACCCGGCTCGACACCGGGTACGTCTCCGGGGACACGATCGGAGTCCACTACGACCCGATGCTCGCCAAGGTGATCGTCCACGCCCCCACGCGCGAGGAGGCGATCCGCAAGCTGGCCCACGTCCTGGACCGGGCCAGGATCCACGGCCCGGTCACCAACCGGGACCTCCTGGTCGCCTCGCTGCGGCACCCCGGGTTCGGGGATCCCGGACTCCTTGACACCGGGTTCTACGACCGGAACCTCGACGCGCTGACGGAGCCCCGGACCGGTGAGGCGTACGCGGCCGTGGCCGCCGCCCTCGCCGAGGCCGCCGCCAACAGGGGCCGGTTCGGCGGCGGCTGGCGCAACCTCCGTTCCCAGGACGAGACGCGGACCTACGGTGATCACGAGGTCCGCTACCGGCCGACACGGGACGGCGGGTTCGAGGTCACGGCTCCCGAGGGCGTACGGGTGGTCTCGGCGCACCCCGACCGCGTGCGGCTCGAAGTAGCGGGAGTCGTACGGGACTTCGGGGTCGCGGCGTACGGGGACGGGATCGTGCACGCCGGACCGCATCGGCTCGCCGTCCGCCCCCGCTTCACCGACCCGCGTGAGCAGACGGCCCCCGGCTCGCTGCTCGCGCCCATGCCCGGCACCGTCGTCCGTGTCGCGGACGGCCTCGCCGTCGGCGACCGCGTCACCGCCGGGCAGCCGCTCCTCTGGCTGGAGGCGATGAAGATGGAGCACCGCGTCATCTCCCCCGCCTCCGGCATGCTCACCGCGCTCCACGCCGCCCCCGGCCGCCAGGTCGAGGTGGGTGCCCTGCTCGCCGTCGTCTCGGACGACGCCACGACCGAAGCAGCACAGGAGGACCAGACCGTATGAGCACCATGATCGAAAGCGAAGAGCTCACCGCGCTCCGCGCCGCCGTCTCCGCGCTCGGCCACCGGCACGGCCCCGGCTTCGACCGGGCCGCCCTGTGGGCGGAGGCCGGCAAGCTCGGCTATCTGGGGGTCAACCTGCCCGAGGAGTACGGCGGCGGGGGCGGAGGCATGGCGGAGCTGTCCATCGTCCTGGAGGAGGCCGGCGCGGCGGGCGCGCCGCTGCTGATGATGGTGGTCTCGCCCGCGATCTGCGGCACGGTCATCGCCCGTTTCGGCACGGAGGAGCAGAAGCGGGCCTGGCTGCCGGGCCTGGCGGACGGCTCGCGGACGATGGCGTTCGGCATCACGGAGCCCGACGCGGGGTCGAACTCGCACCGGATCACGACGACCGCGACCCGTACGGAGGAGGGCTGGGTCCTCGACGGGCGGAAGGTGTTCGTGTCGGGTGTCGACATCGCCGACGCGACCCTGATCGTGGGCCGTACGTCGGACGCCCGCACGGGCAGTCTCAAGCCCTGTCTCTTCATCGTCCCGCGTGATGCCCCCGGCTTCCAGCGGCGGCACATCGAGATGGAACTCGACGCGAACGAGAAGCAGTTCGAGCTGACGCTCGACGAGGTGCACCTGCCGGCCGACGCGCTCGTCGGCGACGAGGACGCGGGCCTGCTCCAGCTCTTCGCGGGGCTCAACCCGGAGCGGATCATGACGGCCGCGTTCGCGATCGGCATGGGCCGGTACGCGCTCGCGCAGGCCGTGAGGTACGCGAAGGAGCGCCAGGTCTGGAAGGCCCCGATCGGCGCCCACCAGGCCATCGCGCACCCGCTGGCCCAGGCCCACATCGAGCTGGAACTGGCCCGCCTGATGATGGCGAAGGCCGCGCACCTCTACGACGCGGGTGACGACATGGGCGCGGGCGAGGCCGCCAACATGGCGAAGTACGCGGCGGCGGAGGCCTGTGTGAGGGCGGTCGACCAGGCGGTCCACACCCTTGGCGGCAATGGCCTGACCAAGGAGTTCGGCCTGGCCCGGCTGGTCACGGCGGCGCGGGTGGCCCGGATCGCCCCGGTCAGCCGGGAGATGATCCTCAACT
>NZ_LIPQ01000245.1:8070-8535 GCF_001418135.1 Streptomyces aureus
CCGCCACCGGTCGACGACGGAGGCCGGGGAGTTCGGGATCCGGCCCGGCCGCACGGCGCGGGCCGGTTCCGATCGCGTCTCGTATTCGGCACGAAGGGCTACTGGTTGTGAACATTCTGTGTACGATCCGTGCACCTTGCACACGCTCACAGCCCTCGGGAGACGCACGTGTACCCGCCTCCGCCGCCGTTCCAGGCCGTTCCCGCCCCGATGCCCGCACGGCGCTGGTGGCAGCACCCCGCCCTGATCATCTGTCTCCTCGTCTTCCTCCCCCCGGCGGGCATAGCCCTGACCTGGACGAGCCGCTGGAGCCGGAACAAGAAGATCGTCGCGACCGTCCTCGGCGGTCTGTGGTTCCTGGCGTTCGTCTTCAGCGACCCGCCGGAGGAGGAGAAGAAGGGCGACGCGAAGGGCGCGGCGCAGCCGACGGTGACGGCCACCGCGAGCCCCACCGACGAGCCCACC
>NZ_LIPQ01000246.1 GCF_001418135.1 Streptomyces aureus
GGAATGCCTGGCCGTCGTTCCGGTGCTGCGGCCGCTTTTGGCGGCGTATTCAACTATTCAGTGGCGGCCTTCAGCAGGATGTCCTCGAACACCTTCGGGTCGTCCGAGCCGATCACCGGCCAGCCGATGCCGTAGGCGCCCTCCCAGTCCACCTCGATGCCGGGGTTGGCGTGGTCGGAGCCGTCGGGCAGGAACAGATGGGGGCTGCAGTCCACCCGGTCGCTCTGGGCGAGCGCGGCCTGGTCCGCGAGCGACCGGCGCGCGCGCCCGTCGTCCAGGGCCTCGGCGAGGGCGTCGACGTCGACGGCGCCGGTCCCGGCGGCCACGTCAAGGATCACCTTGCGGTGGCTGATGCAGCGCGATTCGGCCCAGAAGGCCCGGCGCAGCCCGAGGTCGAGCTGTTCCGAGGCGCGCAGGCTCTGCTCCTTGGCGGCGAGCACCGCCTCCAGCGCGGGCAGGGTCGTCGACGGGTAGAGCCAGTCCTTGGCCTGCCACAGCTGCCAGCCGGCGGCCGGCTCCAGGCTGGCCATCCGGGCGACCTCGCTGTCCGTGCCGGGGCGCGGGCTCGGGGCGTCGTTGAGCAGTTCGAGGGGGAAGGCGCGCAGGTCGAAGGAGACCTGCTCCTCCAGGCCGAGACGGGCCCGGGTGGTGTGCAGCCGGTGGATCGCGATGTGCGCGAAGGAACACCAGATGTCGGAGAAGACGGTGACGACTCCGCGCGGCGGCGTCAGGTCGGCGGTGGTCGGGTCGGACATGGTTCTCCTCGGTTCGTGCGGGGATCTCAGGCGGCGGGGGGCTCGACGGCGTCGAGCGCGGCCTCGAGGTCGAGGTCGGCGTCGGGCAGCCAGGCGGGCAGGGAGGGGATGCGGGCCATCGCCTCGAAGAGCCGCGGTACGGCGGCTTCGCGGACGGTCGGCCCGTGGGCGCTCAGCAGCTTCGCGGGGCGCAGTGCGGCCAGCTCGTGCACCGGCCGGAGGAATTTCGTCTCGTCGACCAGCGCGGTCCACGGGGCTATGGCCCGGTTCAGGACCTCGAAGCCGTGGAAGAATTCCGCCTCTGAAAGGGCGGTGAACTCCTGGCGGATTTCTTCCACGACGGTACCGAAACTGTCGGAGCTGTAGAGCGTTCCATCGGAATGGTCGAACACGGCGAGAGTTCCGGGTGAATCGAAGGTGGGCGGCCGGTGAAAACTGAGCTCGCGGTCGCCGACTTTCACGCGGCTTCCCGGGTTGGCGGTGACGACCCTTTCCTGCGGAATGCCGAACTCTTCCGATATTCGCGTCAGTGATATGGCGTTGGCGAGGACCTTCGCGTTCGGCGCCGCCTCCAGGATCCGGGCGAGGGCGCCGGTGTGGTCGCGGTCGTCGTGGGTGACGACGACCCAGCGCAGATCGGCCGGCTCGATCAGCGACCACAGGGAGTCCAGGAAGCCCTCCCGGTCGACGGGCATGCCGGTGTCCACGAGGATCGGCCGGCCGGACCGGAGGAGGAAGGCGTTCACCGGCTGGTCGCCGAGGCCCGGGATGGGCAGTGCCGAGGGGAGGACGTGGAGGTCCGGCCCGGCGGTGTAGGACGCTTTCATGACACACCTTTCATGACGCACCGTGCGGGCCGTGGCCCCCGGGCGGGGTCCCGGGGGAGCGCCGGCCTCGGTCAGACGAGCTGGATGGTCAGGGAGCCGGCGATGAGCAGGGCGAGGCCCAGGGCGCGCGGCTTCGTGAGGGAGCGCTGGGGGAGCTTGAAGAGGCCCTTGTGGTCGATCAGGGCCGAGGTGAGCTGCTGCCCGGTCACGGTGAGCGCGATGGTCACCGCCGCGCCGATCTCGGGGATGAGCAGGAAGGTCCCGGTGACGTAGGCGGCGGCGCAGGCGCCACCGAGCCAGCCCCACCAGGGCATCTTCTTCAGCGGGGCGATCTTGGGCTTCGGCGTCCTCCGGGTCGCGTACAGCACGAGCAGGACGACGGCGATGGTGAACGTCGCCACGGCGAAGCTGATCACGGCGACGGTGACGGGCTGCTTGAGCTGGGCGCGGAGCTGGGCGTTGACCGCGCCCTGCACGGGCAGCACGGCTCCGGCGACGACACCGAGGGCGAGCCAGCCCGCGCGACCGGCGCTCGACATCCTGGGGGCGCCGGGAGGGGCCGCCGCCTTCATGCCCCGGATGATCACGACGATGCCGGCGAGCACGGCCACGGCGCCGATGACGATCCCGGCGCTCAGGTCCTGCTGCTCGAGACCGAGGAGACCGAAGAGGTCGAGCGCGAGCGAGGCGAACATCTGGCCGGTGACGAAGAGTCCGACGGCGGCGAGGGCGCCGAGCCGTGGGAAGAGCAGGATGCCGCTGGTGATGTAGAGCGGACTGGCGAGTCCGCCGAGCAGCTGCCAGGCCTCGACGTCGGGCAGTTTGCCGAGCGCGCCGAGTGCTCCGGCCGCCACCGCGAGCACGGTCAGCAGACCGGTCGCGACGCCGAGCTGGATGGTCGAGGCGCCGTACGGGGTGCCGACGGCCGAGTTGAGCTGGAGGTTCACCGAGGCCTGGACGGCCAGGAGGCAGCCGACCAGCAGGGCCGCGGCGAGGAGCGCGGTGTGCATCTGGATCTCCCTGGGGCGGGATGGCGAGCGGATAAGTGGACACTGAGTCCGTTTAGCATGCCACGCGGCATGGCAAACGGACAAGGTGTCCACTTAGCCCCGGGGGAAGTAAGGTCTGGTCCATGAGCGACGACGAGCAGCGGGGTCGTGGAGCCGCCTCCGTCCACCGGGTCGGCGGGCTCCTCGGCGATCTTCAGGCCGCGGACGACCAGCCGGTCGCCCCGCGCAGACGCGCGGACGCGGAACGCAACCGTGCCCAGATCCTGGCCGCGGCCGAGCAGCTCTTCGCCCAGCAGGATCCGCGGACGGTCACCATGGACCGGATCGCCAAGGCCGCCGGGGTGGGCCGGGCCACGCTCTACCGGAGCTTCCCCGATCCCTCGTCGGTCGCCGTCGCGCTGCTCGACGAGCACGAGCGCCGGCTCCAGGGGCAGCTCATCTATGGCCCGCCGCCGCTCGGCCCCGGCGCACCCGCGGGGGAGCGGCTGGCGGCGTTCTACCTGGCGATGCTCGATCTCCTGGAACGGCACCTGCCGCTGGCCCTCGGTGCGGAGACCGGCCCCGCGCGCTTCCGGACGGGCGCGTACGGCTTCTGGCGCGTGCATGTCCGCACGCTGCTCGTCGACCACGGGATCCAGGATCCGGACCCGCTGATCGACATCGCTCTCAGCCCGCTGTCACCCGAGCTCTACCAGTTCCAGCGGCACGAACTCGGCCTGTCGACCGAACGTGTCGGCCGCTCCCTCGCCGACTTCGCGCGCCAGCTGCTGCGTTCGGGCGAGTGAGACGGGGCGGCGCGCCCGTCGTGCGCCGCCTCCCGGACGCCCGCGTTTGCTATGCGCCGGGTCGTCGCCCGGCCGGGTGGACCAGGCCGGGGAGGATCAACTTCCAGATGCGGTCGAGCCGTTGCTCGGCGGGACCGTGCAGGGCGCCGCTGTCGGCACTCCTCGGGTCCTCGCTGGGCCAGCACTCGTCGGACGGACCGTTCGGGCAGCGCATCTCCAGCTCGACCCCGGTGATCACGTAGCCGATCAGCGCGGCGACCGCCGGCGCGTCCACGCCGGGACGCAGGGCCTTCTCGGCCTCCGCGTAGCGTGCCAGGCGCGCCACCTCGCGCCGCCAGGGGCAGTCCCGGGAGAACCCCGGGTCGGCTAATTGCAGTTCCCGTGCGAGCCGTTCACCGGCCCGCGCCGTCGGGTCGGTCTCGAAGAGGCGTATCAGCGCGTGCGTGGCGATCACCAGCTTGTCGATCGCGGTGCCGCCGACGCCCTCCGTGGACAGGCACGCCGACTCGACCGTGATCCGGGTGGCCGCGTGGGCCCGCCCGTGGACCGCCGTCGCGAGCTCCGCCTTCGTCGCGAAGTGGAAGACGAGCGCGCCGGTGGTCACGCGGGCCTCGCCGGCGATCCTGGCGAGCGAGGCCCGCTCGTACCCGTGTCTGTCGAACACCCTCGCGGCCGCCGACAGGATTTCCTGTCTCGTTCGTTCCGCCCGCTGCTGAATCGCCATGAGCTCCCCCGTCGGCTTGCGAGAAGGTGCCGGAGCGTGATGTTCCGGACCGCGCCTGTGACCGACTCGAAACTATCCGGCCGGAGGGCCACGAAACGTGTCCTCTCGTCCCACCGGCCGAAAGAGGGGCTTGACGGGCATCTCCACCCCAGGTCGCGGGCGCACACCCGACCCCGGGGGCGTGTGAAGTGTCCGGAACCGGAGCCATGCCCTGTCAGGTGGATTCAGCCGTTCCGGCGGCGACGGGGGTCCGCGCCCGTGAACGGGATACAGCCACACCCGTCAGGCACAGCGCGCCCCCCGCGAGCGTGAGCGGTCCCGGCAGTTCGCCGAGGAACAGCCACGCCATCAGCACCACCAGGGCGGGCACGGCGTACGTCGTGGCGCCCATCCGCCCCGCGGTCGTCCGGGCCAGGGCGTAGGCCCAGGTCGTGAAGGCGAGCGCGGTCGGGAACACCCCCAGATAGACCATGTTCAGGGTCGCCGACAGCGGGGCCCGGCCCGCCTCGTCGACCAGCTGCCCGGCGAACGGCAGACAGGCCGCCGCCCCCACCAGGCACCCGAACGTCGTCACCTGGAGCGCGCTGCCGTGGGCGAGCGCCGGCTTCTGTGCCACGACGCCGCCGGCGTACGCCATCGCCGCGAGGACACAGAGGAGTGCGCCGAGCAGCGAGGCGTGCGCGCCGGAGGAGGCGCGGGACATCGAGAGGCCCACGACCACCGCGCCCGCGAAGGAGACCGCCATGCCCGCGAGCAGCCGCGGCGGCAGGGACTCCTTCAGGAGGCGGGCGCCGAGCAGCGCGATCAGGATCGGTCCGATGTTCACCACCATTGCCGCCGTGCCCGCGTCGACCTCCTGCTCGCCCCAGTTGAGCACCACCATGTACACCCCGAACCAGAGCAGGCCCGAGACCAGGATCCCCGGCCAGGCCGCCCGGGGCGGCAGCCCCTCCCGCCGGATCAGGAGGACGGCTCCCAGGACCAGCGCGCCGGCGAGCAGCCGCCCCAGCGCGAGCGCGCCGGGGGAGTAGGCCTCTCCGGCGCTGCGGATGGAGACGAAGGCGGAGGCCCACAGGACGACCGTGACACCGGCGGCGGCGAGGGCGAGCCGCGAGGATTGTTTCTGCATGGCTCGACCGTAGGGCGCGGACCCTTCGGCGCTCACCGCAATATCCCGGCCGCTGCGAGCCAGCGCCCCTATCGCAGCTCCTCCGGAGTGATGCCCAGGTTGGCGTACAGCGCGCTCTCGCCCCGCCCGGTCACCTTCACGGCCCGCTCGGACCCGATCCGTACGCACCACTCGTCGTCCAGCGCGTGCCGGCACAGCGCGGCGCCCGCGAGCCCCGCGAGGTGCGGCCGGCGCTCGGTCCAGTCGAGGCAGCCGCGCGCGACGGGCCGCCGGCCCCGGCGTACGAGTGGGATGCCCAGCTCGTCGAACCAGGCCAGACCCCGGTCCGTGAGCGCGAACCCGGTGTCCTGGCGCAGCAGCCCGCGGACGGTCATCGCCTCGGTGATCGCGATGCCGAGCCGCCCGGCGAGGTGGTCGTAACAGGTCCGGCCCCGGGCCATCGCCCGTCCGGCGCTCGCGGCGCCCAGTGAGCGGGGCGGCGGCGGCACCGCCGGCTCGGACCGGGCGGCCAGGTCCTCGACGAGATGCGCGACGCCGGGGTCGGCGAGGCGCACGTACCGGTGGCGGCCCTGCCGTTCCTCCGCGAGCACCCCGCCGGTGACGAGCTTCCCGAGGTGCTCGCTGGCGGTGGACGGGGCCACGCCCGCGTGCCGGGCGAGTTCCCCGGAGGTCCAGGCCCGCCCGTCGAGCAGGGCGAGCAGGAACGCGGCGCGGGTCTCGTCCGCGAAGAGCGCCGCGAGCGCGGCGAGGTCACTGGCTGCCATGCTTCCAGCCTCCCGCACTCACGCTTCGGTGGTGGCCGAACCGTCCTGAGGGGCGGAGGACCGTGCCGCGGGCCGTGCCGCGGACTCGTGCACCTGGGCCTCGTACTGGAGTCGCAGTCCGTCGAGCAGCGCGCGCAGGCCCGTGGCGAAGGCTCCCTCGTCGACCTTCTGGCGGTGCTCGGCGAGGCGGTGCGCCTGGCCGAGGTGGGGGTAGTCCGCCGGGTCGTAGGCGGCCTCGTCGTCGACGAAGCCGCGCGCGAAGGAGCCCAGGGCCGAGCCGGTGATGAAGTACCGCATCAGCGCGCCGATGGAGGTGGCCTGGGCCGGTGGCCAGCCCGCGCGGACCATCGCGCCGAAGACGGCGTCCGCGACGCGCAGGCCCGCCGGGCGGCGGCCGGGGCCCTGGGCGAGGACCGGGACGATGTGCGGGTGGTCGGCGAGGGCGGCACGGTAGGAGACGGCCCAGTCGTGCAGCGCCGTCTGCCAGTCGCGGCCGTCGTCCTCCGCGAACATCGACAGGTCGATCTTCGTGCTCACCGCGTCGGCGACGGCGTCGAGGATCTCGTCCTTGGTGCGGAAGTGGTTGTACAGGGAGGGCCCGCTCACCCCGAGTTCGGCCGCGAGCCGCCGGGTCGAGAGCGCGCCGAGGCCCTCCGCGTCGACGAGCGCGCCCGCCGTCTCGACGATCCGGTCTCGGCTGAGCAGGGGCTTGCGCGGTCGGGCCATGGCGCACATAGTAGGCCTGCACCGCAAAAACTAGCAGTGGTAATTAAATGGTCGGGTGAGGTGGGCGCCGCATGAATCTGGAACTCAGCGAGGAGCAGGAAGCCGTACGGCGGCTCGCCGAGGACTTCGTCGCGCGCGAGGTCACCCCGCACGCCGTGGCGTGGGACCGCGCCGAGGAGGTGGACCGGGCGATCGTGAAGAAGCTCGGCTCCGTGGGCTTCCTCGGACTCACCGTCCCGGAGGAGTACGGCGGCTCCGGCGGCGACCACCTCGCGTACTGCCTCGTCACCGAGGAACTCGGCCGCGGCGACTCCTCCGTGCGCGGCATCGTCTCCGTCTCCCTCGGCCTGGTCGCCAAGACCGTCGCCACCTGGGGCAGCGAGGAGCAGAAGCGGGAGTGGCTGCCCCGGCTCGCGTCCGGCGAGGCGCTCGGCTGCTTCGGCCTCACCGAGCCCGGCACCGGATCCGACGCCGGGAACCTCGCCACCCGGGCCGTGCGCGACGGCGACGACTACCTCGTCAGCGGCACCAAGATGTTCATCACCAACGGCACCTGGGCCGAGGTCGTGCTGCTCTTCGCCCGCACCGACGACACCCCCGGCCACAGGGGCGTCTCCGCCTTCCTCGTCCCCACCGACAGCCCCGGAATGACCCGGCGCGCCATCCACGGCAAGCTCGGACTGCGCGGCCAGGCCACCGCCGAACTCGTCCTCGAGGACGTCCGCGTCCCCGCCGCCGCGATGCTCGGCCCCGAGGGCAAGGGATTCACCGTCGCCATGTCCGCCCTCGCCAAGGGCCGGATGTCCGTGGCCGCCGGCTGCGTCGGCATCGCCCAGGCCGCGCTCGACGCGGCCGTCCGGTACGCCGGGGAGCGCGAGCAGTTCGGCAAGCCCATCGCCTCGTACCAGCTCGTACAGGAACTGATCAGCGACATCGCCGTCGACGTGGACGCCGCCCGGCTGCTCACCTGGCGGGTGGCCGACCTGATCGACCGCGGCCAGGACTTCGCGACGGCCGCCTCCAAGGCGAAGCTGTACGCCTCCGAGGCCGCCGTCCGCGCCGCGAACAACGCCCTCCAGGTCTTCGGCGGCTACGGGTACATCGACGAGTACCCGGTCGGCAAGCTCCTCCGGGACGCCCGCGTCATGACCCTGTACGAGGGCACCAGTCAGATCCAGAAGCTCATCATCGGCCGGGCGCTGACGGGGGTCTCGGCGTTCTGACCGCTTCCGGGTCCGTCGGCCCGCGCTTCTGAGTACCTCGCTGAGTACGCGGACGGATGTGGCACCGGCCACATCCGTCCGATGCTGTGCCCATGAGTGACACACCGGTCAAGCAGCAGAACACCGCCGCCTACTACGCCCAGGCCGTCGCCTCCTTCTCGCTCGCCCTCGGGGCCGTGGCCATCGGCATCTACCAGCTGGAGGCGAGCGCCTGGGTCCGCGCCTTCCTCGCCGTCGCGGTCCTCTACCTCACCACCTCGTCCTTCACGCTCGCCAAGGTCGTCCGCGACCGCCAGGAGGCCGGGCAGATCGTCAGCCGGGTCGATCAGGCCCGTCTGGAGAAGCTGCTCGCCGAGCACGACCCCTTCCAGAAGCTCTGACCGCCCGGCGGGCGCCGGGCGGCCACTCTCCGCCTCTAAGCGCTTGCTCACCCTCGTTGGTATGGTGAGCGTCCTGACGGGGTCCGAGAGGGAGTGTGGGATGAGCGCGGCGGAGGAGACGCCCGGGGGCGAGGACATGCCCTGGGGCGAGGTCACGCCCGAGGCGGCCCGGCGACTGCTGGTGGCCGCCGTCGAGGCGTTCGCCGAGCGCGGCTACCACGCCACCACCACCCGGGACATCGCCGGCCGCGCGGGGATGAGCCCGGCCGCGCTCTACATCCACTACAAGACCAAGGAAGAGCTGCTCCACCGGATCAGCCGCATCGGTCACGACAAGGCGCTGGAGATCCTCCGGGCCGCGGCCGCCGGCGACGGCACGGCCGCCGAGCGTCTCGCCGACGCCGTGCGCTCCTTCGTCCGCTGGCACGCCGAGCGCCACACCACCGCGCGGGTCGTCCAGTACGAGCTCGACGCCCTCGGCCCCGAGCACCGGGCCGAGATCGTGGAGCTGCGCCGCCGGTCCGACGCGACGGTGCGCGGCATCATCGACGAGGGCGTCGCGGCGGGCGAGTTCGAGGTGCCGGACGTCGCCGGCACCACGGTCGCCGTGCTCTCGCTCTGCATCGACGTCTCGCGCTGGTTCAACGTCCAGGGGCGCCGGTCGCCCGACGAGGTCGGCGCGCTCTACGCCGACCTCGTCCTCAGGATGGTCGGCGCTCAGAAGTAGTAGCGGGAGACCGACTCGGCGACGCAGACCGGCTTCTCGGAGCCCTCGCGCTCCACCGTCACGGCCGCCGTCACCTGCACACCGCCGCCGGCCTCCTCGACCTTCGTCAGGACGGCCGTGGCGCGCAGTCGCGAGCCGACCGGTACGGGCGCGGGGAAACGCACCTTCTCCGTGCCGTAGTTGAGGCCCATCTTCATGCCCTCGACCCGCAGCACCTGCGGAACGAACAGCGGGAGCAGCGACAGGGTCAGGTAACCGTGCGCGATGGTCGTGCCGAACGGGCCGGTGGCGGCGCGCTCCGGGTCCACGTGGATCCACTGGTGGTCCCCGGTCGCCTCGGCGAAGAGGTCGATCCGCTTCTGGTCGATCTCCACCCAGTCGCTGTGCCCCAGCTGTTCGCCGACCCCCGCGCGCAGCTCCTCGGCGGAGGTGAAGATCCTCGGCTCGGCCATGTTCCTGTTCCCTTCTGGTCCGGCATGCCCCACCTGGTAACGGCATACCCAACGGTCGGTATCTAAGCGCTTGCTCAGCATGTGGGGTGAGTGGTCCGCTGTCAACGGACCAGTAGGGTCGCGGGGTGCCGCAGATTCCAGAGAAGATCCACGAGCTCACCGTCGGCCAGCTCTCCGCCCGTAGCGGGGCCGCCGTCTCCGCCCTCCACTTCTACGAGGCGAAGGGGCTCATCAGCAGCCGCCGTACCACCGGCAACCAGCGCCGTTACGGCCGCGACACCCTGCGTCGGGTCGCCTTCGTCCGCGCCGCGCAGCGCGTGGGGATCCCGCTGGCGACGATCCGTCAGGCCCTCGCCCAGCTCCCGGAGGAGCGCACGCCCACGAACGAGGACTGGGCCCGGCTCTCGGCGGCCTGGCGCACCGAGCTGGACGAGCGCATCAAACAGCTCGGCAGGCTCCGCGACCACCTGACGGACTGCATCGGGTGCGGCTGTCTCTCCCTGGAGACCTGCGTGCTGTCCAACCCCGACGACGCCTTCGGCGAGCGGATGGCGGGCTCCCGCCTGCTGCCAGTGCGCAACCCCGCCCCGGGCGCCGACCAGGGCTAGGTCGCGTCCGGATCCCGCCCGGCCCGGCGACGCCTGGGGGCGGGCAGCCGATCGGGCCGGGCCCGCGGCGTGATCGGCGACAGCGCCTGTCAGCCCGCGAGGGCCGCGGCGACCAGCTCCGCGTTGGAGCGCGCCCGCGTGCCGTCCGGCAGCAGCACGGTGTCCTCGAGACCGATCCTGGCGACGAGGCCCAGCCGCCGGGCGATTCGCAGCACCGGCCAGGCGCCGGCGTCCTCACCGTGCAGCAACACGGGGACACCGGGCGGCAGGGCCGGCCCGGACCGGAAGGGCAGCCCGGACAGGAAGGAGCGCGAGGCTTCCTCCGCCCCGCTCCCGGCCGACGGATTCGCGGCCTTCACGAGGACCCGCCGCACGCGGGGTGCGAGCGGCGAGCGGGCGAAGCGCTCATGTCCGTCCGTACGGGCCCACAGCCCGGCCTCGACCGCGATCCCGCGCTCCAGGAGCGCCGCCGCCACCTCCTCCGCCCGCGGCTCGTGCCAGTCGACCGACACCAGGTCGGGCAGCACCGCCCAGGACCGGATCCGCTCCACCCGCCGCCCCGCGTCGGGCTCGGCGCCCGCGGCGGTCGTGACCCGCACCTCCCTGCCCACCGCCGCCCGGACCGAGCTCAGGACGGGTCCGAGCACCCGGGGCGAGAGCGACGTGCCCCCGCACGGCGTCCGGGGATGCACCCGCACCTCCCCGGCGCCCGCCGCCACCGCCCGCGCCGCGGACTCCGCGAGCGACTCGGGCGACATCGGCACCGCCGCCGAATCCCCGGGCCCCCGTGCGCCGTTGAGACAGACCTGGAGCACCGGATCCCCCGGTGGAACATGTGGCACGTCGGGTCCCTGCGGACTCACGCCGCCGAGGCCAGCGAGCGGCTCCGCTCCCCACGCGCGCGGGCCAGCGCCCCCGAGGTGAGGACCGCGCGCGGCACACCCACCCCGCAGTCCCCGCAGACCGGGCCGAGCGACGGCTCGTACGTGTCGCCGGGACCGGCCCATTCGATGCGCGGCCCCGCGCACACCGGGCACCGCTCGCCCGGGCCGCTCTCCAGGGCCTTGATCAGCCGCCGCAGCACCTCGGGCAGCGGGTCCGACGGGTGCACGGCCGGATCGCCGCACCGCACCACGCCGTTGCCGCCCCAGACCCGCCGGTGCCAGTCGTCGAGGGCGCCGAGCCTGCGCAGCCCCTCCTGCTTCTCGCGCCGCCGCCGGGCGGCGAACTCCTCCTCGTACGCGAGCCACACGGCCCGCGCCTCCTCCAGCTCGTCGAGCGCGGCGATCAGCCGCCCGGGGTCGAGCTCCCGGTCCTCGGGTCCGAACCTGTGCCTGCGGCACAGGTGGTCCCACGTAGCCCGGTGCCCGTACGGCGCGAACCGCTCCAGACACTTGCGCAGCGAGTACCTGCGCAGCGCCGTGTCGCACCCCGGATCGCGCACCTGTCTCGCGAGACTCCGGAAACCGGCCATCTCCCGCCACCTCCGTCGCTGGTCATTCCGCGATATCAGAGGGACGAACGAGCGCCCCGTCGTGTTCCATCGAAAATCGGATGGCAGCCATCAGTGCGGGCCGAGGGGCCCCCGGGGAAGGGCGGAACGACGGAGTCCGGTGAGGCGACGACGAGGTCCGAAGGAGGCCCGGGGAAGGCCCGCACCCCCTTCTACCTGCCCGTCCGCGCCGCCGACACCACCACCCGGGCCAGCTCCGCGCGGCAGATGTCGCTGTGGGAGCGGACCACGTCCGCCGTGTCGACACTCACGCACCCCGAGGCCGGCACTCCCTCGCGCAGCACCGTCGCCAGCGGCCGTACCACCGTCCCGGGCACGGCCTGGACGCCGTCGTGCCCGATCGCCGCCCAGCGCGGGTCGTCCGAACCGAGCAGACCGGCGGCCCGGGTCAGCGACGCCGAGTCGCCCGCGAGCCGGGACGCCAGCGGGTAGAACACACCGAGCGCCGTGTCGTGCCGCGAGTAGCAGGCCACCACCGGCCCCCGGACCCGGTTCTGCAGGTCACGCAGCGCGCCCGAGCGCCCGGAGTCGTGCGGCAGCCGGTCGGCGAACGCGTAGTGCGAGAAGGCGCCCTGGAGGAGGGTCACGGAGGCGACCGGGCGGGCCCCCGACGGCAGCCCCTTCAGCGCGTGGGCGACGAGCCGCGCGCCCATGCTGTGGCCGACCAGGTGGACGCGGAGACGGGGGGCTGCGCGGGCGACCTCGCCGAGCAGCGGACCGAGGCCGAACTCGCCGACGTGCCCGGCCCGCTTCTTCATCACGTAGTACGTGGCCTGTCGCAGGACCTCCCGGGCCCCCTTCCAGTACCGCCTGAGTCCCTCGCCGAAGCCCTCCCCGAAGCCCTCCGCAGGGCCGGAGCCGTGCCCGGACCCCTGCCCGTCACCACGCCCGAGGTCCTCCCTCCGGACGGCATCCGCCTCCAGTGCCTCGGTGAACAGGGCGCACACCTCCACCGGGTCCGCTACCAGGAACTCCGGCACCGGCTCCCGGGGCCCTGCGGCGCCCGCCCGGCCGCCCTCACCGGCGGCCACGTCCGTCAGCTCCCGCAGCAGCGCGCCGAACTCGGCGAACGCCGCCTCGTCCGCCGGTGCCGTCACGAGGAGTTCGGTGAGCCGGTCGAGGACCGGTTCCTTCTCCGGAAGGACGGTCACGAGGGCCCGGTAGTCGGGGACCGGCTCGCCGGTGAACATCATCGACGGCCAGATCACGCCCGCGTACCCGGCCTCGACGCCGGGGGCGAGCAGGCCGGGGAAGGGCTCGAAAAAATCGGAGCAGAGCCGGGTGGCGCCGGCCGGGGAGCTGTTCCACCCGTGGGCGAACACCACCAGGTCGGTGACGCCCTGCCGGGCCAGTGCGGCGAGGGCCGCGGGCTGCCCCGCCGGCCCGTCGCCCTCCTTGTCGAAGGTGATCTCCCGGTACGGTTCCACACTCATCCCGGTCACGGCCGACCCGTCCCTCTCCGTCGAGGTGGCCGTCGCACCCGGACGCGCCAAGCGCGGGCGGCGGCTCCAGGGCCAGCATGCCCGCGCGTGGCCCCGGCCAGACCTCGACCGGGAGGCGTACCTTTTCGGACGGACCGTGGCCGATCCCCGTACCGTCACGGCCGGCCCACCCGTACCTCCGGCCTCAGCGGACGCGCGCCGCCGTGATCCGGGGGAAGTGGATCAGCAGGTCGTACGTGGCGGAGAGGCGCGCCTGGTGCACGGCGTCCGGCCAGGGGTACGCCGTTCCGATGCCCCGGGTCGCCCGGGGGGTGGCGAGCCAGTCGCGCGCGGCCGGTGTCGCGCGCCGCAGGTCCAGGTAGAACGCGGCGGGCGACACCCGGTCCAGGGTGTGGGCGTTGCTGTCCGGGCCGAGCGTGCCGACGGTGAAGGGCCGCAGCGGCTCGCCGGGGGCCTCGGTGTCGTGCGCGTTGAACGACCCCTGCCCGAAGGAGGCGCCGACGCTCACGTAGTCCCGGCCGAGCGCGTCCCGCAGGAAGGCCCCCTGGAGCCGCGGGTACTGGTCGGGCTTCGGGGTCTCGTAGCCGACGTGCCCGTTGTGGGCGGAGAGCACGATCCGGTCGCCGGTCTGCCGCTGCCACCACACGGTGTTCTCGGCCATGACCCGGTCCCGGTAGAGCATGGCCTGGGCGATCCCCGCGTCCGTGAACATGTCGTGGGCGTACTCGGTACCGACCTGGGCGATGGCCCGGGCGTGCTGCACCGCCCACTGGGCCGCCTCACGCGCGCGGGGGTCCTTCGCGGGCCGCTGCCGCTCCAGGAGGGTGAGCGCCGTGTTCACGTCGGCGGCCATCCGCTGCCGCTCGGGGCGCGGCTTGGCCATGTACCCCTTCATCCACGCCTCGACCCCGCCCGTGGGGCGCGAGCTGCGGTACAGCTCCTCGAAGCGGGGGAGGAGCGCGGGACGGGTGCGGGCCACGTACGAGGTCACGCGGTCGAAGAGGTCCGCGCCCGCGTAGCCGAGGTCGTTGCCCATGAAGCGGACCTGGTGGCCGGGGTGGAGCTGGTTGTGCCGCCGCATCCAGCGGAAGAGGTCGAGGTACTCCTCGGTGTTCCAGAGGCGGTACGACTCCTGGAACTCGTCCCGCATGATCGCCCGGATGTCGCCGCGGCCGGTGCGCACCCACTCGTCGACGAGCAGCCCGGTGGACCAGTTGGCCTCCAGGGAGAAGGTGGTGAAGCCCTTGCGCTCCACGAGGTGCTCGAAGATCCGGTGCTTGGCGGTGAAGAACTCGGCCGAGCTGTGGGTGGCCTCGCCGATGCCGACGACCTTGGCCGAGCCGATCATCCGGTCGAGCGGCCGGAGATCGGTGAAAGGCTGCGCGGTGCGGGCGAGTTCGCGCGC